>JBMOHS010000091.1:0-16366 GCA_049317725.1 Blastocatellia bacterium
ATAGGACGAATAGGACCGATAGGTTAGAAGGATTGTATTCGTCCTATTCGTCCTACTCGTCCTATAGATCTCCTATATGACATTACTTTCCAGAAAATGTGTTCCATACACGCCGCTTGATCGCGAGCTGTCCAAGTGTGCAGTCACCCTGGTGACTGCAGCTGGGGTGCACCGGCGGGATCAAGAGCCGTTCAACATTGCCGATGAGTTGGGGGACTTGACCTTCCGGTCGATTGGGGGAGACGCGGCGCTCGCGGATCTGATGGTGACCCACCATCATTACGATCATCGCGACGCAGATGAGGACCTCAACGTCGTCTTTCCGTTGGAGATTCTCCGGGATCTGGTCGAGGAGGGGCTGGTTGGGCAGGTTGCTCGTGAGCACGTCGGGTATATGGGATACTCCATGCAGCTCAAGCAGATGTACGAGCAGACGGCACCAGCAATCGCCGAGTACGTCGACAAGAAGGCCAAGGCAGATTTGGTCGTTCTGACGGGAGGCTGACCGAACGTTTGCCACCGGACGGTCGTCGCGGTGCAACGAGAGATCGAGATGCGGGGGATCCCGACGGTGTTGATCACGGTCAGTCCAGAGGTTTCGGCCCAGATGCGGCCTCCGCGAGCAATCTACCCGAAAGACTTCCGTATCGGGAACTCGCTGGGGCGGCCCGGAATGCGAGATCTGCAGAAGAGGGTTCTGCGGGATGCGATTCTGGCCGTGGCGGGGCCGGCACGCCCTGGTGAGGTGATCGAGCATTCCTACCCGGAGTATTTGAGTTAGCTGTTCGTGACTGGGTGAGGGGGGGCCTTGCTCAGTTCCATTAAAGAGCAAAAAGAGAGAGGGGGCCTTGGCCCTCTCTCTCTTTTGGCAAGGCCCCCTTCAAGCAGCGAGTGAGTAGCGTCGGAGGGCGCGAAATCCAACCCAACCGATGAGAAGGGTTGGCAGGACCATTCCGAGAATTCCCGAGAGGACCCGGCGAGCGACCATCGCGAGTCGCTCTTCCTGGAATTGAAAAGAGGGAAATCGTTGGTAGTCGCTGGCTTGGAGCATCGTACGCCTGACGACGAGTGGCGTAAAGAAGGCGCGCCACTCCTGATGAAAGCGGTCGACGAGTCCCAGAAAATGGCGGTAGCGGGAGAGGCTGGTCCCGGCAACCTCGTTGAGCGCCGCTTGTGTCACGATGGCGGGGGAGAGAAAGCGCAAACGGTCGACGAGTTCCTGCTGACCGAGCGTCTGCTGGTCGAAGTGGTCGAGGACCGGCTGAACGAGCCGTTCCGTCTCGTCCTGAATGGCCAGGGTGCGGAGGGCGAAGTCGTTGGGGTCCGGTTGTCCCCCGGCCGCCAGTTCAGGGTGGTCTTCGAGGTACTTGGAGAGCAGTTGACTCGCCTTGGCGGTCGCCTCGGCCGTGGCCCGTCGGGTGGCTTGAACCATCTCGACTCTCGAAGGAACCGGGTAGAGGGAAGAGGCCCCGACACTGAGGACCGAGGGGATCAGCAGAACAAAGAGGAGCCATAGCCCGGCGAGTGCCGTGGCATTGGTCGCCGACGAGCGTCCGATCGCATTGACGACGATGGCCAGTGCGAACCAGAAGGCGCCGTAGCCACCGACAATCCCGATCCAGAGCAGCATCCGAAGCCAAGCTTCTTCGGCCTGCAGTTCGACCTCCCCTAATAGAAAACCCGCGATCGAGAAACCGAGGGTCAGGCAGAGGACGACGAGGGCACGCAATCCGATCTTGCCGAGGACGAACTGGCGCAGGCTGACCGGTTGCGAGAGGATCATCTGCAGCGTCCCCTGTTCCCGTTCCGCCGAGAGAAGGTTGTAGCAGAGGGCGAGGATCAGCAGGGGAAAGAGGTAGAGGATGACAAAGGCGAGATCGAACCGACCCGCGAGGAGGTTGGTGGGGTTCTCGACCTCGTCGTTGTAGGCAAAGGTCTGCTTGCTCTGGGAGGAGACCTTGAAGTAGTAGGGGTAGATATCACTCTGTCCGACGCTGAGGGAGGCGAGAGGTCCCGGTGGCAGCAGGGCATAGCGGGTTCCCGCACGGCCCGCCGCGACGGCGGGGAACTGGGGATTGGTGAAGGCAGAAGATGGTTTTCTGCCTTGCTGGATGGCGACGATCTCCTCCTGGGCACGGGCAAGACGGGTCTGCTCCTCTGCCTGTGCGGCTTGGAGAGTGGTTCGTTGAAAGTCGACCCAGGTCGAGCCGTTGTAGATTCCATACCCGATCAGCAGGGCAAACAACGGGGTGATGATCCAGAGGGTACGGTCCGCGAGGAGCGTCCGCCATTCGTGTTGCAGAATGATGCCAAGTGTCTTCATGGTCGAATCCATCAAGCCTCGTGAAGGGATCGCCGGGCGGTCCAGATGGCGGCCGCGAATGTCAAGACGCACCAGAGAAGGAGGATCGCAAGGCTCACTGCCTGCTTCCGGAGGGCCCAGGTGGTCGAGGGGGCGGTGTACTGGAACTCCTCGACGGTCTCCCACAGCTCGGGTGGGGCGAGATAGGCGAAGGACTGCTTGACGGCTTGGTAGGTCAGGTCGTCGTTCATCTTCTTGACCAGCATGCGGCGATACTTCTCTGCTGCGGCAGCAAAGTCGCGGTGGTGGGCGAAGTCGGTTCCGGCCAGCCCCATCGAGAGGGACTGAATGGCCAGCATGGGAGTGACCAGCGCGCTGAGCTGTCTCAGTCGATTCTGCTGGTCAAAGCGTTGCCAGAGATCGCCATAGTTCCGGTCGAAGACGACATTGCCGTGCTCTTCGCTCTCCTGGAGGGAGAGGCCGGCGAAGTTGACCGGCAAGGCCTCGATCGTCTCGACCCCGTACTGTTTCAGGACGCGCGCTTTCAGTGCGGCGGTCCGCTGGTCGCTGGTCTGATGGCCATCCGGCCCACTCCGCATCTCCCGATCAAGGATCTGCTGAAATTCGAAGGCGGATGGAGTGGGGTAGAGGTGTCGGGCGATATCGGCAGCGGCGCGCGGGGCGATCAATCCATTGAGGATCCAGAAGGCGAGCAGGATGACCAGCGAGAGGGAAGATGTTTTGGCCTTTGCCGAGACGGTCAGTGAGATTCCGATAAAGAGCGTGAAGTAGGCGAGGTAGCTGAAGAACATCCCAAGGAGCCGAGGCGCGCTGCTGCGGAGGAGGCTCTGCTCTGCGGTGAGGGCGAGGGCGGCGATCCCAAGGATGGTCGCGGGGACGAGGAGGACCCCGAGGGCCCCGGCGATCCCGAGGGCCTTGCCGAGCACCAGATCGGTGCGGGAGACTCCGAGACTCAGCAACTGCCGGAGTGTCCCCTGTTCCCGCTCCCCGACAAAGGCAGAGAAGGAGAGCAGGATGATCAGCAACGGGATCAGCAGTTGAAGGACGGTCGCGGCGGTCAGTTCGCCAAATCGCTGGACAGCGGTCAGATCTTGTGCCGGCCGGTGCTTGAATTCGTTCTGCTTGTGGGCTTCCAGCCAGACAGACTGGCCGACAAAGGGGTCGACGCCACGATCGAGCATCGCCGGCAACATCTTCGGCTTGAAGGCATAGATCCCATAGTGGGCCGCCGAGTGGGGGTTTTTCGCGGGCTGGCGCAGCCACTGTTCCCGTGTCTCTGCTTGGGCGAGATCGTGCTGCCGTTTGATGCCTCGATGGTGCCATCCCCCGGTCAGCAAGGCGACAAGCAATAAGAGCAGGACGATACCCGCCGCCCAGTGAAAGCGCTTGTCGCGCAGCATCTCCGTGAATTCCTTGCGAGCAATCAGTCGAATCATAGACCTTCCTGGGCCTTCCTGGACCTTCCCATTCTGGGGGGGCTCTCTTCTCCCCTCTTTGTCGTTGGTCACTCTGTCAGAGCAGGCAGAGTGATCGAAAACTTGGCAAATTCGATCATCGGGCAAGCTCCCTTGGTTGGCGAGGGAAATTGCACGAATGGTCCGGATTGGGCGATCAGTTGTCGGAATGATCCGCTGGTTGGTTGGGGGGGGATTCCAGTTGACTCGACCGGAGACACTGAGTGGACAACGGGCGTGCTGACGGGACGGCGCGAGCGGAACTCGATCCACGACCGGCGTCTGACCGCTCGGGCAGGATGGGCGCCCGTTGATTGGACCAGATCGACCATTCATTGAAAAGGACTGGTGCGATCTCTCCTCGATAAATACTTATTCCCCTTTTATGACGCAAGATCCGGGGGCCGTGGCCCGCAGCGGATCCAAGATGGAAAGGGAAACAAGGGGGAGGAGTATCGGATGAGAATCGTTCGTTTGATGATGGCTGTCCATTTGTGGGCGGCTGTGAGCATCGTGAGCATGCCAGTGCTGGCCCAGAATGTTTCTGGGACACTCTCCGGAGTGGTGCAGGATAGTCGGGGCGAGCCGATTGCCCAGGCGACAGTGACATTGACCGATGAGCGTCGTGATTGGCGACGGGAGAGCACTGCCGACGGCAATGGGCAGTTTCGCCTCACCGGACTGCCCCCGGGGAGCTACCAGATCGAGGTCGGTCAGACAGGATTTGCCGCCTACCGCCCCGAGACGCCGCTGCGGCTCTTGGCGGGGGAGACACCTTTCTTGACGATTACCTTACAAGCAGTCGGGGTGACCGAATCGATCGTGGTGACCGCGAATGTCGATCAGATCGCACAAGCGCGGACGAATGCGAGTCGGGGGGGGACCTTCAATGAGATCGAGAACACCGATCTGCCGATGGTGGCAGGTGGGCAAGGTCGAAACTATCGTAATCAAGTCTATCTGCTGCCCGGGGTGACGCCCTCGGCCCAGAGGGCGGCGCATGCCCCGTTTTCGATCAATGGGTTGCGTCCGGTCAACACGGTCAACGTCATGGTCGATGGGGCGGACTTCAATGACCCCCTCGGAGGGATCTTGAATGGGACTGGGCTCAGTGAGCAGCCGGTCAGTCAAGAGGTCCTTTCGACAACGGAAGTGCAGACCAACAACTACAAGGCGGAATACGGTCGGGCCGCGGGGGGGACGATCAACCTCGTCACGCAGCCGGGTTCCAACACGTGGCACGGGAAGCTCTACAATTTTCACCGCAATGCCGCCTTCGACGCGCGCAATCCGATCTTCAACCGCAAGGGGCTCTTTCTGCGCAACCACTTTGGGGTCGTCTTGAACGGGGCGATTCTCAAGGACCGGCTCTTCTTCAACATCAACGGGGAGGGCGTCGGGGATCGCTCGGTCAATCTGCGCAATTCGGTCTTTACCTTCACGGAAGCGGAGCGCGCGACAGCGGTCCCAGGGATCCGAGCCCTTCTGGCACACTACCCGCTTCCCAATCTCCAAACGACGAGTCCGACCCAGCCCAACTTCGATCCGACGGTCCAACGAGCCCGTCAAGGAGGTCACTTCTATTTTGGCCGGCTGGACTACATCGTCAACCAAGCGAACCTCGTCAATTTTCGGGTGACAAAGACGGCATCCCAACCGGTCGGGATCTTTCCCTTCTTTGCGCAGGGGGCTGGGTTCTCCTCGGGCAATGGGAGTTATTCAGCGGCCTGGAACTCCACTCTCTCCTCGCGAGTGACCAATGAACTCCGGGTCTATTACACCAACCGCCTCTCCAATGCGATACCAGATTTTCCCCGGCTGGGAGATCCCGCTCTCAATGGGATGGCCGGATTCATTACCGTGGCGGGGGCGGAGCGGATCGGCAGCTTCTTCCGGGATTATACGCGGATGAACAACTACCAAGCCTCCAATGACACGTCGTGGAGCTTGGGATCTCACGGAGTCAAGTTTGGTGGCGTGATGCGCTTCATCGAGGCCAACACGACCGCCAACACCAACTTTGATGGAGTGATGGTCTTTGCCTCACGCGCCGAATTCTTGAGGGGAACGCCAGCGGTCTACACGCGTGCCTTCGGGGATCCACGCCTCGACCTGCGGGCCAGAGAGTTTGGTCTCTACTTGCAGGATGACTGGCGGGTGCGCACCAATCTGCAGGTCAACGTCGGTGTGCGCTATGAGATCTATGGAGCGCCTGTCGATCAATATGATCGGGTCGCCGTCAACTATCCGACAGACCGAAATAATCTTGCCCCCCGCCTGGGATTTGCCTGGACCCCCGGAAAGCAGAGTGATCTGGTGGTGCGGGGGGGCTATGGGCTCTTCTTCACTCCCCTGCCGATGAACTACATCGGGCAGTTGCGCTTCACGCCACCGCGCGTGCAGACCTTTACCTACTTTCGGCCGTCCCTTGCGAATCTGACGGGTGGGGCAGGGGCGCCGAGCTCGAACCGGACGATCACTTCGCCGGATATCGTCCAGCCCTATTCCCAGCAGTACAACTTGGCATTCGATTATCGTCTCTTCGGAAGCGATCTGGTGCTCAATGCCGCGTACGTTGGGACGACGGCCCGTCATTTGGGAATGACGCGGTTACCGAATGGGGGAGCGCAGTGGGCGGCAACCATCAATGGGCAGCCCAATCCACGTCCGCTTGCGTCGCAGTATGGCAATGCCGTCATCACGCTTCTCGAGACGGGGGCCTCGTCGAACTATCACGGTCTGCAGTTGGCATTGTCGGGCCGTCTCGCCAAGGGGCTCATGATTCGCAGCTCCTACACCTGGTCGAAGACGATGGACGACATTTCGACGGACGGGCAGAACTTCATCAGCGACCGCAATCGGCGGCTCGACTATGCGCCCTCCGATTTCGACATTCGCCACAACTTCAACACGGCCTTGATGTGGGCGCTGCCGTTTGGCGAGCGGCTGGGAAACAGGCAGTTGCGCACGCTTCTCGGAGGATGGCAGACGACATCGATCATCAGCCTGCGTTCCTCGCTTCCCTTTACGATTCAGAGTGGAACGGCGACACCGGACGGAGTGGCGGTCAACCGGCCAAGCCCGGTCCCAGGAGCCTTGATCCGGAATCCGACCGATTTCAGGGCTTGGTCGATTGCTCCCGGGGTGGGGCTCAACCAGTTGATTCCGGGCTTTACCGGCAACTTCAGCGCGGTGACCCCGGTTGGCACTCTCGGTCGCAACACCGAGCGGGCGGATGGCTATGCCGAGGTCAGCCTGGGGATCCACAAGGACTTTGGCTTGACGGAGCGGCTGCGTCTGCAATTCCGCACCGAGGTCTTCAACCTCTTCAACACCGTCAACTTTCTCGGTTACACGACCAGCCTCGCCAGTCCCGCCTTTGGGGCGGCCCAGTCGGTGTACGGGCAGCGCACCATGCAACTGGCGCTGCGCCTCTCGTTCTGACCTGAGGAGACTTGGGCGGCCGGTGGGGAGGGAGCCGTCTCCTTCGCCACCGGCTTGACGACTGGATGGGGGCCATTTTTCTGGAGTACCGATGAACACGATTCTCTCGCTTCTGCTGCTCTTCTTCCTCTTTCCACCCTTTTCGCCCGAGGGCGAGGCCGCGAAGGTCTGGCCGGGATTTCGCGGGCATGGTGATAGCCACAGCCGAACGACCAAGTTGCCGGTGGAATGGTCCGACAAGAAGAATCTGGCCTGGGACATTCCCCTGCCGGGGTATGGCCAGTCCTCCCCGGTCGTCTGGCGCGACCGGGTCTTCATCACTGCGGTCGATGGGCCGAACAAGGAGCAGGCCTACGTGCTTGGCTATGATCTGCGCTCTGGTCGCGAGCTGTGGCGACGGTCGGTTGCGACCACGGAGAAGGTCAAAGTCGATTTCCGGGTGAGTCAAGCAGCGCCGACGCCGGTGGTCGACCGGAAGCGGGTCTACGTCTTCTTCGAGACGGGGGATCTCTACGCCTTCGATCATCGGGGACGGCCCCAGTGGGAGCGGCAGATGACCCGCGAGTACGGCGGGGTCAAAGGGCCGCACGGACTGGGCAGCTCACTGGCGGCCAACCAAGAGGCCCTCTTCCTCGCGATTTCACATCTCGGCACCTCCTTCGTCATGGCGATCGATAAGAAGAGCGGCCGTACGCTCTGGAGAACGGACCGCCCGTCAGGGATGTCCTGGGGGACGCCACTCGTCCTGCGGCACGACGGACGCGAGCAACTGGTCGTCAGGGGGGGAGATGGCGTCACCGCCTATGATGTCGTCGATGGCCAGGCGCTCTGGTTTGTCACCGGGCTGAAAGGGGCTCCGATGCCCTCGCCGACCCACGTGGGGGATCTGGTCATCATCGGAGCCGAGCAGAAGGCGCTCAGCATGGCGATCCGGCTCGGGGGGAGTGGCGATGTCACGGCGACCCACGTCGTCTGGCGTCCGACCGAGGCCACCGCCTACTTCAGCTCTCCGCTCGTCCACCAGGGGCTGGTCTACTTTGTCAGCAAGGCGGGCATTGCGTATTGTCTCGACCTCTCCACCGGAACAGAGGTCTGGCGGCAGCGCCTCGGGACGGGGGAGAGCTGGGCGTCGCCGCTCGCGGTGGGCGACCGGGTCTACTTCTTCAACAACGAGGGAAAGACCTTTGTCCTCCGCACCGGCCGAGAGTTTCAACAGTTGGCAGTCAATACCATCCCGGACCTCGAGCGGATCTATGGTGTCGCGGCGGTCGAGAATGCCCTCTTGCTGCGCTCTGGCCGGCGGTTGATCAGATTGAGCGAGTCTCGGGGAGAGAGGGAAATTAAATAGACCATTAGCAGGGACCGCTGGGGAGAAGACAGACAGGGACGATATCGAGTCGACCCGGATGGATCGGGAGCCGCCAGGCGAAGATCTGTCCGGGTCTCTTCCATGGGAGAGGAGGCAGCGGAGCGGTTCCGCCGTTGCTATTTTCGCACTTCCCCGTGATAATCGCGCGGCTTTCCCATCCACTCCAATCATCCACCGGGAATGGAGCGCCCTCTCGGGAGGGCGGACCCGGGAGGTTCGAGGGGCGTGCGCGCCGGGCAGTCTGTCCGCGCAATGGGAGAGAGAATCCGATCCAACAGAGAGATCCGACACAAAGGAGAGTTCCCCTATGAATCAACGCCGGTTGTTTCTGGCCAGCTGTTTGTCCCTGGTTGTCACCGCCATGATCTTCGCGCTGCGCGGGAATGTCGAAGACCTCGTCGTCACCGACCCGAATCTGGTTGGCTTCTTCACGGCGGAGGGGCAGCGGGCCGAGTATGGATGGCTTTCGACAATGGCCTTCTTCGGCTTTGCGACCTCGATTCTGGTGGCCTCGCCGATGCTCGACTGGTTGGGGATGCGGAATCTGCTCTACCTCGCCTTCGGGCTGCACGTCGTCGGGGTGATCGGGTTCATCGCCGCACCGAGTTACCAGATCATGACGGGGGCGATGTTGCTCGCCGGGTTTGGGAATGGGCTGGTCGAGGCGGTGATCAACCCGCTGATCGCCACGCTCTACCCGGAGGAGAAGACGCACAAGCTCAACGTCCTGCACGCCTGGTGGCCGGGAGGGCTGATCATTGGCGGACTGCTCGGCTATGCGCTCAAGAGCTTCGGCGTCAGTTGGCAGGTACAGATGGGGATCGTCCTGATCCCGACGGTCGCTTACGGCCTGATGATCTTTGGGCAGAAGTTCCCCTTGACGGAGCGGGCGGCCTCCGGGATCTCGACGGGCGAGATGCTGCGGGTGGCACTGCGACCCGGGTTTCTCTTGCTGCTCTGCTGCATGATGATCACGGCCTCGGTCGAGCTGGCCCCGGGCCAGATGGTCGATTCGGTGCTCAACAATCTCGCCGGGATGAGCGGGATCCTCATCCTCGTTTACGGCAGCGCGCTGATGTTCGTCCTGCGCTACTATGCCGGGCCGATTGCGCACCGCCTCTCGCCGATCGGGATGATGGCGGTCTCGGTGGTCGTGGCCGGGATTGGCCTCTTCCTGCTCTCGAACGCGACGGGGACGGTGACGGCCTTCCTCGCGTCGACGGTCTTCTACGTCGGAGTCTGCTTCATGTGGCCGACGATGTTGGCGATCACTTCCGAGCGCTATCCCGAGGGGGGCGCCTTCACGATGGGGCTGATGGGCTTTGCGGGACAGTTCATGCTCGGCGTCGTCATCTTCAACATGGGCAAGCTGCGCGACACCCTCGGGGACGCGGCCTCCTTCCAGGCGGTGGCGGCGATGGCGATCCTGCCGTTGGTCGTCTTCGCGGGGTGGTGGTTGCGGGATCGGGCGCGTGGCGGATATAAGGTCGTGCGGCTCGATCGTTAGGCGGGACGGGAAGCGATTCCGGTCAGGGCGAGGATCAGCAGGAGGGCGCGCCGGTAGCCCTCCTCCCGCCCGGTCGGGTCATACCATTCGGTGAGCCGGTGGGGGTCACCCGAGACGCCCCCGGCGCCGAGGGTGATCGCCGGGATGCCGAGGTGGATCGGAAGGTTGGCATCGGTCGAGGCCCGGCTGAGGATCGGCTCGATCCCGAGGGCGCGCGTCACGCCGATCGCCGTCTGGACGAGTGGATCCGCGAGCGGGATCTCGCCGGAAGGGCGGGATCCGATCAACTCGGTGGTCAGCGTCAATGGATGGCTCCGCGCACGGCGGAGCCGATTCTCCTCTTGGACAGTCCGGTGGGTTTCGGCGAGGAGGAACTCCTCGATCTGGGAGAGCTCCGCTTCGCCGGCCGAGCGCAGGTCGACGTCCATCCAGGCGCTGGTCGGGATGACGTTGACGCTCTCGCCACCCTCGATCCGGCCGACATTGAAGGTCGTCCGCGGGGAGGAGGGGGCAGGATAGTCCGCGAGGCGAGCGATGATCTTCGACAAGGCGTGGACGGGGTGAACGACCCCGAAATCGCCCCAGCTATGGCCGCCGGGGCCGTCGACGCGGATCCGGTAGCGCCGCGAGCCGAGCGCTTGGTGGGTGAGCCACTCGACGCCCGCACCGTCGAAGGAGATGAAGCGGCCGATCCGCCCGGCGAGCCGCCCCTGGGCGAAGAGGTGGCGCACGCCGCGCAGGTCGCCCTCGCCCTCCTCTCCCACCGTCGCGACGAAGGCGAGCGGGGCGGCGGGGAGGATGGCCCCCTCCCGCAGGGCCTCGATCAGCGCCGGCAGGAGGGCGAGCCCGGCGACGTCGTCCCCGATCCCGGGGGCGTGGAGCCGCTTCCCGACCCGCCGCACGGTGACATCGGTTCCCGCCGGGAAGACGGTGTCGAGGTGGGCCGAGACGACCAGCCAGGAGGCCTCCCCAGCCCCTTCTGTCCCAGGCCCCTCTGTCCCGGGAAAGAGACCGATGACGTTGCCGACCTCGTCCCGATGGACCCCGCTCAGCCCCAGCTCACGAAATCGTCCTGCCAAGTAATCACCGCGCGCTTCTTCCCCAAACGGCGGCGCGGGAATTTCGCAGATCCGAACCTGCTCTTCGGTGAACTGGTCACCCGACCGCTCGATCCAGGCGAGTGCGCGGGTGACCCCCGGATCGGCCAGCAGTCCGCCGAGCAGGCTCTCGCCCACCGGCCCGAGGGGGGCCCCGCGACGTCCGGGCAGCAGGTTGGTCAATCGGTCGAATGGCGCCAAGCCGCACTCCTGTCGAAGGGGCACTCCGGCCCCCGTCCCTCCGCACTCTGCGAGCGCAAGATGCCGCCTCCCGCGCTGGAGCCGGCCCTTCAATGGCTAGAACATAGTCGGCTCAACGGGTGGAATCAAGGCCCGGCGCGGTCTATCCGAGGGAACGAGAGGGATGGCTTGCCTGCTCCTTCCTTTTGGTGTAGAACCGAAAGCGATTCGTTGAGTCACTTCAGCAAGGGAACGGGGAGCTGACGGGATTGCCCGTCACGGTTCCGCACACGCGTTCCCCAGGTTTTCAGGGGAGAGCAGAGAGGGGAGAGCGTGGAGCGCCATTCGTCCGAGTCTGGGTGGATCGAAGTGATCACCGGGTCGATGTTCAGCGGAAAAAGTGAGGAGCTGATCCGGCGGCTGCGCCGGGCGCGCATCGCCCGCCAGAAGGTCCAGATCTTCAAACCGATGATCGATGCGCGCTACTCCGAGGTTCACATCGTCTCCCATTCCGAGATGAAGATGGAGTCACAGGTCGTGTCTTCGGCTGGTGAGATCCTCGCCCAGGTCGAGATGGATACCGATGTCGTCGGGATCGACGAAGGGCAGTTCTTCGATCAGGATCTGGTGCGGGTCGTCAACCGGCTCGCCGATCTCGGTAAGCGGGTCATCATCGCCGGCCTCGATATGGACTACCTTGGTCGCCCGTTTGAGCCGATGCCCCTGCTGCTGGCGATCGCCGAGGATATCACCAAGACGCGGGCGATCTGTGTGCAGTGCGGCAGCCCCGCCAGCTACACCCAGCGCCTGATCGACAGCCAGGAACGGGTCGTCGTCGGGGCTTCTGGGGCCTACGAGGCACGTTGCCGCGGCTGCTTTGACCCTCACCTTGGGGGGACGTTGGAATAGCCCATCGCGAGGGTGCTCTCTCCCGGTGGGCAAGAGTGGAAAGAGAGGGGAAGATGGAACCAAAACGACCGCTCGAGCACGATCTGCTCTTCGACTTTCTGCACGTTGTCGAGGCCGCCGCCATTGAGGCCGCCCGGACCATGGGGCGCGGGGAAAGTGACCATTCCGACCACGTCGCCGTCGAGAAGATGCGCGAGGTCATGGATCAGATCCCGATGGAGGGGACGATCGTCATCGGGGAAGGGGAGCGGGATGAGGCCCCGATGCTCTACATCGGCGAGCGACTTGGGCAGGGCGCGCGGCCCGGCCAGGAGGGGCTCTTTCCAGCCGTCGATATCGCCGTCGACCCTCTTGAAGGCACCAACCTCTGCGCCATGGGTACTCCCAACGCCATGGCAGTCCTCGCGGCAGCGGAACGCGGCGGGCTCCTCCACGCTCCAGACATCTACATGAACAAGATCGTCGTCGGGCCGTCGGTGCGCGGCGCGATCGACCTCGACGCCCCGGTCCGCGACAACCTCCACGCCATCGCCTCGCGCCTCAAGCGCAAGGTCGAAGACTTGACGGTGATGGTCCTCGACCGCCCTCGCCACCGCACCCTCATTCAAGAGATTCGCGAAGCGGGAGCCCGCATTCGCCTGATCACCGATGGGGATGTCACGGCCGGGATCTCCGCCGCCGTCGCCGGCTCCGGCGTCCATTGCCTGATGGGCATCGGGGGGGGACCCGAAGGCGTCATCACCGCGGCGGCGATGAAATGCCTTAACGGGGAGATCCAGGCCCGCTTTGTCATGAAAGAGCAGTTGGCCGAGTCGCAGGATCGCGACAAGATCGCCGATGGAACCTTCGACCGCATGGTCGCCATGGGGATCAGCGATCCCACCCGCGTCTTTCGCACCAACGACCTCGCACCCGGACGCAAGATCATCTTTGCGGCAACTGGGGTGACCGACGGAACCCTCCTGCGCGGCGTCCGTTTCTTCGGAACCGGGAAGCGGACCCAGTCCCTGATCATGACGACCGAGACGATGCACGTCCGTTTTGTCGACACGGTTCACGTCGAAGGCGGGCCAGACACGGTCATCCGCTTCGACCACCTCTAGGCAATGGGGGAGAGCGATCTCGTGGCAAGCCGCTGGGAACAATGGGACGATCGGGCGGACCCGCGGCTGGCCCGTTGGGTCTATCTTGGCACTTTGTGCGCGACCGTTGGCTGGTTGGTGGCACTGCTGCTGCCTCCCTCGCTGATGAGCCAGGGAAGTGCCCGCTTGGCGCATCTGCTCTACGAGGGCTTCGCCGTCGCCTGTCATCAGATCCCCGGGCGGAGCTACCACCTCTTCGGGTACCCACTCGCCATCTGCTCGCGTTGCACAGGGATCTATCTCGGAGTGCTGGTCGGGCTGCTGGTCTATCCGCTGGTACGCCCCCTCGCCGCCCGTCGTCCACCGGCTCGCCGGTGGCTCCTGCTGGCGGCCTTGCCGGTAGGGATCGATTTTGGGGGAGATTTGATCGGTCTCTGGCTGAACACGTTTCCTTCCCGGACGCTGACCGGGGCCATCGCCGGGATCGGTGCGATCTTCTTCCTCTACCCGGCGATCGTCGAGGTGGTCGATGATTGGCGATATCCGCCGGCGTTGCCTCCCCAGTCTCCACCTTCTGTGCTAGGATGCACCACTGGTCGTGGAATGGAGGACGCCTGATGGTCCGTTGGTCGGCCCCCCTTCCGCTCTCCTTCAAAAAGACAAGAGAGATCTGCACGAAGTAAGACGTGGATCCAAGGAGCGTCGTGATGTTGGATGATCTGGACTGGAAACAACCAGCTGTCATTGGTGGTCTGATCGTCGGGGTCTTCTCGGCCATCCCGGGAGTGAGCGCCCTCAATTGCTGTTTCTGCGCGTGGGCCCTGATTGGTGGAGCGGTCGCTGCCTCGATGACGATCAAGCGCTCCTCCCGTTTTCCGACCAGCGGTGAGGCGACCCAGATCGGTCTCTGGGCTGGAGCCGTTGCGGGACTGACTTTTGTGATGCTCTCGATTCCGATCCTGATCAGCGGGGTCACGACCGAGGCCTCGCTCAAGCTGGTCGAGTCGATCTTTGGTAACCTCTCGAACCCAGAATTGCAGTCCGTCCTGGACGAGGCGATGGAGGAGGCCCGCAACCAAAGTACGTTGGAACGCCTCCTCACCTCCCTGCCATTTCTGTTGATTCAGGCAGGGATCTACCTGGGATTTACAGTGGTTGGGAGCGTGCTGACGCGCGTACTGCGCCGTCCCACCTCGCCGCCACCCCCACCCCCGCCCCCGCCCCCGCCCCTTCCGGACTATTTTGAACCGAATCCTTCGTCCCCCTCGTTTGGTTCGGGTGGCTACCTCCCGGATGCCCCCGGGGAGAAGAAAGAAGGTCCCGAACCGGGCCAAGGGCCTCCTCCTTCCTCTCCCTGGTAAGTTCCCCAGTGAGGGAGGAAACAGAAGAAGATCCCCGGTCGATGGCGCTTGGCACTTCGCCGAGCTTCCAGTTGACCTTCGAAGACAACACGCGGCGGGCGTCCCACCCGCACCGCCGATCTCCCCGAGGGAGCACCGTTTCCCGGTACTCTCCCTGGATTGAGCTTTGCCCACCCCCGAGGCATAGTTGATCCCGCTCTTTCCGCCGATCGACCCCCCTGACGATCCTCCGTTACCACGGAGAACCAGACGACACACACGGAGGCCCTCAACGGGCCTCTCGGGCGGTGTGCCGTCCCTTGACGATTGGACAACCTCATGGTGCCAGCGAAGATCCCGTCTGATGGGGGAGACGGTTCAATTGGACGTGACCAAGTGGATCCTGCCGCTGGCCTGCAATGGCAGGCCAGCTTGGCAGCGGGAGAGGTGGCAGCGATCTGGGGCCGTCTCTACCGGATCGTTGCTCGCCATCCGCTGGTCCGAACTGGATCGGCATCCCACACGGCCCAAGCCGGCCCGGGGTTGGGCAGCCGGTCTGCCTCTGCTGGCCTTTCCCTCCAGGATTTGACCCAGGACCTCTACCTTCAACTCTTTCAGAAAGGGCGCTTTGAGCACTATCGGCGTGCGGGACTCTCGGACGGGGAGATCGAGCGGGAGGTCAGTCAGGTCGAACTGACCAACCTCCTGCTGGGGAAGCTGCGGCGGGAGCGCCCGGAGCACTACCGGCTCGCCCGCCGAGTCGGCATGGTGCTGGCGCAGGATGCCCGGTTTCAGCGTCTTGTTTCCAGGTCGCTGTCCCGCACGGAAGGGCGGTATCGCCAGTTGGCGAATGGGCTTTATGGACTGCGCATCTGGGGAGAGCAGAAAGAGATTCGCAACAGCAGCGGATTCGCCCAGCAAATCTCTGAGATTCCGGTCCGGGGCCGGGACCGTCGCCGGACGGGCTGTACCGGAGAGTCACAGGTCATCATCGCCAGTGGCGAACTGGCCAATCTGCTCGAGGAGATCCTCCTGGCGATCGATTCTCCAGCCTCGCTACGGGTCCTCCGTCGATTGGCGCTTGAGAAACTCTCCCTCTACGATCCGGTTCTGCTGCCGCTCGATGAGCCGGGAGGTCGTGAGGAGCGGGAAGGAGGAGTTCGCCACCACGGACAGAGAGACCTGGCCCCTGTCGAGGTGACACCGGAATCGGTACTGAGGCAGCTCGAGGGGCAGCAGAGTGCTTCCCGCTTGGCCACAGAGTTCCTCGCACGGCTGGCCAAGCTGGTCCGTGGGCATCCGCTTCGGACAGAGCGGCTCTGTTGGGTGGTTTGGTACGTCTACTTCGACCCGCGCCGGCCGAGCCAGATCGAGATTGCACGCCGGATCGGCCTCTCCGATTCGTCGGTCAGTGACTATCGCCGCCGACTCCACGGAGAGTTGAAGCGGCTGGTCCTGCTTCCCGATCAGGTCCCCTTCTTCACGCAAGCGCTGGAGGAGCGGCTGCTTGCCGCCCTCTTCCCGACCATCCCGTTCCGGGGAGGGGAATCGCTGCTCGATCACCGCGAGTGGTCCCATTCCCCTGCTGATCTCTGGCCGCAGGAGGCCCCAGAATCATCCCCGACCAACGATGGGCAGTGCGGCACCGGTGACGGCTCGGG
>JBMOHS010000092.1:0-16228 GCA_049317725.1 Blastocatellia bacterium
TGCCCCAGTCTCGCTGGAGCAAAGATGGGGCAACCACAAGGGTTGCCCCTACAACACACACTGGCCGTGTTGAAACGATTCCCCCTCTGGGACGCCGGCTGGCAGGTCGTCCTCTTGGGAACAGATTGTCCAAAGACCTGGGCATTCTGTTGGAGGGTGATTCTGCAAAATGGACGTACGAATGAATCTGTGGAAGGAGGACGCCGGACAGCCGGCCTGAAGCATTGGCTTAAAAATCGGGGCGAGAGGATTCGAACCTCCGACCTCTCGGTCCCAAACCGAGCGCACTACCAGGCTGTGCTACGCCCCGAGAAGAATGATCATTATACACGACGCGGTCCGCAGATCAATCACTGCTTTTCCTGCGTCCGCAGTTTTTGCACGCCGGGCTAGGGCAGATCGATGTAGAGCAGCTCACTCGCCTGCTCCCCGACGATCGTCAGGGCCCCGGACTCTGTGATCCGCGCCTGATCGCCCGCGGCGAGCCGCTCCCCGTTGACTCGTGCCTCCCCCTCAATCAGGTAGAGGTACCCGCGCCGCCCTGGGTCGACCTTCGTCTCGACCGCGTCCCCTGGCCGCAGGTGGCCGACGTAGAAGGTCGTCTCCTGATGGACGTGGACCGCTCCCGGATGGCCCTGCCCCGAGGCGATCGGCAGCAACCGCCCAGTTCGCTGCTCGCGCGTGAACTGCCGCTGCTCATACGAGGGTGGCAACCCTTGCTGCGAGGGCAGCACCCACATCTGCAGGAGCCGCACCGGGGCGACCGGATCCGCATTGATCTCGGAGTGGGCAATGCCCGTCCCGGCAGTCATCCGCTGCACCTCGCCCGCCTGGATCAGCCCCTCGCCCCCGGTGCTGTCCCGGTGGGCGAGCGCGCCCTCGAGGACGTACGTGACGATCTCCATCTCCCGGTGGGGGTGGGTCGGAAACCCGGCCCCACCCCGAATCCAATCGTGATTGAAGACCCGCAATGGCCCAAACCGCACATTCGCCGGATCATAGTAGTGGTCAAAACTGAAGAGCCAGTAGGCCGAGAGCCAGTCGCTCTCCAGATGATACCGATCCTGAGCCCGGATGATCTTCATCTCTCCTCCTTCAGCGACGCTTGGTCAGGAGTCCGTCGATCGACCAGCTCCCGCCGCCCCGCACCATCAAGACCACCCCCAATGCCACCATGAGGAGGTGATACTCAAACCCTTCGCCGGCCGCTTGGCCGCCCCAGTTCATGAAGAACCCGTTCTGCCAGTGGACCAGCCCAATCGCGCCCACCATGATCAAGGTCAAGCTGAAGGCGCAGAACCGCGTCAGGAGTCCCAGGATCAACGCCAAGGCCCCGAGCGACTCTCCGATGATCACCAGAAACGCCACCACCGCCGGCATCCCCATCCCCGTCAAGAACTCCATCGTCCCCACAAACCCATATCCCCCAAACCATCCCAACAACTTCTGCGCGCCGTGCGGAAACATGACGCCACCCAAGGCGATCCGCAACAAGGCCGGCACCCAATCCTCTGTCGTTCCCAAAAATTGCTTGACCATCTTCTCTTCTCTTTCCTTTCCTTCCCCGTCCATCGAACCTCTTGTTCGTCAGGGACTCTCTTACTTCTGATTCACCAACAGCTTCTCCAACAGTTCAAGGAGCAGCTCCTGCTCCTCCTCCGTCAATCCTCCCAGGGTCTGCTCGGCAAAGCCAATCACCACGCCTGAGGTCTCTTCCAGAAAGTCCATCCCCGCAGGCGTCAATTCGACCCACTTCACCCGGCGATCCTTTCCCCCCTCCCGCCGGACCAACCCGAGGGCCTCCAGATGGTCGACGACCTTGGTCACGTTCGCCCGCGAGGAGAGCATCCGACGTCCAATCTCGACTTGCTGGATCGGCTCCCCTGCCCCATTCAAGATCCGCAGCACGTTGTAGTGGTTGTCCGTCAGCTCCCAGCGATGAAACCACTCGTCCGACTGCCGCCAGAGACGATCCCCCACCCGCATCAGGCGGATCAATGCCTGCTCGGCGACTGACTTCGGGATGATCACGCGTCTCTTCTTCACGGCTGCCATCCTAGTCCTCCCCACCAAAACTTGTCAAGGAAGAAACTGCTTCCTGAGAAACAATCTTTCGGAAGAAGATTGGAACGAGAATCATCAGCCGGGCTTCACCAGAAGGAGAGGGGAGAGTATGCTGCGGGAAAGATCGTGGGGGGAGGACCCCAGGTAAGCATCCGGAACAAAGGAGTGAGACGAGATGGGACAGGATGGGAAGCGACGATTGCGCAGTCGGGACTGGTTTGAGCCGCTCGACAAGAGTGGGTTCATCCACCGGAGTTGGATGAAGAATCAGGGTTATCCGGATCACGTCTTCGACGGGCGGCCCGTGATTGGGATCTGCAACACGTGGTCGGAGTTGACGCCGTGCAATGGGCACTTTCGGCAGTTGGCCGAGCACGTGCGGCGGGGGATCTACGAGGCGGGCGGGTTTCCGTTGGAGTTCCCGGTGATGTCGCTGGGGGAGAACCTCATGCGGCCGACGGCGATGCTCTTCCGGAATTTGGCGAGCATGGACGTCGAGGAGACGATCCGGGCGAACCCGCTCGACGGGGTGGTGCTGCTGGTTGGGTGCGACAAGACGACGCCGGCGTGCCTGATGGGAGCGGCGAGCTGTGATCTGCCGACGCTGGCGATCTCAGGGGGGGCGATGCTCAACGGGAAGTTCCGTGGGACAGAGATTGGCTCGGGAACGAACGTCTGGAAGTTCAGCGAGGAGGTGCGAAGCGGGGCGATGCCGCTCTGTGATTTCCAGGAGGCGGAGAGCTGCATGAGCCGCTCGGCGGGCCACTGCATGACGATGGGGACGGCCTCAACGATGGCGAGCATTGTCGAGGCGCTCGGGGTCGGGATGCCGATGAATGCGGCGATTCCCGCGGTCGATGCGCGACGCAATGCCCTGGCGCAT
This sequence comes from Blastocatellia bacterium, assembly GCA_049317725.1. Taxonomy (GTDB): domain Bacteria; phylum Acidobacteriota; class Blastocatellia; order RBC074; family RBC074; genus CAIOZW01. The sequence goes on from JBMOHS010000092.1 coordinate 2,948, forward strand.
CAGGCGGGTCGGCGAATCGTCGAGATGGTTCATGAGGATCTGCGCCTCTCGCAGATCCTGACGCGCGAGGCGTTCGAGAACGCGGTCCGTGTCGTCGGAGCCATCGGCGGCTCGACCAACTCGGTGATCCACCTCTTGGCGATTGCCGGCCGGATGGGGGTCGATTTTCAGCTCGCCGACTGGGACAGGCTTGGACGGGAGGTGCCGTGCCTCGTCAACCTCATGCCCTCGGGGAAGTATCTGATGGAGGACTTCTACTACGCGGGAGGAGTTCCGGCGGTCATTCGCGAGTTGGGGGACCTGATCCATCGGGAGGCCTTGACGGTCAATGGGCGGACGATCGGAGAGAATACCGCCGAGGCCCCGTGCTGGAACCGGGAGGTGATCATGCCGTTCGACCAGCCCTTTGCCAAACAGGGAGGGATTGCCGTGCTGAGAGGCAACCTCTGCCCGAACGGAGCCGTGATCAAGCCCTCGGCGGCGACCCCCTCGCTGATGCGCCATCGTGGGAGAGCCGTCGTCTTCACCTCGATCGAGGACTTCCACGCCCGGATCGACGATCCGGACCTCGAGGTCGACGAGACGAGTATCCTCGTCCTCCAGAACTGTGGGCCGAAAGGCTATCCTGGGATGCCCGAGGTCGGGAACATGCCGCTGCCCCCGAAGCTGCTGCGACGGGGGATCACGGATATGGTCCGGATCAGCGACGCCCGGATGAGCGGGACGGCCTATGGCACGGTCGTCCTCCACGTCGCGCCGGAGGCGGCCGCCGGGGGCCCACTCGCCCTCGTCCGCAACGGGGACTGGATTCGGCTCGATGTCGAGGCGCGGGAGTTGGAACTGGAGGTCCCGGAGGAGGAGCTCGCCCGGCGGCGTGCGGGCTGGCAACCGCCCGTCCTCCCGCATACGCGCGGGTACTACCAGCTCTACACGACGCACGTCTTGCAGGCCGATCAGGGCGCTGATTTCGATTTTCTGGTGGGGAAGAGTGGAGTGGAGGTGACCCGGGAGTCCCATTGAGGCGAAGCGGAGGTGGCTTCGCCCTTGGTCAGGATCCCAAAAACGGGAGGCTCTGGAAGATCAGTCGTCTGGGGAGCTCACGGAAGTTGGGCCAGCAGATCAATTGCCAGCCAAACTTTTCCTCCTTTGATTGGCACCAAGCCCGATCGTCCCCAGACGGGGCTATTATTCCAGACTCTCCCCATCTTTTCCAGACGATTGGTGACAAGTTGGATGGCCAGCCTTGGGGAAGAGCCGTTCAGCAAGGGGAGGGAGCAAGGACGGTGGTCAGTGATGCGGGAGGGCGTCAGAAATAAAAAATCGCGCTACAGCCGTGGGAAGCCTGTAGCGCGATTGAAACCGTGGTTATCTTCCTCACACCTCGAATAACCACGTGACACCGACAGTGGAAGTACCACTTGGTATCTCGTTGCCCCACCTAGGTAAAGGCAACCACTGTGCCACGTACCGAAACAGTCGGTAAGATCGCGTAATCCCTTTGTTTCTCTGTCATTTGGCGGCTTTCGACCAACGAGCAACGGCCCCCACCCTGCCCTTCCACGTATTTTTTACACGAAAGAGCCAAAAAGACCGGGAAAAAGTTTCCTGGTCAGGGAGAAAGCTACCTGGTCTTCGCGTTCGTGAGGCGAAAGAGGTGCTGGGAAGTCCGCAGGAAGAGGCTCCCCTGGGCGATCGCGGGGGTCGCCATGCACATTTCGCCGAGCGAGTTCTTGGCGAGCAGTCGATATTCCCGACCAGCCTCGATGACATAAGTATCGCCGTCTTCACTGAGGCAGAAGATCTTGCCGTTGTAGGCCCAGGGGGAAGAGGTGAAGGCGCCCGCTTCGACGTTGATGCGCTGTTTGCCATAGACCTCTTGACCAGTGCGGGCATCGTGAGCCGTGAAGAAGCCGCGATCGAGGAGGGTGTAATAAAGATCGCCGTAGACGAGCGGGGAGGGGTTGTAGGGGCCGGCCTGGCGCTGGTACCAGGCGATGAAGGAGTTGGAGGTCTCGCCCTCCTTGAGGGAGATGTCGCCGCTCGCGCCGGGTCGAATGGCATAGACGGGCCGATGTTGATCCCCGACATATCCGGACGTGAGGTAGAGAAGGCCATGGGTCGCGAAGGGGGTCGGGATGACGATTGAGGACATCCCGCGCAGCTCCCAGAGGACTTTGCCATCCTTGAGGTCATAGGAGCGGACTGCCTTAGTGCCTGGCACAATCAGTTCCGTGCGACGCTCGTTGCGCCAGACGTAGGGGGTCGCCCAGTTGGTGCCGGCTTCGCGCTCGACTCGCCAGAGCGTGCGCCCAGTGGCAGCGTCAAGGGCGAGCAGCGAAGAGGCTTCATCGTTGTCGTTGAGGAGGAAGAGCTGGTTGCCGTGGAGCACGGGAGAAGCGGCGGTCCCCCACCCAAAGCGGGTCTTGCGCGGCTCGACGGAGAGGTTCCAGAGCGGCTTGCCGGCCATATCGAAGCAGTAGAGGCCAACATTCCCGAAGAAGGCGTAGAGGCGCTTCCCATCGGTGACGGGGGTCTCCGAGGCGTAGCTGTTCTTGAGGTGGCGGGAGGACTTGACCGGACCACGCGCCGCTTCGCGCTCCCACCGCACGCGCCCTGTCCGCCGATCGACCGCATAGACCACCCAGCGATGCTCTTCTTTGGGAAGGTCGTAGCGCTCACCCCCGAAGTAGAGCCCCTTCTTCGGACTCTCGACGGATCCTTCGGTGATGACGGTGGTGAGGAAGACTTGATCGCCCCAGACGATCGGAGAGGACCAACCCATCCCGGGAATCGGTGTTTTCCAGGCGACGTTCTGGGTCGGACTCCACGTCTCTGGCAGGTTGGCATCTTCGGCGGCTACGCCCGTCGAGTCCGGTCCCCGAAACTGTGGCCAATGATCATTCCCGCCGCTCGCCGCACTTCCAGGCCAAGAGATCGGAAATGAAAGGGGGAGAGCCAAGCCCCAGGCCGCCATCAAGGCGAGACTGACGGCCATGAGGGTGCTCATCCATCGAACGCGTCTCGGCTGGGTCGACATGATCATCTCCTTCGCGGAAAAGCCGTGGCCCCACCGGATCCGATGTCGACGGTCCGCTGGGGCCCAGCGAGGGTATGGTTGGGGAAGGCCAGCGCGGGCCTTCCTTGATCAGCGGCTCTTGCCCTGATCGGCGACGGCCTGGGTCGCCTTGGCGATCGCCTCCGGATCCCCGAGATAGTAGTGCCGAATCGGGATCAGGTTGGCATCCAACTCATAGACGAGGGGGATCCCGGTGGGGATATTGAGCCCAATGATCTCCTCATCCGAAATCTGATCGAGATACTTGACCAGCGCGCGCAGGCTGTTCCCGTGAGCGGCGACGATCACTTGGCGCCCCGAACGGACCGCTGGCGCGATCTGCTCGTGCCAGTACGGGAGCATGCGCGCGACGGTGTCCTTGAGGCACTCGGTCAACGGCAGATCCTCGGAGGAGAGTGACTGGTAGCGGGGATCGCGCCCCGGATGGCGCTCATCCTCCAAGGCAAGCGGGGGCGGAGGCGTGTCGTAACTGCGGCGCCAGATGCGCACCTGTTCGTCCCCGAACTGGGCGGCCGTCTCCGCCTTGTTGAGCCCCTGGAGGGCCCCATAGTGGCGCTCATTGAGACGCCAGGAGTGCTCGACGGGAATCCACATCCGATCGAGTTCATCGAGGATGATCCAGAGGGTACGGATCGCCCGCTTGAGAACCGACGTGAAGGCGAGATCGAATTGGAACCCTTCGGCCTTCAAGACCTGCCCCGCGGTGCGCGCTTCGCGCAACCCTTGCTCGGAGAGGTCGACATCAGTCCATCCGGTAAACCGGTTCTCCCGGTTCCAATCGCTCTCTCCGTGACGAACAAGCACAAGTTTATACATGAATGACAATCTCCTCTCAATAATCACTCTGCCGTCGTCAGAACGGCGAGTTGGCGGGCATCCAGAACGCGCAGCTCGCGCCCCCCAGCTCCCACGGGATCCGGCGAAAAGAGCTGGTCGAGGGAGGGAGCATTCTCGGGCTTGTGCTCGTGAGCGTGATAGCTCGATCGAACCAGCGGTCCCGATTCGACATAGCGGAAGCCCATCTCCAAGCCGACCCGTTTGAAATCAGCAAACTCTTGCGGGGTGTAGTACCGCTCGACGGGGAGCCGGCGCTCGGCGGGTTGGAGATACTGCCCGATGGTGAGGATGTCGCAGTCGGTCGCCCGGAGATCCCGCATCGTCTGGAGCACCTCTTCATTCGTCTCTCCGAGCCCGACCATGATCCCCGATTTGGTGAGCATGCCTCGCCCTTCCGCGTCACGGCGGGCGGCAGCGCGCCGCAGCAGCTTCATCGTCCATTCCTCGTAGCGCGCGTGGGGCCGGACCCGCTGATAGAGGCGCGGGACGGTCTCGGTATTGTGGTTGAGAACGTCGGGCTTGGCATCGAGCACGATGTCGAGGGCTTCGTCGTTTCCTTCGAAGTCAGGGATGAGGACCTCGATCTTGCAGGCAGGATTGATCTGCCGGACAGCCTGGATCGTCTCTGCCCAGTGCAAAGCCCCCCCGTCTGTCCGATCGTCGCGATTGACGCCGGTGATGACCGCGTGCTGGAGGTTGAGCTTCTGGACCGCCTCGGCGACGTGCAACGGCTCCGCCGGATCGAGCGGCTTTGGCTCGCCCTTGCTGACCGCGCAGAACCCGCAGCGCCGGGTACAGACGTCTCCCGCGATCATGAAAGTGGCCGTCCGGTTGGTCCAACATTCGTAGATGTTCGGACAGCGCGCCTCCTGGCAGACCGTGTGGAGCGTCAGGTCGTTGACCATCCGCCGGACTTCCAGGAAGTCTTCTCCCATCTGGAGGCGGATCTTGAGCCACTCGGGTTTGGGTAACTTCTCTTTGAGCGATCGCATGGTGAAGCTCCTGTAGGTGGGACAGGGCGAATCGGTCCGACTCGTCCTATCCCTCCGACTCTTCATTGAACTCACCCTCCCAGCGGGCAATCACGGCAGTTGCCATACAATTACCGATCACATTCGTCGCGGTGCGAGCCATATCCATCAACTCATCGACCCCCAGAATCAGGGCGATCCCCTCGAGGGGCAGCCCAAACTGCGCCAACGTCCCGGCGAGGACGACGAGGGACGCCCGCGGCACTGCCGCAATCCCCTTCGTCGAGAGCATCAGCGTCAGCAGGATCAAGAGCTGTTGCCCCAGCGACAACTCAATGTTCGAGGCCTGTGCGACGAAGACGGCCGCCAGGGAGAGGTACAAGGTCGATCCGTCGAGGTTGAAGCTGTAACCCATCGGGAGGACGAAGCTGACGATTCGCCGCGGCACCCCAAGGCGCTGCATATTCTCCATCGCCAAGGGAAAAGCCGACTCGCTCGACGTCGTCGTAAAGGCGAGGAGGGCAGGCTCTTTGACCAACCGAATGAACTTGCGCAAGGGCAGACGGATCAGCAAGGCGACCACCCCCAAGACGACGACGATGAAGACGATCAGGGCACCATAGAGCGTCAAGATCATCAGCGCCAGATTTTTGAGGACGCCCAGCCCCTTGCTCCCGACGGTCACCGCCATGGCCGCGCCGACCCCCCAGGGAGCGAAGTGCATGATGTTGCTTGTAAACTTGAACATCACTTGGGAGAGGGATTCGCAGAAGTCGAGCATCGGACGCCCCTTCTCCCCGATGGCCCCGAGCGCAACCGCGAAGATCAGGCTGAAGACGACGATCTGGAGAACATCATTCTCCGCCATCGACTTCAAGAGGCTCGTCGGAAAGATCGAGACGATATGGTCCTGGGCCGTCATCTTGGACGCCCGGCCAGCGATCTCCCGTGCCTCCGCGCTCTGCTCGGCTGGCAGATTGACCCCGATCCCGGGCTTCGTCAGATTGACCGCTCCCAGCCCGATGAAGAGCGCGAGAGTCGTGACAATCTCAAAGTAGATCAGCGCCTTGAGCCCGATCCGACCGATCTCCTTGATCGTGCCCGCACCGGCGATCCCGACTACCAGGGTCGAAAAGAGGAGCGGAGCGATGATCACCTTGATCAGACTGAGGAAGATCCGGCTCAGAACCCGCACCCATTGGATCACCTGCTCCTTGAGATGCGGCTCATCATCGAAGAAGGTGTGGATCAGCCCCCCAACCACTACCCCGAGCGCCAGCCCGAGAAAGATCTGTTTCGTCAGTGAAAGGCGGAATGTTGTCATGGTCTTACCGGCGTATGTGGGGCAGGTTGCCGTGAATCTGAAACCGGGAGTGGCTCCAATGGAGCCGTTCCCGACGGAATGTCGCACCGTTCCATCTGACGACCAAAAACGTCACCGAAGTGGCGCACCACTTGGTCGATGACCACCGCCGGGTCGACTGGGCGACCCAACAACCGCTCCAAGGAGGTCACCCCGTGATCCCGAATTCCACACGGAACGATCAGTCGAAAGTAGTCAAGGTCGGTGGCGACGTTGAGCGCAAAGCCGTGCATCGTCACCCAGCGGGAGACGCGGATGCCAAGCGCGGCCAGCTTCTCGCCATTGACCCAGACACCGACGTGGGGATTCTGCTCATCGTGTCTCCCCGCTTCGACGCCGAAATGGGCAACGGATCGAATGATCACTTCCTGAAGATCCCGCACGTAGCGGCGAATATCGCAACGGTCCGGGGAGAGGTTGAGAATCGGATAGCCGACCAACTGCCCCGGACCGTGATACGTGACGTCTCCTCCGCGTCCCGTTTCGTGCAACTCCACACCCAGCTCGGCACGACGCTCGGGCGGCACAAGGACGTTCGCCAACTCTGCTGCGCGCCCGAGCGTGATGACGTGGGGGTGTTCGAGGAGGAGGAGCGTGTCCGGGATCTCCTCCCGCTTGCGCTGCTCGACTAGCCGCCGCTGGAGTTCGTGCGCCTCGCCATACGGGAGGCGCCCAAGCGCGTGAACGTGGCAGATCCTCATGCAGAAGCCCCCGATCCAGCCCCTGGAGCCGCTCTCCCCTCCTTGGCGGGAGGGGAGAGACCGGCCTCCCCCGATCAGACCAAGGTCGAAAAGTCTGTCGTCTCGATCGTCTGGCGGATGTGGGCAAGAAACTGATCCCCCACCGCGCCATCGATGATCCGATGATCAAACGAAAGGCTCAACATGCTGATGTGGCGAATGGCAATCGCATCCCCCTCTGGCGTCTCGACGACCCAGGGGCGCTTGTGGATCCCTCCGACGCCGAGAATTGCCAACTGTGGCTGATTGATGATCGGCGACGCGGTGAATCCTCCGAAGAGGCCAAAGTTGGTGATGGTGAAGGTTCCGCCAGCGACCTCATCCGGCTTGAGCTGTTTGGCTCGTGCCCGGGTAGCCAGATCCTGGGAAGACCGCGCCAGCCCGACCAGGCTGAGCGCATCGGCCTGTTTGATCACCGGCACGATCAATCCCCAATCGAGCGCAACTGCCATGCCGACGTTGATGTCCTGCTTGTAGATGACATTCTCCTGATCGGCCGAGGCGTTGACGATCGGAAAGGCCTTGAGCGCGTCGACCACCGCCTTGATGATGAACGGCATGAAGGTCAACTTCGTCCCGTTGCGCTCCTCGAAGCTCTTCTTGACCTTCTCCCGCAGGCGGGCGACATTGGTGAAATCGACCTCGAAGAAGGTGGTGACGTGCGCCGATGTCCGTCGACTGGCGAGCATGTTCTCGGCGATCCGCCGCCGCATGGTCGACATCGGTTCGATGCTGACGCGGTCACCGGCACTGTAGGCCGGGACGACAGGAGCAGGAGGCGGAGCTGGCGCAGGTGCCGGCGCGACAACCGGAGCCGGAGCCGCAACTGGAGCCGGAGCCGCAACCGGAGCCGGAGCAGTCCGCTGATCGATGAACTGAAGAATATCCTCTTTGGTGACCCGTCCGCCGATCCCGGTTCCGGTCACGGCGTGCAGATCGACGCCGTGCTCGCGGGCAATGTTGCGAACGAGCGGAGAGGAGCGGACCTCCTTCGGCTCGGCGGCCTCTTGCTGAGAGACGGCTGGGGCGACCGGCGGGGCCACCGCTGGTGGGGGGGGAGTTGGAGCGGCAGCGGGGGCGGGCGCCGGAGCGACGACTGGGGCAGGGGCCTCGGCGACAACTGGGGGCGGGGCCGGCGCAGCCGCCGCTCCTCCCCCTTCGGAGAGGCGGGCGATCACGGAATTGACGTGAACGGTCTCGCCCTCCTTCGCCAGAATCTCGACGAGAGTCCCCGCGGCAGGAGAAGGAATCTCCGCGTCGACCTTGTCCGTGGAGATCTCGAGCAACGGCTCATCCCGCTGAATGTTCTCTCCCACCTTTTTCAACCATTTGACGATCGTTCCCTCAGCAATCGACTCGCCCATCTGGGGCATCAGCACATCCATAGCCATGTCTCACTCCTTGAATTAGCAACCTTACCTCGCGAACTCGGTCGGGAGTCTGGCTCCCAGTCGCGGAATCGTTGCGGAAAATCCTCCCGCGTGGTCTCTTCACATACTTGTCGACATTCCGTGGACCGCTTCAGCAGCCTCCATCACCGCCTCGGAGAGGGTCGGATGGGCGTGCATGATGTGGCCAAGCTCCTCGGTCGTCGCTTCCAGACCGAGCGCCACGCAGGCCTCCGCCAGCAGATCCGTCGCGTGAGGGCCCATGATGTGAACGCCGAGAACCTCATCATAACGCGCGTCGCTGACCACCTTGACGAACCCTTCTGTCTCTCCCAGGATGATCGCCTTGCCGAGTGCGGAGAAGGGAAACTTTCCGACTTTGACCTCGTAGCCCTTCTCGCGGGCCTTGGCCTCGGTCAAGCCGACGCTCCCGATCTCCGGTTCACAGTAGGTGCAGTTGGGAACCAACTGATAATTGATGGGTCGCGGATTGCGCCCGGCAATGTGCTCAGCCGCGACACACCCCTCCTTCGAGGCGACGTGGGCCAGCCAAGGGGTCGGAATGACATCGCCAATGGCGTAGACATTCGGCTCGGCCGTTCGCATGAACTCGTCGACCTGAATGTAGCCCCGATCGGTGGCGATCCGGGTGTTCTCGAGACCCAGCCCATCGGTCACGGGACGTCGTCCAACGGCGATGAGAAGCGTCTCGGCGCGAAGTGTTCCCGGCTTCCCATCGCTTCCGGTATAGCGGATCTCGACGTCGTCGGGATGGACTGTCACCGACTCGAAGCGTGTGCTGGTCATCACCTGGATCTTGCGACGGCGAAAGGACTTCTGCAGCTCGGCGGAGGTCTCCTCGTCCTCAATCGGGACAAGGCGTGGGAGAAGTTCGAGAATCGTCACGTCTGAACCGAAGCGCTTGAAGACCGAGGCGAACTCGACCCCAACCGCTCCGGCACCAAGCACGACCATCGACTTTGGAACGTGGTCAAAATCGAGCAACTGGTCGCTGGTGACGACCCTGGGGGACTGGACCTCGACGCCGGGCAGCAGACGCGGAGCCGAACCGGTCGCCAGGATGACGTGGCGCGTTGGGACCTCCCGGACGGCGCCATCCGCCCCGGTGACCGTCACCCGTCCATTCCCCTCCAAACGACCGTGCCCTTTGAAGACCGTGATGCGGTTCTTCTTCATCAGGAACTCGACACCCTTGGAGAGGCGGCCGACCACCTTGTTCTTGCGCGCCATGACCTTGTCGAAGTGGAGCTTGAATCCTTCGATGCTGACCCCAAACTCGTTCGGGTCCGAGACAAGGTCATAAACGTGCGCGGAGTGGAGCAGCTCCTTTGTCGGGATGCACCCCCGAAGGAGACAGGTTCCCCCCAGATCCTGATCACGCTCAATGATTGCCGTCTTCAATCCGACTTGGGCGGCGCGGATCGCCGCGACGTAGCCGCCCGGTCCGGCACCAATCACCGTCACATCAAACGGTCCAGTCTGCTCAGCTTGCTCAGCCATGTTGATCCAGTCTCCCTTTGCAATCTCCTGGGCAGGTCTCTGCTGTCTCTGAAGCGGAGCGCTTGAAACGGGGCTGCCCGCCTCAGCTCTTCCATGCTTTTCACACGCGGGAGGAGGCTTTCCCTCTCCCTCATCAAAAGGGAGATCATAATCAGTGGGTCCGCTTTTTGCAAAGCGATCACTCGGGAACCGGGGGGGGGCGGTGCCACCGGGCAGTGCGGATCAGCGCGACTGGGAGGACAGGGCGTGACGCGCCGCTTGAACCTGGGAGGCTGCCTCCTCGACCGTGGCCCCGAGCGCGGTGAGGTGGCCCATCTTGCGGCCGGGACGAGGGTCGGGCTTGCCGTAGAGATGGAGCTTGACGCTGGGGAAGGCACAGGCCGCCACCCAGTTCGGTGATCCTCCCTCCCAGAGATCGCCGAGCAGGTTGGCCATCGCTGCCGGCCTGAGAAGCTCGGTCGCGCCAAGCGGAAGGCCACAGACCGCTCGGAGCTGCTGCTCAAACTGGCTCGTCACGCAGGCGTCAAACGTCAAATGGCCAGAATTGTGCGGACGTGGGGCCAGTTCATTGATCAGCAGGCGACCTTTTCGGGTCAGAAAGAACTCGACACAGAGCACCCCGACGACATCGAGCGCCTCGAGGACCGCCTGCGCGATCTCGACCGCCTCGCGGGCAATCGCTGGATCAATGCGGGCTGGGGCAAGCGAGAGATCAAGAATGTGGTGCTGATGAATGTTCTCGATCACCCCCCAATGGACCACTCGCCCGTCGAGCCCACGCGCGGCCACCACTGAAAGTTCGGCGGCAAAGTCGACCAGTGCCTCGAGGACCATCTCCTGCTCGCCAGCGGCCTGCAGGGCGGCAGCGGCCTCCCCCGGATGCCCAATGCGGGACTGGCCCTTCCCGTCATATCCGAAGCCAGCCGTCTTCAAGATCGAGGGACACCCGAACTCAGCCAACCCCGCCTGCAGCTCCTCCAGCGAATTGACCGGTCGGAAGGGGGTGACGGGAAACCCCTGCCCGGAGAGAAACCGTTTCTCGCGTAGCCGATTCTGCGTGCAGTGCAGGACCGTGCCGCTGGGTCGAACCGGCGCATACTCCGCCGCCGCTTCGGCGGTCGCCGAGAGGACATTCTCAAACTCGAACGTGACGACATCGACCCCGGCGGCAAAACTCCGCACGGCGGAGAGATCGTCATAGGGGGCTCGAATCTCGACGTCAGAGACCTGCCCGGTCGGCGTGTCTGTCTCCGGGGAGAAGGTGTGGACGCGATAGCCCATGCGGCGCGCCGCAATCGCGAACATGCGCCCGAGCTGACCGCTGCCGAGGACGCCGATCGTCGCGCCAGGAAGGATGGGAGAGATGGTCTGAGTCACAATCGTCTTGCCCCAATCTGAGTAGAAGTTCTTCTCTCCGTTTCTCTGTGTGAGCCTCTTCCCTCCCGGGGAGGGCCCGGTTGTTTCACTCACGCGAAGGCGCGGAAACACGGAGGTTTTTGGGGACGCATTGCCGGCATTCGCCCATTCTTTCTCTCGCCCCTCATCCCTCATCCCTCACCTCACCCCTCACCCCTCATCAAGCCCCTGCTGGAGGACGGTCTCAGTCTGGGCCGTTCTGAATGCGCGAAGTTGCTCCCGCAGAGAGGGCCGGCTAGTGGCCAGAATCGAGAGGGCGAGGAGGGCGGCGTTGATCGCCCCGGCCCGCCCGATCGCCAAGGTCCCGACAGGGATCCCCCCGGGCATCTGCACGATCGAGAGGAGTGAATCCATTCCTTTGAGCGCTTGGCTCTCGACGGGAACACCGAGCACGGGCAGGATCGTCTGTGCCGCCACCATCCCGGGGAGGTGCGCGGCGCCCCCTGCCCCGGCAATGATCACTTCCAGCCCTCTCGCCTCGGCCTGCGTCGCATACTCGGCCATCCACGCCGGAGTCCTGTGCGCGGAGACGACGAGGCACTCATGGGGGATTTCAAACCGGGTCAGCATCTCGTCGGCGTGGCGCATGGTCTCCCAATCCGATCGACTCCCCATAATCACCCCGACCAACGGTCTTGTCGACTTCTCCACACGAACCTCCCGATCTGTCCAACTTCCCTTCTGCGCGAAGCGGGCGCCACCCGTCACGACCTGCCTCCTCTTCGCGCGCTGCCGGTCTACCTTGCCAATCGGCATTTGAGCAGTTGGCATGATGGTCGATCCCTCTGCGGAGATCAAGCGACGATCGATTCGGCCAGGATAAGGTTATCCGCCTCCCCCGCACGCCTGCCCGCCGTTGGTGACCATTGGCATAACCAACTCGACCGAGGTCGTCAGGCTGAGAGTATGGAGCAATCTCCCACCCACCATTCCTCTCTCATCACCAGAGGAGGCGACCAACAGAGCGCCGATCAGGGCACCTCCGTCCCGCTGGGCAATCCGCATCCACCCGCTGCGCGAGGGTGGAAGCAGGGCCGACAATCGCGGCGTCGTTCGGGGAAAGCTGTCGTTAAGGAGGGAACGAAGCTGCCTCCGACCAATCGACAGACCGAACCGGGCGGGTTGCTCGAGATCGTCATAAACCCATCCATAGACAGCGCCGATCGTACTCCCCCCGGTACCCAGATTTCCGCCGATGCGAACCAAGATCAGCAGGGTCTGCTGTCCATCCCCTGGCGATGAGAGGTGTGAGGCGGCGAGCATCGTTGGCAGAGGCTGGTAAGAGAGGCCATCGAACGACAAAGTCACTGTCGGAGCGGTGAGAGAACAGAGCGCCGGCTCCCGGTCGAGTGCCGCAATCGAGAGGGCGGCAAGATTCGCCCGATGGCCCGATTCCAACCTGACCAGCGACTCTCCGATGAGGGAGTTGAACCGGATGGGACATCCACTGATCGGATCGACCGCGACGACCAACAGAAATCCACTGATGTCTGGGTCCAGATCAGAGGCCAGGAGGCTGACCGTCTGGTTGGCCGTCAAGCAGGTCTGGTGATCGGCCATCGAGGCAGACCCGCCATCCATCCAGAAGAGGTGAAGGCGAACAGGGTCACGCGGATGCGTGTTGGTGATGGTCAGGCGGGTGTTCTCCAGCACCGGACGCGCCGATCGCGAACTGTAGAGTGGGAAGAGCAGGATCGACCCTGGATGTTGGGCACTGACCGCCCGACGAGCGATCTCCTCGTTCTCTTGGCAATTTTCGGTTGGAGAGATCCGGTTGCGGGGTCTGGGGGAACCGGCCACCCAGTCCTCCCCATTCTGATCTCGATCGATACACCCAAGTTGACGGCGAAGCAGCGCCGCGGAGGTCTGTGGTGCCGGTGCCGCACGCTCTCCCTCAAAACAGTTGGCCGTCGCTCCATAGCCGACAAAATCGACCCGCCCACCGCTGGCCGGGCACGTTCCCGTCAGC
>JBMOHS010000093.1:0-16201 GCA_049317725.1 Blastocatellia bacterium
CAGGCTTGGGGAGGACCATGCGGGCCGGAGGCCCGCGCACCCAGGAGGCCTTGTGCCTCCCCTGTTCTCGCATGGAGGAAAGATGGGGCAACCCTGTGGTTACTCTATTTTCCTTCCCCATTCTCAATTCTCCATTCTCCATTCCCATTCCCATTCCCATTCCCATTCCCATTCTCCCCATGGTTCCGAATTTGCATTTCAGATAGAGTGTGAATAGAATCACATTTTGAGTGACCCGCAGATCTTTTCTATAGTCTGTTACTCTCTTTGATTGGCCCGCCTCTGATCTGGCCGGGTTCCCTCTGGTTATCTTGGACTTGGTCCTTCGCTCGAACAGATCTTTTGTGGGGGCGTGGACGGGGCGAGTGGATCTTGATTCTCACGTACTTGATCATCTTACCTTTCTCTCAGGTGATCTCATTTGTCGATCCAAGTCACGACAGATCTCTCTCTTTTGACGCCTTCTCTCCCGACTCGGCGCGAAGGGTCAACAAAGCGGGACTATTGAAAAGCAGCAGAATCTTCTGCGCTGATCGGTGAGATCGGTCAGGGAAACTGGGTCAGTGTGACTGAGTGGGTTGGGTACGCCGGTCTCTTCAAAACCAAGAGGAGGGACCAGCACCAGTCTTGGTGGCAAGCTTGGCGGGATCACCCTTTCGGGGTTGGAGTATAGTCAGGGAAACGTGGTTAGTGAAACATGGAAGCAATCGGCCTGAGCCGGGAAGGAATCGAAATGAAAATTCTGATCAGCGACAACCTATCAACGCACGGGGTTGAGGTACTGCAGCGATATCCGACCCTGGAAGTCGACGTTCGGGTCGGTCTCTCTCCGGCTGAATTGACGGCGGTGATTGGACAGTATCAAGGGTTGATCGTCCGGAGTGAGACGAAGGTGACGGCCGAGATTCTGCAGGCTGCCGAGCAGTTGCAAGTGATTGGTCGAGCCGGGACTGGGGTTGACAACATCGATGTGGGGGTAGCAACACAGCGGGGAATTGTGGTGATGAACGCAGCGGCGGGGAATAGTGTGACGACCGCCGAGCATACCATCTCCCTGCTGATGTCGTTGGCCCGAAAGATTCCGCAGGCCCATGCCAAATTGAAGGCTGGCAAATGGGATAAGAAGAGCTTCATGGGCGTCGAGTTGGCGGGAAAGACGCTGGGAGTGATTGGGCTGGGGAATATTGGCAAGATCGTTGCCTCGCGAGCGGTTGGACTGGCGATGAAGGTGGTGGCGTACGACCCCTTCATCACGCGGGAGGTCGCGCTCAAGTCCGGGATCGAACTGGGGACCTTGGAAGAGGTCTTCCGGCAGGCGGATTTTCTGACGGTCCACACCCCGCTGACGGAAGAGACCCGGGGGATTGTCGGAGAGGCTGCCTTCGCCAAAATGAAGCCAGGGGTGCGCATCATCAACTGTGCCCGGGGCGGACTGGTCGATGAGGGCGCGCTCTACGAGGCGATCCGTTCGGGAAAGGTGGCGGGAGCGGCGCTGGATGTCTTTGTCAAGGAGCCAGTGCCGACCGATCATCCGCTGCTGACGCTCGACGAGGTCGTCGTCACGCCCCACCTCGGGGCATCGACCAATGAAGCCCAGGACTCCGTGGCGGTGACAATCGCGGAGCAAGTGGCCAGCTTCCTGACGACGGGGGCTGTTGCCGGAGCCGTCAATGTTCCAGCGGTCAGTCCGGAAGCGCTGGAACACGTCAGTCCGTACTTGGCGCTCGCGGAGAAGATCGGCAGCTTTCAGGCACAGTTCTTCCATCAGCCCGTCCGGGAGATTCAGATCGCTTACCGTGGCCAAGTTGCCGAGTTGGATGTCCGGCCCCTGACCCAAGCGGTGCTGATTGGGCTGCTCAAATCGGTCAGCGCGCGCATCACCCCGGTCAACGCCTCGTTGATCGCGGCGGAACGTGGCTTGCAGGTCACCGAGACGAAGGCGCTCTCCTCGCAGGATTTCACGAGCCTCCTTGAAGTCATCGTCCGTGGTGAGGAGGGAGAGTGCCGGATCGCGGGCACCATCTTTGGCTCGCGTGACCTGCGGATCGCCTACATCAACAATTACCGGATCGAGGCGGTACCGGATGGTCATCTGTTGGTCATTCACAATGATGACCAGCCCGGTGTCGTCGGGCGCATTGGGACCTATCTCGGAGAGCACCAAGTCAATATCGCGCAGCTCTATCTGAGTCGAAACCGACCTGGAGAGGCGGCGATGTCGGTCTATCAGGTCGAGAGCGTGCTTGATAGCCCGACACTTGCTGGGCTGACGGCCGTTCCCCACGTGCTTTGGGTGCGCCAAATCCGCCTCTGAGAGAGACTGGGAGGGAGTCTGCCCGATGCTGGCCAAGAGGATCATCCCTTGTTTGGACGTTGACAACGGTCGGGTTGTCAAGGGAATCAGCTTCGTCAATTTGGTGGATGCCGGGGACCCGGTCGAGCAGGCGGCACGCTATGATCGGGAAGGGGCTGACGAGCTGGTCTTTCTTGACATCACCGCTTCCTCGGATCGGCGGGAGATCGTCGCTGGGATGGTCCGCCAAGTGGCCGACCAAGTCTTCATTCCTTTTACGGTTGGGGGCGGGATTCGGACGCTCGACGATATCCAGTTGATGCTCAAGGCGGGCGCTGACAAGGTCTCGATCAATACCGCGGCGGTGCGTGATCCCGCGCTGATTCGGGCAGCTGCCGAGCGGTTTGGCGCGCAGTGTGTGGTCGTCGCCATCGATGCCAAACAACGCCTCCATCCTCAGTCGGTGGAAGAGGGGGTGGGGGAGGCCCCTCTTCCGGCCTGGGAGGTCTACCTGCATGGAGGTCGAACCCCCACCGGGATCGATGCGGTCGCTTGGGCCGAGGAGGCAGCTCACCTCGGGGCAGGGGAGATCCTGCTCACAAGTATGGATCAGGATGGCCGCCGGGATGGGTACGACTTGGCGTTGACCCGGGCGGTGGCCGATGCGGTCTCGATCCCGGTGATTGCCTCTGGTGGAGCAGGCACCTTGTCCCATTTGCATCAAGCCCTGACCGTCGGGGGGGCCAGTGCAGTCCTGGCGGCCTCCATCTTTCATTTTGGCCAGTTGACGATTGGAGAGGCCAAAGAGTACCTTCGGTCACAGGGGATCCTGATGCGAGCCTCGGCAGAAGCCGGCCACGAGATTGGCAGCTAGAGGGGAGACCGAGGCGCGAAAGCCGGAAAGTTGAATGTGAGACCGACCATTTGTCAGGGAGGTGCAACCAGATGAGACGTTGGAGAGTAAGGGAGAACGGTGGCCAAGACCGGATGGCCACGTCAGTGGGCTGGCTCTGCCTCAGTCTCATCGTGGGAATGATGGCTCTCGACTCCCAGCCGGTGTCGATGGCTCGTGTGGCGGCAGGAGCAGACTCGAACAGGTCAACTCAGGCTGGTGCTGCTCTCGAAACGAAGACAGAGTCGAAGCCGGTCAGATTTCCCGGGCATGGGGTCACGCTTGCCGGCTCGCTGCTGGTGCCGCCGGCACCCCGCGCCGCCAAGCGTCCAGCTGTTCTCCTCGTCGGAGAGGAAGGGACATCGACCCGGGATGGATATACTGTTGGCAAGGCGACTCATCAGATCTATCTGGAGATTGCCGAGGGATTGGCGGCCGCAGGCATACCCAGCCTGCGATTTGATCGTCGCTGCCAAGGGCAGAGCGAGTGCCGTCAGCCCCAATCCTTTGACGATCTGATCGATGACACCTATGCCGCGCTCCGGTTTCTCGGTGCTCAACCGGGCATCGATGCCTCCCGCCTCGTCATCGTTGGTCACGGCGAGGGAGGATATCTGGGCATATGTCTTCTCTCGCAGAAAGAGGGTGCGGCCGCTGGGTTAGTGTTGATCAACACTTCCGGCAGAACACTCGGCAAGATGTTGCGGGAAGAGTTTCAGGCCCGAATGAAGGAAGAGGGGCGAACGACAGCCGAAATCAATCCCGTTCTCGCCCGATCCGAACGCATCTCGCGCCAGTTGGCCTACGGGGTGGCCAACTTATCTTCGGAGAAGCTCGACCCCAGCAACCGGTATGACGCTGAACTGCTTCGCCGGATCGCCCAGCACCCGATGGTCGTCAGCCTGCTGGTGAATGATCCGCTCCAGATCATTACCGCCGTACGCATTCCTATCCTGCTGGTACAAGGCGAAAAAGATCTCAGAGTGACGATGCGGGATGTTAGGTTCCTTGAGGAGTCCCTCAAGCGGACCAATCATCCAGATTTTTCGGTTCGGACGTTCCCCGACATGGACCATTGGATGAAGATCAACCCAGGGCCACCCAGCTTTGCTTCCGAAGAGGATGCCACCAGACCCTTCGAGAAGGAATTGATTCCCGTGTTGATCCAGTGGAGCAAGTCGCGCTTCGCGGATCGTCCTCGCCGGTGAGATCTCTCCCGAGGGGCATCGGCGTGCCGGCCATCCTGCCTTTCATCGCCGCAGTTCAGTACGGTGGGAGATCGAAGATCCAAGATCAAAGGTAAGCAGGAGATGCAGCATCTGAAGTTTGATGAGCAAGGCTTGATTCCCGCCATCGTGCAGGACGATCAGACCCGGGAAGTCCTCATGATCGCCTACATGAATGCGGAGAGTCTTACCCGTACCTTGCAAACGGGGGAGACGTGGTTCTGGAGTCGCTCGCGGCAATCGCTCTGGCACAAGGGGGAGACCTCTGGGAACATCCAACAAGTGGTCGACCTCCGCGTGGATTGCGATGGAGACGCGCTGTTGGTACTGGTCAGGCCAAAAGGGCCGGCGTGTCATACCGGGGAGCAGACCTGCTTCTACCGGAGTACCTCCGGAGAGGAGTCTGGATCGCTCGTCGAGGTGAAGGAGTCCCGCCAAGACCTCACTCTCGTCAATGTCGCCGCGCTCGACTTGGGAATTCTGCTCGAAGATCTCTACCAGTTGATTCGAGAGCGGGCCGAGCAACGTCCAGAGAACTCATACACGACGTATCTCTTCGAGAAGGGGCTCGACAAGATTCTCAAGAAGGTTGGCGAAGAGTGTGCGGAGACGATCATCGCCGCGAAGAATGTGCGGGGAGTGGAGGGGCGGCAACAATTGTCAGCGGAGATCAGCGACCTTCTCTATCACCTGCTGGTATTGATGGTCGATCGTGATCTGCGATTGGCCGACATTGTCTCCGAGCTGCATGCGCGGACTGGGCGCCCTGCCGAGCGGAAATATCACCGCCTGACGCAGGAACGTGGCACTCAGTGAGAGTGCCTGAGGGCGGGGGCCGGAGCGGGGGCGGGCTCTCTCCTCCGATCTGCTGCGGAGCGGGAGTAGCTCCTTGGATCCTGTCGTGAGACTCGGGTCGAGTTTGAGTGGAGTCGAGATTGCAGATCACACCAACAACCTATGAAGAGTTTGTCGCCCTGGCGGCACGGGGAACGGTCGTTCCCCTGGTCAAGACGGTGATGGCCGATTTCCTGACTCCCGTTTCCGCTTACTTGCGCATTGAAAGGGAGGCCGAGCAGGCGTTTCTGCTTGAGTCGGTCGAGGGGGGCGAGAAGATTGCGCGGTACTCCTTTCTCGGGTGTGCACCACATACCATCGTTCGGGCCCATTCTGTTGGGGGGAGTGGGCACGATCCGGAGGTGCTGATCGAACGGGGAGGGGAAGTGGTCGAGCGGCGCCAAGCGCCGTTGCTTGACGTGCTTCGCCAACTGACCGCCTCGCAGCACCCGGTGCCGATCCCTGGGCTCCCTCCATTCTCCTGCGGAGCGGTGGGCTATCTTGGGTACGACGCGGTGAGGTGGTTTGAGGAGCTTCCGGCAAAAGCGGAAGACGACCTTGGGCTGGCACCGGCGGTCGTCATGTTCTTTTCCAGCCTGCTGGCCTTCGACCATGTCCGCCACCAGATCCACATTATTGTCAATGTGCTGACCGAGGGGATTGAGGGAGAGGAGGCACTGCGCGGGTGCTACATTGCGGCGTGTTCGGAGCTGGCTCGACTGGAGGCTTGCCTGGCTGCGCCGACGCCGCTGCCGGCAGTGGCTGTGCGCCAATCCCCGCTCGCGATCCGGTCGAACATGTCCAAGGAGAAGTATCTCTCCGCCATCGACCAGATCAAGGAGTATATTCGTGCCGGAGATGCTTTCCAGGTCGTCTTCTCCCAACGGTTTCAGACAGAGATCGAGACAACCCCCTTTCAGATCTATCGTGCTCTGCGGGTGATCAATCCCTCTCCCTACATGTTCTTCCTCAAGCTGGGACCGGAGGAGACGTTACTGGGGGCTTCTCCAGAAATGTTGGTTCGGTGTACGGGGCGCGAGCTGGAGTACAGGCCGATCGCGGGGACAGCGCCGCGTGGCAGCACGGAGGAGGAGGACCGGCGGCTGGAAGAGCGGCTGATGGCCGACGAGAAGGAGCGGGCCGAGCACATCATGCTCGTCGACTTGGGCCGGAACGACTTGGGCCGAGTCTCGACTTATGGATCTGTCCGGGTCGAGAAGTTGATGTTCATCGAGCGCTTCTCGCACGTCATGCATCTCGTTTCGAGCTTACGGTCGACCCGCCGGGAGGATCTCGACTGTTTCGATGCCCTGGCGGCCGTCTTTCCTGCGGGGACGGTCTCGGGTGCACCGAAGGTGCGAGCCATGCAGATCATTGATGAGCTGGAGCCTACCCGACGCGGAGCGTATGCGGGGGCAGTTCTCTATTTCGACTACTCGGGCAATCTCGATTCGTGTATTGCCCTGCGGACGATGTACGTTCGGGGCCGGCACGCCTACGTGCAGGCGGGAGGGGGGATTGTGGCGGACTCCGTCGGGGAGACGGAGTTCGAGGAGACGATCAACAAATCACGGGCGCTGATCCGTGCGATCGAACTCGCGGAGAGAGAGCTATGACAGAGGCGAATCCTTGGTGCAGCCTGCGGCACAGTCGGGCCGCTTGGTGGAGTGGGTGGGGCGCTTGTCTGCTGGCAGTAGTCTTGGTCGGCGGAGGAGTCCTGCAGGCGCAACCTCCCCGAAAAAAGAATGCTCCCCCTCCCGGTGTCGAGCCTCCGCCCATTTCGTTGCAAGAGGCGGCGAAGGTGGAGGCGGTCGTCAAGACGGACCTGGGGGTCTTTCGCTTCGAGTTCTTCCCCTCGCAGGCCCCGAAGCACGTCCAAGCCTTTGTGAAGAACGCACGGGCGGGCTTCTATGATGGCTCGGCCTTTCACCGAGTGATTGAGCGGGGCATCATTCAGGGGGGAGACCCTCTCCTCAAAGATCCACGGACCCCGCGTGCCCGCTGGGGTGCAGGGGGATTGAGTCAATTGCCGGATGAGTTCAACGAGGTTCGCCATCTCTCTGGCATCGTCTCGACGGTCCGTCTCCCCGGCAAGCCGAACAGCGGAGGTGCGCAGTTCTTTGTCTGCGTGACGGACCAGCCATCTCTCGATGGTCAGTACACGGCTTTCGGTCAGGTGACCGAAGGGATGGAGGTGGTGCAGCAGATTTCGTTGGTCCCGGCCGACACGCAACAACGCACACTCGAACCGGTCCGCATCCACTCGATCACGATCGAACCATATCGGGAAGAGCCATTCAAGCAAGCCGGGGTCGAGGAGATGCGCAGGGAGGTCATTCTCCGGACGACTCTCGGTGACCTGACGCTGGCGCTTGATCCGGATCTAGCCCCTGAGCACGTCCGCAATTTCCTCAACCTGGTCGAGAGTGGATGGTACGATCGAACCAGTTTTCACCGAATCGTCCCGGGCTTTGTTGTGCAAGGAGGGGTGGGCGCAACGCGGGCGGGAGAGAAGCCCCACGTGGCGGACAAGTGGGTGACGACCCTTAAGCCGGAGTTCAGCAACTTACGGAAGCATCTGCGCGGAGTTCTCTCGATGGCGCGCAACGATGATCCCAACTCGGCTTCGACCTCATTCTTTCTGGTGCTGGCACCAGCCCCCAATCTGGATGCGAAATATACCATCTTTGGGAAGTTGGTCGACGGGTTCGATACGCTCGACAAGTTGGAGAAGGTGCCACGTGGACCGGATGGACAGACACCACTGGAGCGGATCGAACTGATCGAAGCCGCGATCAAGCCCTGATCGCCGCGTTTCGTTTCGCCTGGTACGAAGGGCGTAGAAGATGCCAAAGATCCTCATCATCGACAACTACGATTCGTTCACCTATAACCTCGTCCAATATTTGGGAGAGCTGGGTGCCGATCTCGACGTCGTCCGGAACGACCGCACGACGGTGGAAGAGATCGCTGCATTAGCACCGGCGAAGATCGTCCTTTCGCCGGGACCGTGTACGCCGGACGAGGCCGGGATCACGCTGGAGGTGATCCGCACGTTTGCCGGACGGATCCCGCTGCTGGGGGTCTGCTTGGGCCACCAAGCGATTGGGCAGGCGTTTGGTGGCCGGGTGGTGAGGGCACCCTACTTGATGCACGGGAAGACGAGTCGGATTCTGCACGACGGGCGGACACTCTTCACCGGGATCGAGAATCCCTTTGTTGCGACGCGGTACCACTCGTTGATCATCGAGCGGGAGACGCTTCCGGCGGAGTTGGAGATCTCGGCGACGACTTCGGACGGGTTGATCATGGCGGTACGCCACCGCCGCTTCAACTGTGAGGGGGTACAATTTCACCCCGAGTCGATCATGACGGGAGAAGGGCGAAAACTGCTGCAGAACTTCCTTCGAGGAGGGGGGGCAGAGGGTGTGGAGAGATGAAGGAGACCCTCGAAGACCTTCTCGCTGGGCAGGATTTGACGATGGAGGAGGCGTCCGGCCTCTTTGAGCGCCTCCTTCAGGAAGAGACGAGCGACGTCCAGATCGGTGCCCTCCTGGTCGCGCTGGCGGCCAAAGGGGAGACGGAAGAGGAGCTGGCGGGAGTCGCCCGTGCCATGCGCCAACGGTCCCGACGGATCTCGACCCGGCATCGTCAGTTCATCGACACGTGTGGAACGGGCGGCAGTTCTGCCAAGACGTTCAACATCTCGACCGCGGCTGCGTTTGTCGTTGCGGCGGCAGGGGTTCCCGTCGCCAAGCACGGCAATGTCGGCGTGACGAGTCGGGCGGGGAGTGCGGACGTGTTGCGCGCGCTGGGTGCGCGGATCGAGCTGCCCGTGGAGCGTGTCGAGGCGATCTTCGATCAATTGGGGGTCTGTTTTCTCTTTGCGCCGCTCCATCATCCGGCGACGAAGCGGGTTGGAGCGGTGCGGAGAGAGTTGGGAATCCGCACGATCTTCAACCTGCTCGGTCCGCTGACCAACCCGGCGGGGGCGCCATTTCAGTTGATTGGAGTGGCGAGAGAAGAGGCACAGGACCGGATTGCCGGAGCACTTTTCCGGCTGGGGGTCGAGCGGGCCTGGGTGGTGCGCGGGGCGGATGGACTGGACGAGATCTCGCTGGCGGCGGAGACGCGGATTGCGGAAGTGACGCGGCAGGGGGTGGAGTGGTTCTCGATTCGTCCCGAGATGTTCGGGCTCGCGACCCGTTCGATCGACCATCTGCGAGGGGGAACGGCCGAGCAGAACGCCAGATTGATCGAAGCGGTGCTTGCCGGGGAACGGCAGGATGAGGCGCTCGACCTGATTCTGCTCAACGCTGCTGCTGCCTTGGCAGTCGCTGAAGGGGGAGGGGAGGCCACCATCCGTCAGTCGCTCCCGGGGGCGTTGGCCAAAGTGCGGGCCGTTGTCGAGGAGGGGCTCGCCCTGGGGCGTCTCGAGGCTTTTCGAGACGCGACCTTGGTTGAGGATCGGCCGTCCTCGCTGGACAAGCCGGCGGAGTGAGACCACCCTGCCCAACCCGGATTGACCAGCGACCAGCCGCCGGGGTGTCGAGGTGGCGTGACCGAAGAGTGAGGGAAGAGGCGTGAGCGGGAACATTCTCGACCAGATTGTGGAACGGAAGCGCGAACGGCTTGAGGAGGCTCGACGTCGGGTCCCACTGGATGTGCTTACTGCGCAAGTTGCCCCGGCTGGAGAACGGGGGAAAGGTCAACCTGGCCCATTCGAGGCTGCTCTGCGGCACTCTGGCATCCAGATCATTGCCGAGATCAAGCGGCGCTCTCCCTCCAAGGGGGTCATCCGTCCCGCCTTTGATCCGGTGACAATTGCCCGCAACTATCAGGCACACGGCGCCGCCGCCATCTCCTGTCTCACCGAGGAGGACTTCTTCGATGGCTCGCTCGATCATCTGCGCGCCATTCGGACGGTGACAACGCTGCCGATTCTCCGCAAGGATTTCCTCTTCGATCGGTACCAGCTCTGGGAGGCGCGACACGCAAGGGCCGACGCGGTCCTCCTCATCGCGGCGATGCTCTCCCCGGGCCACTTCGAAGATCTGCTCCTCGAAGCCTACGCGATAGGATTGGAGGTCCTGGTTGAGGTGCACGACGACGAAGAGATGGAGATGGTGCTTGGCTACCCGACGCGAATTCTCGGGGTCAACAACCGCGACCTGCGGACCTTCGAGACCACACTCGAAACCTCGCGACGCTTAGCCGCGAACTTGCCTCGTCAGGCAGTGCTGGTCAGTGAGAGTGGGATCCGCACCCGTGCCGACCTCGCCTATCTTCAAGAGGCAGGTTTTGACGCTTTTCTGATCGGAGAGGAGCTGATGCGAGCCCCAGACGAGGGAATGGCCCTGCAAGCATTGATTGGCTGATGAAGACCGCACCACTCCTCAAGATCTGTGGGATCACTTCCCGGGAGGGAGCCGAAGCGGCGATGGACGCCGGGGCGACTTGGCTCGGCTTCAATTTTCATCCCCCCAGCCCGCGCTACATTGCGCCCGAGCAGGCAAGATCGATTGTCGACCAGTTGCCCGCTGGGATCGCGACGGTTGGTGTCTTTGTCAACCGACCAGATCCTGCGGAGGTCCAGTCGATCATGGACCTTGCCGGGATGCAGATTGCCCAGTTGCATGGCGATGAGGACGCGGCCTACTGTCGGGAAGTCGGGTCGGTGCGGGTCATCAAGGCTTTTCGGGCGGGACCCGATTTCGTGCCGAGCCAAGTCTTGGCGTATCCTGTCGCGTGGGTTCTTCTCGATGGCTACCATCCCCACCTTTATGGGGGCACCGGACGACAGGTCGACTGGTCAGTGGCGGCCGAAGTCGCCCGCTTGGCCCCACTCTTCCTGGCGGGAGGGCTCAGCCCGGAGACGGTGGGAGAGGCCATTCGACAGGTCCACCCATTTGCGCTCGATGTCAACAGTGGAGTGGAGCGTGCGCCCGGAATCAAGGATGCCTTCCGCCTTGCACAGCTTCGGGAACAGATCGACTTGACCGTGGCGTCCGCTCCGCAACCAACTTGGGAGAACAGTTGATGGCTACTCCAGACTTTGCCGCATATCCGGATTCCTCCGGTCACTTTGGTTCATACGGGGGGAGCTTCGTTCCCGAGACCTTGATGCATCCGCTGGCGGAGCTGCGGGAGGCCTATGCCGATGCGCTGGGTGATCCAGCCTTTGTCGCGGAGTTCGATCGCCTCGCCCAGGAGTTCATTGGCCGTCCGACGCCGATCACCTTTGCCGAACGGTTGACGCGCCATCTCGGGGGGGCGCAAATCTACCTCAAACGGGAGGATCTCAATCACACGGGCGCCCATAAGATCAACAATGCCCTTGGGCAGATTCTCTTGGCGCGACGGATGGGGAAACGGCGCATCATCGCCGAGACGGGAGCAGGCCAGCACGGCGTGGCGACCGCTTCGGTCTGCGCCTGGGCGGGGCTCGAGTGCATCGTCTACATGGGCACAGAAGACATGCGGCGCCAGTCCCTCAACGTCTTTCGCATGCGCTTGATGGGGGCCCAGGTGGTTGGGGTCGACTCGGGGAGTCGCACCTTGAAGGATGCCATCAACGAGGCCCTCCGGGATTGGGTGACCAATGTCGCTGACACCCACTATCTGCTCGGCTCGGTTCTCGGGCCGCACCCCTACCCGATGATGGTGCGGGACTTTCAGAGCGTCATTGGGCGCGAGGCGCGTGCCCAGATGCTGGCGCGGACCGGTCGTCTGCCGGACTATCTCGTCGCCTGTGTCGGAGGGGGGAGCAATGCGATCGGGCTCTTTCACCCGTTTCTCAATGATTCCAATGTTCGCATGGTCGGGGTTGAGGCCGGTGGCAGAGGGCTGCGATTGGGCGAGCACGCTGCCCGCTTTCTGACCGAAGGCGGCGGTAGCGTTGGCGTCCTTCAAGGAACGCGGAGCTACGTTCTCCAGGACCCACGAGGCCAGATCGCCCTGACCCATTCCGTTTCTGCCGGGCTCGACTACCCGAGTATCGGGCCGGAGCACGCCTTTCTGCATGACCGACAACGCGTTGCCTATGTCTCGGCGAGCGACACCGAAGCGCTTGAGGGCTTTCAGCTCCTCTCCCAGTTGGAGGGCATCATTCCGGCGCTCGAGACCGCGCACGCCATTGCCCATCTCAGGCAGCTCGCTCCAACCTTGGCGACTGACCGACAGATCCTTGTCAATCTTTCTGGACGAGGGGATAAGGACGTCAACACCGTCATGGAGGTGCTACCCGAGATGATGACCAAGGGCCCGCGCCCAGCCGAACTTTAGGGAAGCCGCCGCTCGCGTGCGCCTCTTCGCCCCCGGCGCTTCCATCTCTCTGAATATGTGATCGAGGAGAATGACTATGTGGATGAACCATCGACCAACCGTTTCTGATCGATTCTGGCGCGCCATCGCCGCCGCGCTGCTTCTCCCGACAGGGCTCTCCTGGATGGTTGCCGCGCAAACACCGGCCCCGGAAGAGAAGGTTGGGTCGAGCATCAGCCAGAAAGTGGGCGACCGGATTTTGATCACGGTCGATTCCCTCCCCAAGCCCTTTCAGACCAAGGCGGTGGCCAATGGTCCCCGTACGATCCCTGCACCGACTGGGGCCTCCCTCTCGCTCCCCTCGGGATTCCGGATCGACGTCTTCGCCGAAGGGGACTTTCAGAATCCCCGTTGGCTGATCGAGGCATCCAACCGGGATCTCTTTCTCGCCGACTCCCGCGCCAATCAGATTATTCTGCTGCGTGACGCCAACCAGGATGGCAAGATCGACAATGCCAAGGAGCGCTTCGTCTTTGTCGCCAACCTGACGCAACCATTTGGAATGGCGATTCAGGACGGGTACTTCTACATCGCCAACACCGACTCGGTGGTACGCTATCGCTATCAAGTCGGCCAGACGTCCCTCACCGGCGACCCGGAGAAGATCATCGACCTGCCGGGCCAAGGCTATCGTCAGCACTGGACGCGCAACCTGCTCTTCCGCCCGGATGGACGCAAGCTCTATGTCTCGGTCGGATCGGAGAGCAATGTCAACGAAGAGGCCGACCCGCGCCGGGCATCGATCGGGGAGTACAACCCGGATGGGACCGGGCATCGGCTCTACGCGACGGGCATCCGCAATCCGATCGGTCTGGCCTGGAATCCGGTGACCAAGGCCCTCTGGACTGCCGTCAACGAGCGCGACGGCCTTGGCGATGACCTTGTTCCAGACTATGTCACCTCGGTTCGGGACGGTGGCTTCTATGGCTGGCCCTATTCATATCTCGGTCAAAACGAGGATCCACGTCAAGCCGGCAAGCGTCCCGATCTGGTCGCCAAGGCGATCGTTCCCGATGTCCTTGTCGAACCCCACGCGGCAGCTCTCGGATTGACCTTCTACACCGGGAAGATGTTTCCGAAAGAGTATGTCGGAGACGCCTTCGTCGCCTTTCACGGATCGTGGAACCGTGCTTTGCGGAGTGGATACAAGGTTGTCCGGATCCCATTCCGCAATGGGAAGCCGGTCGGGGGGTATGAGAACTTCCTCACCGGCTGGGTGACAGATGAGCGAGGCCGGGAGGTCTGGGGGCGGCCCGTTGGCGTGACGATGATCTCCGATGGATCCCTGCTGATCGTCGATGACGGCGGCAACAAGGTCTGGCGGATCACCTACGAAGGAAAGAAATAGAGATCACATGAGCCGAATTGCCCAACTATTTGAGACGATCCGTCGCGACGGGCGACGCGCCTTCATCCCATACTTGACCGCTGGCGACCCCGACTTGGCGACGACGGAGCGTCTGCTGCCGGCCCTCGTCGAGGCGGGGGCTGACCTCATCGAATTGGGAATCCCCTTCTCGGACCCCATGGCGGACGGTCCCGTCATCCAGCGGGCCTCCGAGCGGGCCCTGCGGGAGCCCCTCGGGGTAGCGGAGATTCTCCCGCTGGTTGAGCGGTTCCGACGGCAGAGCGAGGTCCCAATCGTCCTCTTCACCTACTACAACCCCCTGCTCCAACTCGACCAATCGACGCTTGGAGAGAGGCTGCGGGCCGCCGGGGTCGACGGCGTCTTGATCACCGACCTCATTCCAGAAGAGGCGGGCGACCTTGTTTCCCGCCTGCGTCCGGCCGGAATCGACACGATCTTTCTCGTTGCTCCGACCTCGACCGACGAGCGTATCCGAATGATTGCCGAACAGGCGAGAGGATTCCTCTACGTTGTCGCCAGAACCGGCGTGACTGGGGTTCGCGCAGAGTTGTCGCAGGAGGTCTCGTCACTCGTCGCCCGGGTCCGCCAGGCGAGTTCTCTGCCGATTGCGGTCGGTTTTGGGATAACCACCCCGGCGCACGTGCAAGAGGTCTGGCAGTATGCCGAAGGGGCCGTCGTGGGCAGCCGCCTCGTTCTTGAGATCGAGCAATCCCTCGGTCAGCCGGACCTGGTTGAGCGGGTCGCCCGGTTGACTCGCCACTTGAAGGGGGAGCGCGGGAGCGCTCCTGCCCCTCTCCCTGAATACGCTTCTTCCAATCGTTGATCCCTTCGGTGAAGACCAACCAGTGGGTCAACCATTCAACGACGACGCAGGCGACCATGGCCGACGCAAGCGCACCACCATCCCAGGCAGACGATCAGTCCGCGATGCAGGGCTGGCGACAACGGATCGATGAGATCGATCTGATTCTGGTCGAGCTCTTTAACGAACGCACCCAATGCGCGATCGAGATCGGGCATATCAAGAAGCGTCTCTCCCTCGAGATCTACTCGCCCAAGCGGGAAGCACAGGTGATCGCCAACGTCACGGCAGCCAACGGGGGACCACTCGATGCTGAGGCAATTCGGCGTCTCTTCGAGCGGGTCATCGACGAGGCGCGCCGGATTGAACGGATTCACGCCAGCCAGCTTCCTTCAGGCGACGAGCAACGGAGAGAGTAACGCATGATCATCGTCATGGAAGAGAACGCGACCGAGGACCAGATCGTTGCGGTGGTCGATCGCCTGGTCCAACTGGGCTTCGACATTCACCGCTCGACTGGATCGCGTTACACGATCCTCGGAGCGGTGGGCTCGCGCCTTGCCGACCTGCGCGCCTTGGAACTTCTCGACGGCGTCAACCGCGTGGTGCGCGTCAGCAGCCCCTACAAGCTGGCCGCCCGGGCGTTCCGGCCAGAAGGGACCCGGATTCAGCTCGGAGAGCTGACGATCGGGGGGGGACAGTGTCTGGTTATGGCGGGTCCTGGCGCGATCGAGAGCCGGCGGCAACTCGACCAGATCGCCGCCGCCCTGGTCCAACGCGGAGTCCGCATCATGGCTGGAAATATCCTCCCTGAGTACAACAATCCCTACGGATTCCAGGGCCTCGGGGAAGAAGGGCTGCAGATCTTCCGGGAGACCGCCGAACGTCACGGACTGATTACCATCTCCGAGGTCGTCGATCCGGCGCACCTGCCGCTGCTGGTCCAATATGTCGACGTCATTCGGGTGGGGCCTCGACATATGAAGGACTATGGATTTCTTCGCGCACTTGCCCGTCAGCCGAAACCCCTGATGCTGACTCGGGATCCGGCCACGACGATCGAGGAGGTCCTCATCTCTGCCGATTACCTCCTCGCCGAGGGAAATCCCCAGGTCGTCCTCTGTGAGGCAGGAATCCGCACCTTCGAGACCCACACCCGCCTGACGCTCGACCTCTCGGCTCCGGCGGCGATTCGACGGCTCTCCCATCTTCCGGTGGTGGTCGACCCTTGCCGCGCCGCAGGACGCCGCGATCGGGTTCTTCCCCTCAGTCGGGCAGCGCTGGCCTCTGGCGTCGATGGACTGATGCTCGATCTGCACGACGACCCTGATCACGCCCTCAGTAACGGGGCCCAGTCGCTCACCCTCGCACAGTTTCATCAATGGATGGATCAGTTCGATCAGTTGGCACCGATTGTCGAGAGGTGGGGGTGAAAGCGCTGACGGAGGTCGAACGAATCTGT
>JBMOHS010000094.1:0-15815 GCA_049317725.1 Blastocatellia bacterium
GCCTCGAGCGCGGGGAGGACCAGCACCGCCTCGACGATTCCCGTCACGTGCGACAGGACGATCCGGTCGACTCGAATGGTTGCGCCGATCTGTTCCATTGAACTGCTTCTCTCGTCTTGGCCCGATCTCATCCCGATCACTTCCTCAGATCGCATCAAACGACATCCGGGCCCCGCCTCCAACCTGTCGGTCGAGCCTCGCCGTCGATGCCTCCACCACCCCACTGGAGGGGTGGAGGGGTGGAGGGGTGGAGGGGTGGAGGGCGGTATACCCGGCCCCACCGGTGACGAACAATGCCAGTCAACTCCGCTTGAAGTTGATCTTTGTCAGGGTCCCATCATATGATCCCCTGTTGCGGCAGGAAAGGCGGACGTCCCGTGTCCGCCACTTCGCCACTAAACTGCAACCTATCCCCTCCGACACACTGTCGCGCACACTGTCGGGCAAACTGTCGAGTGGATGGCTCCCGTCTGACGCTTGGTGTCAACCGGCGGGTGATCCTGGTCGATCCCGACACGGTCGGCCCATCATAATCTAATTTAAAGGACAGCAAGATGAGTTTGTGGGGAGGAAGGTTTTCCGGCGAGATCGATCAGTTCTTTGCCGCCTACAACGCGAGCTTCCGCTTCGATCGGCGGCTGCTTGGTGCCGATTTGTCTGCCAGTGCGGTCCACGCCCGGGCCCTGGGGCGGGCCGGGGTCTTGTCGACTGTCGAAGTGACGGCGATCGTTGACGGCTTGGCGGAGATCGGCCTTGCCGCGAGCAGTCCGGGCTACCTCGATCAACCTGCGTTTGCTGGGACAGAGGATGTCCACAGCTTCATCGAGGCCCGCCTCGTCGAGCGCATCGGAGCCGCAGGCTACAAACTCCACACCGGGCGCAGCCGTAATGATCAAGTCGCCGTCGCAACCCGCCTCTTTCTTCGCGAGGAGATCGACCAGCTCCAGGCTCGCCTCCGGGAGACCCGCTCGGCCCTGCTCGACTTGGCTGATCGCTACCCCGATGCCGCCATCCCGGGTTACACCCACCTCCAAAAGGCCCAGCCCATCCTCTTTGCCCACTACCTCTTGGCCTATTTCCAGATGTTGACGCGTGATTCCGAGCGATTCAACGAGGTCCGCCGCCGGGTCAACCAACTTCCGCTTGGCTCCGGTGCCCTCGCCGGCACCAACTACCCGGTCGATCGCCAATGGATGGCCCACGAACTCGGCTTCGATGGAGTCACCCGCAACAGCCTCGACGCGGTCAGTGACCGTGACTACCTCATCGAGTTTGCCAGTGCCTCCTCCTTGACGATGATGCACCTCTCCCGTCTCGCCGAGGACTTCATCCTCTATGCGACCCAGGAGTTTGGTTTCCTTCGCCTCGGCGACCGCATCTCCACCGGCAGCAGCCTCATGCCGCAGAAGAAGAACCCGGACTCGCTCGAACTCATCCGCGGAAAGGCCGCCCGGGTCCTTGGTCACCTCACCGCGCTCCTCACTCTCACCAAGGGGCTCCCACTGGCCTACAACAAGGACCTCCAGGAGGACAAGGAGGCCCTCTTCGATACCCTCGACACCGTCTCGTCCAGTCTGCTCGTCACCACAACCGTTCTGCAGAACGTTGAGCTGCAACAGGAACGAGCCGCCGCCGCCGCAATCCGGGACTACACCAACGCGACTGACCTGGCCGATTACCTCGTCCGCCGCGGCCTCGAGTTCCGTCACGCCCATGAGATCGTCGGACGTGTCGTCCTGCACGCCCTCCATCGAGGCTGCGAACTCTCCGAGATTCCACTCGAAGAGCTTCGCACCTTCTCGCCGCTCTTCAATTCCGACCTCGCGCCTTGCCTCTCCCTTCCCGCCGTCCTTGCCGGCAAGGCACAGATCGGCGGGACTGCTCCCGCGCAGGTCGCGACGGAGCTGCTCCGCGCTCGTCGAGCGTTGCAAGATCCCCTTGCTTCGCCTCTTGACACCCCTTGATTCACTTGGTCTGGCTGTCTCGACCCGGTGCTGAGTAGGCGAAGGGAAAAAGCGAAGGGCCGATCGACGGGCGTAGCCTCGGTCGATCGGCCCTCGTAACTGCTGATGTCCTCACCCCATCAACAGTTAGATTGTTGCAGAAATTGCCACAAGCCCCCTTGCAAGTCAAGCAGTTCTTTCTCGGAAAGCGGAAAAACGCCTCCCTGTCTGGTCCAAAGAGATCTGGAGGGGGGATGCTGGGGACTACTCAGCAGAGCTTTCGCAGCCGCTGCGCGGCGGTCTGAAGGGTCTCTTCGCGTTTGCAATAGCAGAAGCGGACGAGATGGCTGCCGAGTTCGGGGCGCCGAAAGAAGCTGCTCCCGGGCACGGCGGCAACCCCGATCTCGCGGATCAGGTGCTCCGTAAAGCGGAGATCGTTCTCGAAGCCGAAACGGGAGATGTCGGCCATGATGTAGTACGCTCCGTCGGGAAGGGCGCAACCAAATCCGACTTCGCGCAACACCTCGTGAAGAAAGTCGCGGCGACGCTGGTAGTCGGCTTGCAAGGTTTGGTAGTAAGCAGGTGGAAGTGTCATCGCGAAGGTCCCAGCGGCTTGCAAAGGAGCTGCCGCGCCGACGGTCAGGAAGTCGTGCACCTGCCGGATCCCGTGCATGAGGTCCGGTGCGGCAATCGCGTAGCCAACCCGCCACCCTGTTACGGCAAACGTCTTCGAGAGGCTGTTGATGGTAACCGTGCGGTCCCGCATCCCCGGCAAGGTGGCGATGGCGACGTGCTCGACAGTCCGGTCCGGGTGTGGATACCAGATGTGTTCGTAGATCTCATCGGTGATGGCGATGACGTCAAATTGATCGCACAGTTCGGCGATCTGGCCCAACTCGTCTCGCGTGAAGACCTTGCCCGTTGGATTGTGCGGCGTGTTGATGATGATGGCGCGTGTCCGGTCGGAAAAGGCCGCCCGCAACTCGTTCGGGTCGAAATGCCAGACGCCGTTCTCATCTGGTGGTGGGTAGAGTGTGACGTAACGCGGGATCGCTCCGGTCAGAATTGCGTCGGGTCCATAGTTTTCGTAATAGGGCTCAAAGACAACCACCTCGTCCCCCGCGTTGAGCAAGGCGAGCAGCGTGGCGATCATCGCCTCGGTCGCACCACAGGTAACGACCACTTCGCGGTCCGGATCGATCTCGAGTCCAAGGTGCTGATGCGTCTTCTCGGCGATCGCGCGGCGGAAGGGGGGCGCTCCCCAGGTAATCGCATACTGGTTGACATCCGCCTCGATCGCTTGGCACGCCGCCTCTTTGATCTCGGCTGGTGCAGGAAAGTCCGGGTAGCCCTGGGAGAGGTTGACCGCCCCGTAAACCGCGGCCTGTCGCGTCATCTCGCGGATGACCGACTCGGTGAATTGGCCGACTTTCTGTCCCAGTCGTTCGCGCATGCCTGGATCAAAGCTCCTCTGTCGGGGAAGGATTACCGTCGAAAGGAGCTGATGACGCGATTGCCCGCCCCCTGCTTGACGGTCCGCTTGACAAACTGCTCAACATCCGGACGGAGCAGCCAGGATTGCCCCTCCTGGACGATCGCCCGCAGACTCCCCTGCCGAATGGCCAATTCGAGTGTCACTGTCGGGACGTCGAACTCTCGTCCGGCGGCTTTGATGCTCATCAGATCCTTGCTGTCATAGACGCTCATCGCTTCTTCTCCTCTGGTTCTGCTCTTGGGCCCATTGGCCACTCATTCGCGTACTGCCCCAACTGAGCTGCTCTCGGCACTCTTGGTGGTGGGGGTCGTCTTTGCTGTCGGATCCGATGTGATTTGTTCCGAGTGGCTGACGAACATCCCTCTTCCCAGCGTCGCGTCAGGAGCAGGGAAGTCACCCCGCCAAAATCGATTCTGATGATAGGGGCCTCCATCCAGCCTGTCAAATTTGCATTCGATCTTTTTCTGGCGCACAATCAGCTTTGTTGTTATGCAAGAATCGATTGAAACAACCCAGATCGCTCGCCCACTCGCCCGCCCACTCTCCAGGAAGATCCATCTGGCGGTGGGGTTTGTTTGCGTGGGGTTAGGGGTGCTGGGAATTCCGCTGCCACTTCTGCCGACCACCCCGTTTCTTCTCCTTGCCGCTTACTGTTTTGCCCGCGGCAGTGATCGCTGGTATCGCTGGCTCATGTCGCATCCAGTGCTGAGCCCATACATTCTCGCCTTTCGCGAGAAACGCGGGTTGACTCCCCGTCAGAAATGGCGCATCGCGGGTCTGGTCACTCTGACGCTCTTGGTTACCGGCGCTTTCTCCCCCTACTGGCAGGGGCGCGCGCTCGCTCTCTTCATCTGGTCAACCAGCATGATCGCGCTCTATTTCACCAAATCCTCGCCCCGCGCCTGATTCCTTGCTGGCGGCCCATTGGCCTTTGCCCTCCTTGAATTGATTTGCAGACCGCCCTAGAATGCCACTGTCCGAGAGGGCTCTGCTGCCGCTGGATGAAGAACAAGATCGGCGACGGCAGAAATGCAGGGTCTCTCCGGAATGCCCGGAAGACGATCTGGCAGCTCACCCCTTGGGGGTGACCTCGCGCAAGGGGGCATCCCACACTGTTACGGAGATTGGCGATGGAAGACCGGGACTATCGGCCAGCTAATCAGCCGGATGTCCAGCCGGATGTCCAGCCGGATGTCCAGCCGGATGTCCAGCCGGATGTCCAGATGGACTGTGGCCGATTCGAGCTGCTGATCAGCGATTATTTCGACCACGAGATCGACCGGTCCCTGCGCCGGCCATTTGCCGAGCATCTCCTCGCCTGCGCTTCCTGTCATCGGCTCTTCAACGAGGTCCGTGCGGTGATCGAAGCCTGCCGACAGGTCATTCGTCTTGCTCCCCCTCTTCACTTGTTGGAGGAAGAGGGGGTCGAGGAACGCTTGGTTGAGGCGACCTCTGCCGGGGCCATGTTCAGCTGTCCGGCACTCGATCAGCTCATCTTTGACTATTTCTTGAAGGACAAGTTGCAGGAAGACTTGACCGAGGTGCCCGGGAGTGTCCTCGCCTCTGGCGATTCCTGTGACGTCGGGCCAATCCAGCAAGCGGCTCAGCCCCTTGAAGACCACTTCTTGCTTTGTGACAGTTGTCGTCGCTTGGTTGATGGGGTGCGTCAATCGTTGGAGGTGGCACCGGATACAGGAGTCTCCGACCAGTTGTATGGCCGTATTCTTGCCGCCACGGTGGGGGGCCGGTAAACTGCCCAGGGTGCTCGCCGCTCCACTGCCGCGACGATGCGCGATTGACCTCCCCCCGGAATGAACTTTGCTCGTACAGACCAAGACTGGACCCCCCCGATTGAGAATTGTTGTCAGACTCAACCATCTCCTCCATTCGAGCCCTGAGCGCGACCAACCCTGCCGGTCGCCCCGTCAACGACGCTGTCGATGGATCGCCAACCTGCCCTGGCGGCATGGATGGGCCCTGGTCCTCCCCATCCTCTTGTTGATTGCGATCCCCGTTCAGGCTCAACGACCCGAGACGACCGAGCGGCGCGTCGAGAACCCCGTCGGGGCTGCCGAAGCGGAAGTGAAAGCCCGCCGCCGCGTCGAGACCTCTGAGGTGGTCATTACTGCCGAGACGACACCACAAACAGCGTCGACGGTCGAGATCTCGTCCGACTACCAATCTTCCCAGGGAGATGTCCTTCTGGCGCAGGGTAACGTCCAAGTCCGCTACGGGGACATCTTTCTGATTGCCGAACGTGTCGAGTACGACCGCATGACCGGGGAGTTGCGCGCCGAGGGAAACGTCTACTTTGAACAAGAGGGGCAACGGCTCGTCGGGACGCGTCTCGAATTCAATGCCCGGACCAAGCTCGGGACGATCCAGGGGGCCACTGCCTTCACCAACCGGACCCCGGATGGCACGGTCGTCATCGTTGATGCCGATCAGGTCGATAAGCTCGACACGCGAACCTACGGCCTGCGCCGCGCCATCCTCACTGCGTGTCAGGAGGCCGTGCCCAAGTGGAGTCTCACCGCCAGTCGCGCCCGCATCGAGCTCAATGAACGGGCCAAGGTCTATCACGCACTCTTGCGCCTCAAGAACATCCCCGTCTTCTACGTTCCTTACGCCTCAATCTCGATCAGCCGCAAGGACCGCTCCTCCGGCTTTCTTCTGCCCGGCTCAGGATCCTCGACTCTCAAGGGACGAACCCTGAATATTGCCTACTATCAGACACTCGGCCGCTCCGCAGATATCCTCATCCGGGGAGATCTCTTCTCGAAGCGAGGCATCGGTCTCGGCTACGACTTTCGCGCGCGTCCCGACGAGACCTCGCGAATCAATTTCGGGTCCTTCCTCGTCTTTGACCGGCTCTTTGGTGAGAAGGGGGTCGATCAAGGGGGCAGCAGCTTCTATGCCGACGCGGGCTATCGCACCCGCAACGGGTTTGTCCTCGCCGCAGATGTCAATGTCACCTCCAGTTTCGCTTTTCGACAGATCTTTGCCGAAAATATCCAAGCGGCGATCTCGCCGGAGGAGCGGTTTCTCCTCTACGTCACCCGCAATTGGGGGGCCAACAGCTTCAATGCCTTCTTTGGCGAGCAGAGTTCCTTCATCGGTGACCAGGTCGTCAAGGTGCGCCGCCTCCCGAGTTTCGAGTGGAACCGTCGCAGCACCCGGCTGCGCTCCTCCTTGCCCTTCTACTTCTCCTTTGAAGGCGCAGTCGAAGGGGTGCGACGCAGCGAGACCAGCGGTGGACGCGTCGATCTCAAGACCCCTTCCGCCGTCCAACGCTTCGACCTTCTGCCGCGGTTGACCTTGCCACTGCCCTCCTGGGCAGGATTCAAACTGACTCCAACGCTCGCCTTTCGCTCGACCTTTTACAGCGACAGCCTCGATCCCGTCCAGCGGGAGGTCGTTGGCCGCGACCTGCACCGCCAGTACGTCGACTTCGGAGTTGATCTCCGGGCTCCGGCACTGGCACGAATCTTCCGGCGCCGGGATGGCTCGCCTTGGTTCAAGCATCTCATCGAGCCGTTTGTCGAATACCGTCGGATCACCGGGATTGATCGCTTCGATCGGACCCTCCGTGTCGATGAGCGGGACGTTGTCGCTGGCACGAACGAACTCGCCTTCGGTGTCAGCAACAGCTTTCTCGTGCGGCGCGTCCTGCGTGAAGGAGAGGCCCCGCAAGCGCACGAACTGCTCAATGTCACCATTCAGCAGAAATACTTCTTCGATCCGACATTTGGCGGAGCCTTTCGGGAAGGAGTCCGCAACCAGTTCTTCCCGATCAATACCCTCGCCGGATTTGCCTTCGGCGGTGCCCTCCGGCAAGTCTCCCCGATCAACCTCCGGACCCGTTGGCGGCCGAATGATCTGCTCTTTGGTGATCTGCGGGTCAACTACGACCCCCAATTGCACGGTCTTCGCGACATCATCGTCGGTTCTGGAATTCGACGTGGCCTCGTCTCCTTCAGTCAAAATTGGTATATCACCCGTCGGGTCCGCCTCGACCAGCAACGCTTCGATCCCAGCTCCCTCCCGGGAAACCAAGTCGACTTCTCGACCCTCCTCGGTAACCCCGCACGGGGGCTCTACGCCGGTGTCAATCTCATCTACGATCTGCGGGATCGTCGTTTCGACGCACTCCCACGTGAGCGGAAGCTGATCAACTTCACCACCTCACTCGGCTGGGCCTGGGATTGCTGCAGCCTCAATATTCAGAATGTGACCTTCAATGCCGGTCTTCGTAATGAGAACCGGATTCTCTTCGCCTTCACCTTCAAGGGGATCGGTACCTTCGGAACCGATACGCTCGGCCAGCAACGTCCCCGTTAAACCCGCTTCTTCTTCTCTCCACTCAGTGTTTGGGAGGGGAAAATGGCGATTTATGACCCATTTTCCTGCTGTCCCCGTTCAATTGTCGTAAAGTGTGTTACAATGACCTCACTTTTTTGTATGAGTGTGCGTCTGATCTTGATCGAATAGGTCGTGGGAAGCTGGTGGCGGCGTACCCGCAGATGTGACTGCCGTGATCGATTACTCTTCCTTGGAGGACGACGCACACTGATGGGGGGAATGTTCGGTTGATTGTCGATCAGCCGCCCTCTTCTTGAGTTGCAGGCGCGGGGCTCGCCCTTGCTGGAGCAGCCGCCAAGGAGAAGCAGGGCACTTACGAGAGTCAGGAGAATATCATTGACATATCGGGAAGGAAACAAGGTGATCTATCCTCGACTTGGCATCTGCCGGGTCGCTGGCATCGTCGAACAGACGGCAGGGGGAATGGTGGTCAAATGTTACTCCCTCAAACCGCTCGACTCACTGGACAGTACGACCATTCTGGTTCCCGTAGCCAAAGCGGTCGATGTCGGGGTCAGGAAACTGATCGATAAAGCGGACATCCCTGAGTTGATTGGCTTTCTTGGCCAGGATATCGAAGTCGCCTCCGATCATCGCAAGCGCAATGCCCGGAATGCCGAACGCATGGCGACGGGAGAGATCTACGATCTGGCAGATTCGCTCAAAACGATGTCCAAACTCAGCCGGTCCAAGTCGCTCTCCCCCGAAGAGCAGCAGACGATGGGGCGGGCACGAGATCTGATCATCAAGGAGATCGCCTTTGTCACCCGGCAAACGATCGAGCAAGTCGAAGAGATGATCGATCAGGCGCTGGCCGGAAAGAAGACGCGCAGCCGCGAGATCGCTGCTTGATGGGAACCGGAGGGGGCCCCACTACCCCTCCCACCCCTCCACTCCTCCACCCCTCCCAACCCTTTCCAGCTTTCCTTTGAAACAGAGCGGCTTTGGATCTTGGCGCAGGGCCGCGCTGTCAAGAAGCCGTCCCCGCGTAACTACAACCACAGTAGCCATTGGGACAGGCCTTGTGGCTGCTCTGGTTCCGCTTGGTGATGCGTCCTGCTTCGCTCAATCCGACAGACGAACCCTTTACTGCCTCAGAGCTGGAGTGGATAATAGGCCATCTTTTTAGGGCCTGAGACAATGGAAAGACCAGCGCCTGCTGACTGGATCGAGATAAGGGAGGCGCGGCTGAAGGGAGAGTCGTCATAATGGATGTTCTGATCATCGGAGGGGGCCACAATGGCCTCGTGACTGCCGGGTATCTCGCCCGTCGCGGATTGAAGGTGACGGTGCTGGAGCGGCGGTCGCTGGTCGGGGGGGCCTGCGTGACGGAGGAGATCTGGCCGGGCTATCGGGTCTCGACCCTCTCCTACCTTTGCAGCCTGCTGCAGCCACAGATCATCCGCGACCTCGAGCTGCCGAGGTATGGGTACCACATCTATCCGAAAGATCCGTCCTTCTTCACTGCTTTTCCCGACGGGCGCCACATCTTCTTTTACCAAGAGATGCAGAAGACGGTCGAGCAGCTCGCGAAGTTCTCGCCACGCGATGCCGCTTACTACCCCCAGTATGAAGAGGAGCTGGCGCGTCTCGCCGAGTGGGTCGAGAAGCTGCTGATGGAGACGCCGCCGAACATCGTCAGGCGCCGCTTCGAGGATCTGCTCGCCCTCGGCAAGTTCGGGCTGCAGGGGTTGAAGCTGGGCGATGAGGGGCTGGTGCGGATGGTCAAGGTCATGACGCAGAGCGTGCGTGACTTTCTCGATGAGCGATTCGAGTCACCGGAGATCAAGACGACCCTCGCCACCGATGGGGTGATTGGGACCAATGGCGGGCCAGCGACGCCCGGAACGGCCTACATTCTGCTCCACCACGTCATGGGGGGAGCGGCGGGGGCGCGCGGCCTGTGGGGCTTCATTCGCGGGGGGATGGGAGCGATCAGCGAGGCACTGGCGGCCTCGGCGCGAGCGCATGGCGCAACGATCCGGACCGACGCGGTGGTCGAGCGGATCCTGGTCCGGGATGGTCGAGCGGTCGGCGTCGTGCTGCAGAATGGCGAGGAGATCAAGGCGCGGATCGTCGTCTCGAACGCGGACCCGCGTCGCACCTTCCTCGGCTTGGTCGAGGAGCGCCACCTGCCCAGTGACTTTCTCCATTCGATCCGCAATTTTCGCAGTGAGGGCTGCTCGGTCAAGATCAATCTCGCGCTCGAGGCACTGCCCAACTTCACGGCCTACCCCAACAGGTCAGATCACGAGATCAACCTGCCGCACCGGACGACCATGCACATCTGTCCGAGCATGGACTACATCGACCGCGCCTGGGAGGACGCCAAGCAGGGTCGCCCCTCGCGCGATCCGATGCTCGAGTGCACGATTCCGACCGCCTATGACGACACGATCGCGCCGCCCGGCAAGCACATCATGTGCATCTTTGCCCAGTATGCCCCCTACTCGCTCCGCGACGCGGTCTGGGATCAGGCGCTCAAGGATCGGTTTGCTGACCGGTGCATCGATGCCCTGGCCGATTATGCGCCCAACATTCGCGACATCATCCTGCATCGTCAAGTCATCTCGCCGCTCGACCTCGAGACGGAGTACGGCTTGACGGGTGGCAACATCTTCCACGGCGAGATGGACCTCGACCAGTTCTTCTTCATGCGGCCGGTGGCAGGATGGGCGAAGTATCGGACTCCGATCGAGAGCCTCTACCTCTGCGGCTCGGGAACTCATCCGGGCGGTGGGGTCATGGGGGCGCCGGGTTATAATGCCGCGCGTGAGATCCTTCGTGACCTCAAGCGGTGAGGGGCTCCCCCTCGGCCTGAACGCAGGTTGACGACACGCTCTGGAGGCGAAGACGGTGATGAGCACTCTCAACAAATCTGTGCGACTGGTACTGTTGTTCTTGACGTGTCTGGTGATGGGGCTGACCGCGGCTGGACAGACGCCGGTCACCGCGATTGAGCAGTATCTCTCCGAACTGGCTAAGCAGGATCAGTTCAGCGGCGCGATCCTCGTTGCCCAGGATGGCAAGGTGGTCTTGGCCCGTGGTTACGGCAAGGCCAACGAGGAGGTCGAGGTTCCCAACACGCCAGCGGTGAGGTTTCGTCTTGGCTCGATCACCAAGCAGTTCACTGCGGCGGCGATCCTCAAGCTTGAGGAGCAGGGAAAGCTGCTGGTCACGGACCCGATCTGCCAATACCTCCGCGATTGTCCACCGACGTGGAACGGGATCACGATCCACCATCTCCTCAGCCACACCGGCGGCATTCGCAATTTCACGGCGCTGCCAACCTATCTCCCGGCCATGCATGCTCCGGTGACTAACGATCAGATGATCGCCCGTTTCCGGGACCTGCCCCTCGACTTTGCGCCCGGTTCGAAGTGGAGTTACAGCAACTCGGGGTACTTTCTGCTGGGCGTCATCATCGAACTGGCGAGCGGCGAGAGTTATGAGTCCTACCTCAAACGCCACTTCTTCGATCCCCTCGGCATGCCCGGAAGCGGCTACGATCGCCACCAGCCGATTCTGCGCCATCGCGCCACGGGCTACTCCTTCTTCAACGGCGCGCGGGTCAATTCGCCCTACCTCGACATGAGCCAGCCCGCTGCCGCCGGTGCGCTCTACTCGACGGTCGAGGACCTCTATCGCTGGAACGAGGCGCTCTTCGGGGGACAGGCCTTGTCGCCCAAGTCTTTTCAGGCGATGACGACACCCGTCCTCAATGGGTACGGTTACGGAGTGGGTATTGCCGAAATCCTCCAGCGTCGCACCGTCAGCCACGGTGGCGGCATCAATGGATTCAGCACCTTTCTGATCCGCTACCTCGCGGAGAAGGTGACGATCGTCGTCCTGCGCAATCGCGACTATGGGATGCCCGCGCCGAACAAGATCGCCGAGACGATTGCGACGCTTCTCTTCGGGGAGAAGTCGGCACCGGCATCGTCGGTCAAATAGGGACGGCCTTGGTTGACCTGGGACTGATGGCCAGCGACCGCTTGATTGTGGGACTGAATGTTGAGGCTGGCCATGGATCCCTCGCTTCGGGGCAGTTCTGTGCTTACCATCGGAAATGAGAACTCCTTCCATGCCAAAGATGAAAACTGAAAGCAACACTTTACTTGGAAGAATGCGGCGACGGTTTGCCCGATTTGGAATCATTCTTCTGAGCGTGTCTATTGGTGTTGTCGTCTTTGTTCTGCTCGAGCTGGTTCCCGGTTTCCGTAATACCCTACTTCGAGACTACGGCATTGTCTCAGCAGTGGCTGCCATGTACGCGGCCTACCAGCTGTTCGACCGATTGAATCTCATCCCTGATGATCCGGACAAGATCGTCACCCTATCCCTGTCTGAGCCACCCAAAGATTCCCAGAAGTGAAGCCGGGAGGACCTCCCTGATCAGAGTTCGTCAGGTCATAAAGCCCTCAGCTGAGATCACCGACGACAGCCCGCCGTGGATCTGGGCTCGGGCAATGCTCAGCGACGTCTTGCCATACTGGAGGTTGACTGGGACAGCAGACCAATTCGACCGGCTTGGTATTGCCGGGGGTCCTGCAATTGGACTATCTTACCGATCATTGTTCTTGTGGTTGAGCCATCGAGCAGTCGTCCTGCTCCGGATTCGGTCATTGATGGCCGGGTAAAAGTCGGAGAGGGGGAGATCATCCATCATCTGTCAAAGGAAAGAGGAACGTGAATATGACCGATCGTCGTCAATTTCTGAAGCAGTCGGGACTGGTTGCGGCAGGGCTCTCCCTCGCCGGGGCCGACTCGATCATTGCCGCGCCGAAGGCACCCTTCGAGATCTCGCTCGCCGAGTGGTCGCTCCACAAGGCACTCTTCAAGAAGGAGGTCGACAACCTCAACTTTGCCAAGATCGCCCGCGAGGAGTTCGGCATCGGTGCGATCGAGTTCGTCAACCAGTTCTTCAAGGATAAGGCCAAGGACAGCGCCTACCTCAAGGATCTCAATCAGCGGGCGAAGGACCACGGCGTGATTCACCACCTGATCATGATCGACGGGGAAGGGGCACTCGGGGATCCGGACGCAGCGAAGCGGACGACCGCGGTCGAGAACCACTACCGCTGGGTCGACGCCGCGAAGTTCCTTGGCTGCAAGATGATCCGCGTCAACGCGCAGAGTCGCGGGACGTGGGACGAGCAGTTGAAGCTGGCGGCCGACGGATTGCGCCGGCTCTCTGAGTACGGGGCGACGGCGAAGATCGCCATCGTCGTCGAGAATCACGGTGGCCTCTCCTCCAATGGCAAGTGGCTGAGCGGCGTCATGAAGCAGGTCGATCACCCCAACTGTGGCACCCTTCCTGACTTCGGCAACTTCCGCGTCTCCAAGGACGAGGAGTATGACCGCTATCTGGGTGTTACTGAACTGATGCCTTTCGCCAAGGCAGTCAGTGCCAAGTCGCACGACTTCGACGAGGCCGGCAACGAGACCCATACCGACTACCTCAAGATGATGAAGATCGTTGCCGCCGCTGGCTACCAGGGTTGGGTCGGCATCGAGTACGAGGGAAGCAAACTGAGCGAGATGGACGGCATCCGCGCGACCAAGAAGCTCCTCGAGAAGGTTCGTACCCAGATGATGGCGAAGTAACCGTCCACCGACGAGCCGGAACACGCACCGTGAGGTGGCAGTCGCCAAGCATCGGCGTAAACCTGCGACACTTCCTCACCGTGCGTGTTCCGATCGGCGGTGGAAGCCACTACGCTCTGTCCCCTTCCCAACGGAGCTGGTTGCTCCAAGGAAGGTGAGACGCACCGGAATGAAGAAATGTTCGTCAATGGCCGGCTGACGGGGCCGGCCTTCCCCCTCCTCCCCACTTTCCGGAACTGAGATCCCGGCCTTTTCCCGCAGAGTTGCGACACACCTTGATCCTGGCGCGCCCGGCTCCGCTGGTTCCTGAAAGCTGCTTCGAACTCACATTGCTCTGCCACACTCCGACTGTGACTGGCTAATTCACTGGACGTATGACCGGGATGGTCAGACGCGCACGATTGGTCGTCGAGAGTACCGGCAGGTGGGAGACTCCCCGCAGACCGGTCGAGGATTCAATGATGATCGATCCACCGGGGCTCGGTTTGGCTCGCGGATTGGGGCGTGACCGTCCCGCTGGCGACCGCGCCAACCAGACAGGAGCCGATCGTGCTCGTGCAGTATGCGGCACGCAGCCCCACGGGAAGAGTCGCGACAAAGTTGGTGGTGATGCCGTTGGCTGTGTTGTTGGTCAAGGCTTGGGTCACGGTCACCGTGTTGCCTTGCCAACCGTCTCACCCTGGGCAGGTGTCAGGGAGGCGCTCCCCCCCGTGACAGGCCCCACGCCACCTGGGGGCGTCACCGTCACTTGGAGAGAAGCATCTGTGACGGCCCCGCAGTTGTCCGTTGCGCGAATAAAGAGGGTGTGTGTTTCCACCGGTGCCGCGCTGGAGAGGGTTACCGTCCCATTCGTTTGGGCCTCAGGGCTGGATGGGAGCGACGAGCCTGCCCGGGGAGAGATCGTTGCGGGGATGGAGGAGGACACGCTCACCGGGTTGGAGGCCGGCTCGGACGATGGCGTAGCGTTCTCCGCGATCGCCGAGGGTGAGACGCCGCTCTGCCAGGGTCGAGTCATTAGTGACGACATAGCAGGCCCAGTCCTCCTGCCGCCGGAAGAGGGCGCTCAAGGGGATGAGGAGGGCGCGGGGAGTCTCGCGGAGGACGATCCGGGCCTCGATGCGGTAGGCGTCCCCGAGACGGGCGGCGCGAGTGCGCTCCTCCGGGAGGAGATCGGCGATGACATTAACGCGTTGCTCCTCGATGCCAAGCGCGGAGACTCGGGTGAAGGCGGCGGGTTCGAGAAGGCGGACAGTTGCGTCGAGGGGCTGGTCGCCGCCCCAGCGATCGATGATCACCCGGGCACCAGGATTGACCTGCACCGCATCGGTCGAGAGGACCTCGACGACCAGTTCGAGGTAGGCCGGATCGCTGATCTCAAGGAGGGGCGTGCCAGCCGGGAGGACGCGCTGGCTCACCTGGTGCAGCGTCAGGACGCGCCCGGCGATCGGCGCACGGAGCGGCAGGCTCGCCTCTTTGCCCAGGCCAAGACGGCCCATCATCGGAAGCAGGGCAGCCCGGGCGACATCGACCTCGGCGGCAGCGGCGAGCGCGCGGGCACGGGCGGCGGTCAAGTTCTGGGTGGCGACGGTCTCGCGGTCGCGCCATTCATCGAGGGCTTGGCGCGGGAGATCCCCGGAGGCGACGAGCCCTGCGGTCCGTTGCCGCTCCCGTGTGGCCAGGGCCAGCGCACTCTCCTCCTGCTCGATCCGGGTGGTCGCTTCCCGCGAGGCGGCCTCGGCGGCCCGCAGGCGTGCCGCTGCCGCGCCCTCTTGGCGCGGATCGAGGGGATCGAGGGGCAGGGGGGAGATCTGCCCGATCACTTGGCCAGCGGCAACCCAATCCCCCTCGCGGACAC
The DNA here is from genome assembly GCA_049317725.1 of Blastocatellia bacterium. Classification (GTDB taxonomy): domain Bacteria; phylum Acidobacteriota; class Blastocatellia; order RBC074; family RBC074; genus CAIOZW01. Next base: position 15,263 of record JBMOHS010000094.1, read on the forward strand.
GGAGACGGCCAAGGAGCCCGCTGACTGGCGTCGCGACGACGTAGCGGTCCCGGACCCGGGTACGACCTTCGGCAGCGATCGTCACCGCGAGGGGTCCCTCGGCGACGGACGCTATCTCGACCGGGATCGGCTTTGGTCGCAGCGCCAAGACTGCCCAACCAATCAGCGCCGCCGCCACCGCCACCCAGGCGACCCGTCGCACGATCCGTCCTCGATCCACCATCCGCTCGCCTCCTCTCTCATTTTGTATCCCGCTCCACGGGGGTACTCGCGCGTCTTGAGGACCTCGATCAGGTTGAGCTGATGCAGTCGCTCGCCGGATCGCGCATCGCACCCGCTCGAATGGATCGGGCTGCGCGGACATCTCCATCGGCCACCCGGCAAGGATTGCCAATTATTGACTACTTGCGTGGTAATTGCACGGGGTGAGGGAAGAGAGAGGCTCACGCGAAGGCGCGAAGACGCGAAGAGGGGAGTGGAGAAGGGGTGTAGAAAGAGGCTCACACGGAGGCGCGGAGACGCGGAGGGGGCAGGAGGGAAGAGGGACGAGGGA
>JBMOHS010000095.1:0-15607 GCA_049317725.1 Blastocatellia bacterium
ACGTCGCCGCCAGGGCAGGCCCGTCATTGCCCTCGTTCCCCGTGGATCCTGTCCCCGCAATCGTCGTGATGGTATAGCTCCCCCCGGGAGAGGGGACACCCCCACCCCCTCCCCCCACATTTGACGGTGGGGTGACAGTGACAGAGAAGGAGGCTTCGGCGACGTTTCCTCGGGAATCGGATGCAGTGAAACGGACGATGGTCATCCCAACGGGGAAGAGGGCTCCCGGTGCTGGAAGAGACGAGACGGAGACAGACCCATCTACCAAGTCGATGGCGTTTGGTAATGGGAAGGAGACAATGGCCCCGCTGGCTGATGTTGCTGGTACCGTCTGGTTTGGTGGGAGTTCGACGAAGACGGGCGGGGAGCTATCGCGGACTACTACGACCAACGGGTTGCTGGCCGCGCTTAGCCCTTTGTTGTCCTGTGCGATCAACACCAGCGAATGCGTTCCAATTCCCAGTGTCACGGAGGCTTCGGGCGTGCTGGCGATCTGCTGCCCTTGGTTGAACCACTGGTACGCAACACTATCTCCGTCCGGATCCGTTGCCGTGCCAGACAACCGAACAACTCTCCCTGAGGCAGAGGTTGCTTCCACGGGCGACACGATCGGTTGCACCTGGACGACGGGCGCTCGATTGACATCTACCACGGTCACCATAAAACTTTGCGACCTTGACGCCTCTCCATCCGAAGCTTGGATCGTTACTGAATAGACACCGGCGTCACTGAATCCCGGTTGCAGAAGTAATCTCCCGCCCCCATCTCCTCGTTCCTCGAGGCTGATAAAGAGCGGTGCCCCCTCTCCCAGTGCGAGCGTGAGGGGATCTCCGTCTGCATCTGTAGCGAGAATGTCGATGATTGTGCTGGCTCCCTCCTGCAGATTGATATCGGAGATGGGCCTCACCTCCGGTACTTGATTGGGAAGCTGGGTCAGGAGCCGAATTCGATTGTTGATTGTGTCGGTGAAGATCACTTCCTGTGGGCTGAGCGCGAGAATCTTACTCGGATACTGCACTTCACTCAGGGCCGTTCCAGGAGTGATCAAGTTGATCTTGGCAAGGCTGGCTCGGCCTCCGTCCCCCGAAAAGCCGGCGGAACCAGTTCCTGTAATGGTGGTGACACTCCCCAGCTCATTTCTGGGCGCGACAATCCGCAAGATTCGCTGACTCCCATTGTTGACCACCAGCACTTGTCCGGCCTCGTCAACCATCAGTCCCCGGGGTCGTGAGATCCCTTGGCTCGCATTGGCGATGATCGAGAATCTCCTCCCACCGGGAACATCTTGTCGCAAGATGCGATCATTTCGTGTATCCGCAATGTGCAACCGCCCACCCGCAAAGGCGATCCCTACTGCGGCATTGGTCACCAGGGGATTGTCGGCTGTCTCTCCCGGCCCGCCTACCTCTCCAGGGACACTCGTGATGATCCCGGTACGTGCATCGACCCGTCGAATCAAATTATGGCCCTGATCTGCAATGAAGAGATTTCCTGCATCGTCGAGGGCTAGATCGCTCGGAAAGATCACAGCCTGACTTCCGGGGCCCCCATCTCCGATGACCCCTGGTGCCACTGTGTCATTCCGACCTACGACGTCCTCAATCTCACCTGGAAGGATGACCATGCGGTTGGCCCCTCCATTTGGGAAGAGCACGACCGGGCTCGACGAGGTGTTCAGAAATCGGACGTGCCCACTTCGTCTGCCGGAGAGCGAGTTAGGGCTCCGAATGAGCGCCCCATACTGGCTGTCAACGATAAACAGTCCCTGGGGAGTCATCGCCAAACCACTTGGGGATTGAAAGACGGCGGTGGTGATTCGATCATCTGAACGTCCTTGTCCGACTTGGTGATTGAGGCTGATGATCTCCCCGGGCCGGGCGGTCATCGCCCATTCAGTTCCCTCAAAAAGCGTGACAGGCGTTCTCCCCCGATTGACAAACCTCAGCAAATTGTAGGGGCTGGCAGTAGAGTCGGTGAGATAGAGATTGCCCACTGGATCGACGGCCATGCCGGTTGGACGATTGAGCTCTGTGGCGTTTGCTGGAAGTTGATCGTACGGAGATTCGAGACCATTTCCCGCGATGGTCCGGATTGTGCCTGCTTCGACGGTCACGTTTCCTACTCTGGTACTGCTGCCACTGAGGTTGATCGCCCGCACCCGACGAAACTCGAGGTCCGGCAGGTAGATTACTTGGTTGTCAATCCCAAAAGTGAGATTCTGGAACTTGATGCTTCCCGGCAGGTTCAAAAATGCACCTACCGCGGACTCTCCATCGCGACAAAGGGGAAAGATGCGCGGTTCGCATCGTTGACCGTTTGGGCTGCCCGCAACCAAGACACGGCCACCACCACGGGTCAGTCGGATGATCTGTTGACTCCCTCCGAGGGCGACATAAAGAACATCTTGTGAGTCGATCGCGAGCCCTACTGGAAATTCGAGCCCGGTGATCAGGGTTTCACTCTCACCACTCTCGGACAATTTCCTCACTCTCCCTGGGTTGACCCGTGTATCTCCTGCTTCGGCAATGTAGACGTTCCCGCTCCGGTCTACCGCCACACTGAGAGGATTGATAAGGACGACCGGTTCAATGGCACCTCCCTGGGATCCTCCCCCGGCAAAGAGCACCTCTGAGGTGCCTCCACCAGGGATCCAACTGACTTGATAGACAACGCGTCCCAGATTCCCGGGGCCTGTCGCAGTAAAATAGAGTTGCCGGGTTGGGCTGATCGCCAATCCCCGCGCATCCGACCGGGAGAGGGTCCAGATGGTTCGTAGTCGGTTTGGTTCAATGTCGACCCCAAAGACCGTCACGCTGCTTCGTCCGATGTTGAGGGCGCGAATTGAGTTGATAAGAGGGGAAAGGAGATAGATGACCTGTCCTCCCGGGTCGACTGCCATCCCGGTGACTTGGGACAATTCGACCTCCTCGAGAGGAGTCCCCTCGCCGCCGGTCCCTCCTCCAGCTACAAGGTAGATCGACCCAGACTCGATCTTGGTCTCGCGGATCTCGACCTGTTGGGGGGTCGTGTTGACAAATCGCAGCAGACTGGAGCTGTCACGTTCGTCGACGACGAAGATTCCCCGGCCCAGCGGATCGATCACGCTTGCTGTCGGACTGGTCATCAGCGCTTGCAAGGCCGGAAGAGTTGCGGTGGATCCCCCTCCAACAATCGTCGAGATGACGACTCGGTTGTTCACTCCAACTTGCCAAGCCTCTACGGGAAGGCCACTTCGGCCCAGGCCGAATCCCATCACCGCCAACAGGGTGATGAGGATTCCACTTCGTCGAAGCCCGAATCGTCCTCTCCCCACGGGGGCTTCGGCACCACGGCAAATCAAGAGCGTGGAAGACCTAGAATTCTGACTGTTTCTCTTCATCGATACCTCGCTGACGATCTCTCTCGTCCGACCCACTCGGCTCCCCCCTCTGCGCATGTCAGAAGACGATCGACGGGCGAAAGACGCCAAGATTAAAATAGCGGAACGCTTGCGGGAGGCTGGGAACCCGGCATAGGAAAGCGTTATGTGAGTCAGGTAGAGCAGCTTCTGCAAAAGTGCCAATCGAGCGGAGGTCAATCAACGTCATCCTGGTCGGTGGAGACCAAGGTGGGAAAGATCGGACCTTGATGGCTTGGCCGGGGCACGGCGCTGGGTCAGGTGCATCAAGATCAGCCGCTTGAAACGTTGGTCGGAGGTCATCCCCAGTTATCGAAACAGGAAAGGCAGCTCCCCTTCATACGTCACCCCGATCATCATCCCTGTTCGGGGGCTTGTTGGGTGATAACCTCGAAACGCCGCGACATCCCAAGCCAAGCCGGCCACACGGATTCGGGCCCCAATCCGTACCCCTCCCTCCGACTCCGTACCCAAAGGAGTTACCCGACGCAGACTCGAACGGCCCTGCACTTCGCCAGCCAGTGTCACCCGCTTCGTCCAGTCATAGGTCGCCGCCATCGAGTAGGTGAGCGGATCATTCTGGCTGAAAGTGCTGGTCGGTGCAGGGACGATTGCCATCCCGACATTTCCGATCAACCGCCAACGGCCGACGGTCTTTCCCAGAAGCAGGGTACCAAAAGTAGTCGTCCGGTTGAGTCCAATGCCACGGGCTTGATTGGAGTTGGGGAGTTCTGCGCCGAAGCGCAGCCCGATCGCTGGACGACGTCTTGCCTCCTCCACCAAGCGCACTTTGGTCGCAAAGAAGAAGTCTCCGATGTCATTTGTCGAGTTACCCGTCACGGTCAACGGGATCGCACTCGGACGGTACCTCCGATTGATACTCAAGTAGTTCTGCAGCACGCCGCCGGTCTCGATCTCGACCTGCCGGGCGAGACCGAGGGTGAGGCTGACCACCCCGAATCGACTCAAGTCTCCGTTCAAGCCGGACAAGGGAAAATTCCGGTTCTGCTCGAAATCAAAGCCGAGCTCGAAACGGGCAGATCCCGCGGCGACGGTTCGCGTGTCCTCGGTGAGCAGTGGCCGCTGTTGTGCCGCTGCTTGCCCAGGAGCGAGGAGGAGAAGAAGGGCGAGAAGGAACAGTTTGGGAGAGGAGGCTCCCCCGGACCTTTCCCAGGATTGGGGGGGGGATGCGGAACACGGGTAAGTGGCCGTTGTTGTTGGTCCTGCTGTGTCGAATCATGGTGTCAGAGGCTCTCTTCCTTGGGGTCTTTGGAGCGACGAGAACGAGGCTGCAACCCTGTCAATTCGGGTTCGTTGGCATTGTTACGCGAGGAGCGGCCGGTCCCAATTCGCGCACGACGCGAAACCCAAGATCGAAACGCGTCCGATCTGGTGGAAAGAAGCTGCGCACGGTCACCCGTCGGGAGAGCGCGGATCGTCCAAATCCCCCTCCACGAATGACCCGAGTTGGCCCTTCAATCCCGATCACCCGGACTTTCTGCCCCTTTGGTGGCCCTTGTGGGGAGATCCGAGGTGCAAGGCGATAGGCGTCGCGGTCGTACCAGTCCTGACACCACTCCCAGATACTCCCAATGGAAGCGTAGCGCTCGCCGAGCATCTGCGCCGCCTTCTCCCACTCCGCCTCAGTGGGGAGTCGATAGGTGCGGCCCGTTTCCCGACTGAGCCAGTCACAGAAGGCCACGGCATCCTCCCAACTCACAAAGACAACAGGTGCGTTGCCCTGCCCACGAGGGAAGTCCCCGTCTCTCCATCCGTATCGAGGACCCACTGGGAATGGATGGCCGGTGGCTTCGATGAAAAAACGATAGAGTTGGTTGGTAACCTCTGATGTGGAGATTTCAAAAGAGCCGAGGTAGACGGGGTGCGCGGGGCGCTGGTCTGGGGAGCCGAGATCGTCGCCTCGTTCGAAGACCCCCCCAGGGACGAGGAGCATCTCGGGTTCGCCAAGCCGCTGAAGGGCAATGACCTGCGGGCGCATCCCACCGGCGTCGCTCATCACACTCCCAGGCAAAGGATGCTCATCTTCTTTGAGAGCCTTCCACCAGAGCGGCCCCGGTGCAATCCCTCTGATCAATGACGGCGGACAATTCTGGCGGGGACCTCTCTCCTGCTTTTCACGGAGGGTTGTTAGTTCCTGCTGTTGGCAACAGAGTGTCAACTGTCCCATCTCCACGGATGCTTCAACGGGAAGGCTGGAGTCCGGCGAGGAAATAAGGGGAAATCGTCTGGGGGGGGATGGCCTCGTTTCATTCTGGGCCGTGAGACGTTCCACTTGCCAACCTGTCAGATTCTGCACATCCAGGCGGAAGAGAAGAACGAGGGTTCCTCCAACCAGGAATGTCGTCCGGCTCCTTCCCCTCGCGATCATCCGCGGTCTCCTCTCGCAATGATCCTCTCTCTTCCCTCTCTTCCCTCTCTTCTCTTGTCTGGCGAAGAAGGGCTCGGGCTTGACTTTCGCCACAATGGGAACATCGGTGGCCCTGCGAGGAACTGGTGGGTCAAGGACGTGGAACAAGGTCGCCCGCACAACGAAATCCAGTCTTCTCGTAGCGGTTGGCGGGCGGAACTACGCCCCGGTAGGTTGTCGTCGCACGTGTTCGGGGAACGTCATAGGCTCCACCGCGAATTACTTTGCCCATCCCGAGTGAGGCTGTGGGGTTGTCGTAGCTGGTGAGGTCGTCGAGCGTCCACTCCCAAACGTTACCGCACATATCGAGCAGTCCAAAAGGGCTGGCACCATTCGGGAAGGATCCAACCGCCATCGGCAGGCCAGCCGCCCCTCGTTCCGTGTTGGCTCGATCCGACTCCCATTCATCTCCCCACGGGTAGAGCCGACGATCTTTTCCACGAGCCGCGTACTCCCACTCCACTTCCGTCGGCAGCCGCTTCCCAGTCCATTTGGCGTACTCGCGTGCCTCTTCCCAGGTGATGTTGACCACAGGGAACTGCTCCTCCCCCGCCCTGTAGGTGCCATTCAACCAGTGGGGAGGGGCGAGGGATCCTGTTGCGACCACATATTCCCGGTACTGCAGATTGGTGACCTCTGTCCGGTCAAGCAGGAAAGAGGCAACGGTCACCTGGTGGATGGGACGCTCGAATTCATCTCCTCCCTCACGGCCCATCTCAAATGTTCCACCAGGAACCAAGACCATTCCCTCCGGGATCGATCTCCCCAGTCCCTCCTCTGTCTCTCCTCCGCTCGTTTTCGTCCCTTGCCAATACCACCAACCAAGGAGCCCCAGCAGAAGGATCCCCATCACCAGCAATCCTCTCTGCCACCAAACGGGTTGTACCTGTTGTTGCGATTCATCGATCGGGCGAGCGGACTCTGTTCTCTCTTCTCGATCCTTTCGATTGGTCGGGCGCAAGGCTGGCCCCCGCTCGCCCTCTCCAACTGCATCCTTGGTCCGCCGGCTCCATCGTCTTCCGACCGCAGCGCTTGACCGCTGATCGGCTCCTGGGCTGGTGATCTCCTCTTGGATAGGCTCTTGGAAAGGTCTTTCTGCCAGCGCCGTTGCCAATTCCACACTCCCGCCGCAACTTTCACAATAACGGGAATACGGCTTGATGGGCCCACCGCAACTCGGACACGTGATCCTCTCCTCGACGACCAGTTCGATCCCCTCACTCCCAAGACCTTTCGAGACACCCGCACCAGACGCGGAGACCGCACCGATCAGGGCTTGTTCCCGATCCAATCCGCAGTGGCGACAGTACAACCACCCACTTCGCCAGGGAGTCCCACAACCGTGACACCCTCCGACGACTGTCTCCTGGCTCCGCTGGTTGACATTCATCCCACACTGTTGACAAAAGTTCTCTCCACGAAGAAATCGTGCCCCACAGCGGGTGCAGCAGAGGGTCTCCGTTACTGGGGCGTCGGTCGATTCGACAAGGGAATTTCCACAGCGACGGCAGAAGTTGAGATGTTCGGAATAGTGCAGGTTGCACGTCGCGCAGAACATAGGGGATCAGTACTCCTCAATAAAAGAGGTTTTTATCATAATGGCCCTTGCCTTCTCCGTGCAAGCTGCCCAGCCGCTGCCAATGGGTGAAAAATTTTGCTGAAGAACCTATTTTCTGCTTGCGGAGGGGAAAGGTTTTCGGTATATTTTCGGTTGTTCGAGGGTGGAACCGAAAGTCGAGGTCGAGTCGTCAGACAGCCACCGTTTGAAAGAGCGAGAGTGGGGAGAGTTGGGGGAATAGAGGACTAGTTGTCGTAACTACTCACGGAGAGGACGGTAAGGGTCTCTTGGAGTTGATCGATGCCGTGAGTAGTTACCAGTTGTCAGCACGCTCCTGGACAGCCGATCTCACGGAGATGCTGAGATCACCGAGAAGGAGATTGGGACTTGGGTCTGGCCAATAAACAACCAACCTCGATCAGACGTGGTTGTCATCGTTGAAACGAAGAATAGATTGACGAAGGGTAGATTGACGAAGGATAGATTGTGGATAAATTAAGGATAGATTGAAGTTGGTCAATGCTGTGAGCAGGTACAGACAATCAAAAATGAGCCAACAAGGTGATGTACCTGAGTGAGCAACCCAGGCGTTTTCAAGTGGTGAGGTCACTCACCCCTGCTTGGTGACCCAAAAGAGCTACTTCGTCGATCTAGTCGTTCAGACGATCAAAGGCCGACCAAGGGACCGCTTCCTTCCTCTTCCAAGGTAGACGAGCAGCTCCTGGCACGGGCAGGTCTGATGGTTCAATCGTGCTGCCAGTCTTGTAGACAGGTCAGCAGTAGGCCCGTGAATGCCTCGAACAACTCTTCCTGGGGATTCCCGAGAGGGAGAATCCTAGAACGAAAATCTGAGGACCTGACATGCGGCTGACCCCAAAGCAGATGGCGCTTTACCAGTTTCTGGAACACTTCTACCAGAATCACGGTTATGCGCCGACCATTGCCGAGATCCAGAAGCACTTTCAGCTCAGCTCTCCGGCGACTGTTCACGAGCAGCTCGCCGTCCTCGAGCGTGAGGGGCTCATTCGGCGACACAAATATGTCCAACGTGGAATTGACCTGTTGCCCCCGGCCCATTCAACTGGGCCAACGGGGCCAACCGGGCCAACTGGGCCGACTCGATCGACTGAGTCCGCAGGGTGGACAAGAGAAGACGAAATTCCCTTGCTTGGGGTCGTGGCCGCCGGTCTGCCGATCGAGGCTGTCCTCTCGAGGGAGACAATTCAGGTCGCACCAGATCTCTATGCTCCGCGCCGTTTCGCGCTGCGGGTACGGGGAGACTCGATGCGCGATGAGCAGATTGCCGATGGAGATATCATCATTGTCGAACCGGCTGAGGAGGCCCGCAATGGACAAACGGTGGTCGCCTTGGTCGATGATCACGAGGCGACGGTCAAGAAGATCTATCACGAACCGTCCCAGATCCGACTCCAGCCAGCCAATGACAACTTCGCCCCGATCTTTGTCAAGCCGCCCAGTCGTGTCCGGGTTCAAGGGGTCGTTGTCGGGCTTGTTCGACGCTACAAATAGCGCCCTTGTTGGTTCTGGGTATCACCCGGGTATCATCCGGGCGTCTCGGACTGTCAAGTCCATCTCTTTGATCTCCTCTGGTTGATCGTTCAATCCGCTCTGAATCGATGCCAAATTCAGTTACCGATGGTATCGACTCTGTTGGAGTCCAACAAACTGAAATTGGGACGGCAATCGCTCGGGTCGAACAACTGGCCGCGCGGTGAGGAGCCGTTCCTCCCTCCTCCCTGAAGGTGCCCCTGAAGATGATCAGGGAGGGAATTTTTAGCACTCTATTGTTTTATACTTGAAACAGTTTGCCGCATTCGAGACGGCCGGGATGGCTTGGCGAAGAAGAGTGCGGACACCATCTTACCACCACCACACGAGAGAGACTCAGCCAAAGGGCGTCCACCTGTTCCGGCCTGCCCGCGCCGGAATGGGTGGATCCAACGCCCCCGAGGGGCTCTCGAGCCCAGCAGGGCGTTCGGGAAAGATGAATCGAAAGAGCAGGGAGACCCTCAAGAACTCCTGGATAGAAGGGGTGAGAGGGGTCGGGCGGGTCTGCCCAGTTGAGGAGAATTGAATGCCATACGAGGGATCTGTCGAGAGAGAGAAGGAGAGGGAAGCAACGGGCCCGGATGACCCAGGAAGTGCGAGAGAGGCGTGGGCAGTCGGGGAGATCCGGTCTGATCTGGCGGCAGTAGGGTTGAAGTTCTGGGGATTGGATTGGGAATCGCTGGAACGTCGTCCCCCGGAGATTGGGAAGAGATACAGAGCGGAGAGGCAGGAAGTTGCAAGGTAAAGCAGCTGGTTGGGCAGGTTGGGTTCGGTCCGCAAAGACGAACACTTGGGCAAAACGGTAACGAAGTAACCAACAAAGTAACCAAGCAAAATGAATCAAGGAGGAGCAACCATGAGCAGCGTCAATCAAGCATTTAAATACAACCGGGCAAGGAAGAACGTCATTCTGGGAGGGGCAGTGATCCTGATCTGCATCACACTCTTGAGTTGTGTGTCGTCATTTATGATCTACCGGGAGGGGTTTACGGATATGCCGCAGGCAGTTCAGGTAACGCTCTCGCTATTTGCCGTTGTGGTAGTCGAGGGGGCCTTCATCTGGCTGGTGTATGGATTCACGCGTGCCTTCTCGTCGTTTCTGGAACGGGCGATCTCCTTCGTGGGAATGGGTTATCTGGTCGTCGTCATGATGATCAACATTGTGACCCACTTCATGATGGTCAAGCAGTTGACACTCTTTGCCTTCCAGGAGGCTTGGTTGAGTTGGGGAGCAGTCTCGGTCTTTGTTGGAGTCCTGCTGATCGTCCTGTCGATCACGCTGGCGGACCCAGTGATTCGGTTGATCCGACTGGAGCTGAAGTACCAGGGCCGCCAACAAGAGATCATTCTCGAAGCCAAAACGGACGGGTTAGAGAGCGAAAAGTTGCAGGCGGCAATGGCCGACAGAGCGGAGTGGGAGGCAGGCCAGCTCGCCCTCAAGGTTCTCGGAGGAGCGCTGCCAGGATCGGCCGGGCAGATGCATCAGGTGACAGGGTTCTCCAGGGCCAGCACGCAAGGGAGTTATGGGTATGTTGGGGGTGTCTTGGGTCAAGTACCGGAGTCAGAGAGCCCAAAAGCCTGATGCCTCGGGAGACATGGAGGGCCGAAGATCCATCCACCCAGCGTTGGGGGAGCGATCTGTCCCGGGGCAGTGGCAGAGAGGCCTCACGTGAACCAGATCACCAGGCCATGGGAGATCCGCGATCGGTCCTCCCCACTCCTGCAGACGAAGCCGTCCGCAGGAGCCGCTCGGTCGAGATCCGGTCGAGGGGAACACAGGGGAGGAGCTACTTTGCTGTAGCGCCAGCCACGGCTCTCCGCAGTGGAGGGGAAGGTCCAGTTCGTGGAGCCGCAGACTATTCAAAGGGGGGAATCCCCGCAGGAAAGGACCCCTCGGCCAGAAAGACGAGATTGAGGCAACGTGACGGGCAGCGTGTTCCCCCGCGGCCGTCTACGCCGGGGATCGGAACCGATCAGCCGCCGCCCACTCCTTGGGGCTGTGAATGGCGACGGGTAGACGACGGATGGAACCTTTGGCGGTGTTGGAGCGAGCGGGAGACCCCCGACTCGCCCCGCGTCCGCCGGAGCCGCTACGCTGGTTTTCTCAGCCTTGAGGGGTGGGAGGTGTTGAAGGGATATGACTATGAAACGTTCCTCGCGATCCTCGGCCAACGGCTTCGCCGATACGGCAAACGGTAACCCTTTTGCCGTCTTTGAGATGATCGCCGACGCCAGGAAGATTCAGCAGCGGACCGCCGATGAAGGCGTCCTCGAATCGGCCCGACGGATCGAACACAATGCCGATGGGATGATCAAGACAATCCTCGGCACAGCGGATCTCTCGACGATGGAGATCCCGACAGGGGTCCTCGAACAGATCATCGAACTGCTCCGAGCTTGTCGAGCCAACGCTTGATCGGCTGGGATCTTCAGCGCGAGAGGAGGTTCTCGAGAACCGTGGCGACGGGGTTCAAGACCTCCTCGAGGAGCGATTCGTCGCTCGCCTCGACCATCAAACGAACAATCGGTTCGGTGCCGGAGTAGCGCACCAAGATCCGCCCCTTCTCCCCCAGAAGTCCGAGAGCGCTGTCGAGGGCATCCTGGAGTTCTGGGAGGGTCTCAAGGGGCGGTTTCCGGTTGACGCGCAGATTGAGCAGCCGTTGAGGAAAGCGCACCATGCCCGCGGTGAGGAGAGAGACGGGCTGCGCTGCCGCTACTGTCGCGCGAAGCACTTCGAGGGCGGTCACCATTCCATCTCCTGCCAAGCTGATTCGCGGAAGGATCACGTGGCCAGACTGCTCGCCGCCGAGGCTTCCTCCACCTCGAAGGAGTTCATCGAGAATCGATTTGTCACCCACCGGCGTCCGGACCAGCGTCAGTTGAAGGGATTGGAGCGCCCGCTCGAGCCCAAAGTTGCTCATGACCGAGGCGACGACAATCGGAGAGTCGATCTGCCCAGTCTGAACCCGATGCGCAGCCAGCAGATAGAGCAGGTGGTCCCCATCGAGGATCTCACCTCGCTCATCAACAGCGATGAGCCGGTCCGCGTCACCATCAAAGGCCAGGCCGATGTCCGCTCCGGTGGCGCGTACTTTTGCCTGTAGCGCCTCCGGGTGGACGGCGCCGCAGGCGAAGTTGATGTTCTCACCAGTCGGGGTAGCGTGCAGTACATCAACGGTTGCACCCAGCGAGGAGAAGAGCGCGGGGGCGATGTGGGAGGCGGCCCCGTGCGCGCAATCGAGCACCACTCGCCACCCATGGAGGCGAAGACCGTCCGCGACTCTCTCGCGCAACCAAGTCAGATAGGGAGCTGAGGAGACGCTCTCGCGTCTTCCACGCCTTGTTGGCTGGTCGACTGCCGGTAGCGGGTGCTGGGAGAGGGACAGATCGACCTCGATCGCGGCTTCCAGAGGTTCTGGGATCTTTTGACCATCAGCGGCAAAGATCTTGATTCCGTTGTCCTGGTATGGGTTGTGGGAAGCAGAAATGACGATCCCGGCGTCTGCTTGATAATGTTGGAGGAGGTAGGCCACTCCAGGAGTTGGGATGACGCCGAGAATCAACGCGTCAGCGCCCTTTTCGACCAGTCCGCTGACCAAGGCCTCCTCGATCCACTCACCAGAGGCGCGTGTGTCCCTTCCAATCACAACCCGAAGGGTCCTCTGTGGGGCCGGGGTGAGAGTCTCCAGATGTTGCGCTAGCGACCGGCCGAGCTTGACGAGCGTCGTTGGGTCGAGGGGGAATTCACCAGCTCTTCCTCGGATTCCATCGGTGCCGAATAATCTTGTCATTGACGGGAAGTTCTCCGTTCTGATTTGTCTGTCAAGGATGGCGATACTGGATGGCTGGTGGGCTGATGCGGGTCACCTTCCAGAAAGGGGTCGTCCCTTCCGGGAGAAGAACAACGGGAGCGACTGAGTTCTGCTCTGGCGGTACTCCTGTCGTTCGGACCTCCACAAGGATTTGGGAGGCAGTCAAAGCGGACACTGGGGTGAGTGGGCCAAGGACCTCGACATCCACCTTCCGCGTCACCAGGCGATCCCCCGTTTCCTGGTCGGCCCAGCGCACGGGAATGGCAGTAAAGATGCGCGTGATCCGTCGCTCTCCAATCGTCACGGTCATCCGAATCTGTTCCCGAGTTTTGATTCGGATGGAGGGATGGAGGGTCTCCACATCGACCAGTTTTGAGAAGCTGGAGTTGTGCCCAACGAGGTTGATTGTCTCGGTCGACACCTCCCGCAACTCATTCAGTTGGGATTCTGGGCCCTCCAAGTGGATTTGAGAGGGGATGACCGACACATCATAGACCTCGACCCCTGTCGGCAAGACGCCTTCGGTGAGCGGTCTGATTGGGACGGTCCGTTCGGCAGTCCTCTCAATCTGCAGCCGAATGTTTGGAGGGAAGATTTGCGAAACTTGCACCCGTGGCGGGCGGACGACATCCTCCGGATGGAGCTGAACGACGCGCTGACCAGGATCTTTGTGTTGGAGACGAGCAACCACGGTGATCTGGTTGCTGTTGAGGCGACGGACCAGATCTTCTGGGCCAAAGAGCCGGACGCTGACTCGTTGCTCCCCATCGTCGAGGATCTCGTGTCCAGGGGGAAGCCCCTGAAACTGGATGGGAACGTCATTGAGTCGAACCTCGATATTCTGCTGGCGGGAAAGAAGAAAAAGGATCATCGCCAGTAGAATCGACAGCAGCTTCAGCCCTTTGTTTTCCCGGAGGACTTTCAGTCTGCTGCGAAGTGTCGCGGTCAGCCTTGCCCTCACCATTTTCTGCCCTCCGACGGGGTCTCTCTCGACGAAGCAGTGTCTCGTCGGCGTTGGTGGGAGAGTGCCTCCAGTTGTTCGTCTCGTACTCGCTCTTCGCGCTCGATCTCCTCCGTCTCATCTTCGGATCGCCAGGGTTCCATGGCCTGTTGGATCAATCCGCGGAGTCCAGGGCCGTCGAGGTTGCGGCGCAATCGGCCCCCGATCGCAAATGAGATGGCACCCGTCTCCTCCGACACAATGACGGCGAAGCTGTCGCTATCCTCTGTCACGCCAATCGCGGCGCGATGGCGTGTGCCCAGCTCTCGTGAGATCCGGGGATTCTGCGTCAAGGGGAGAAAGCAGCACGCCGCCGCGATCCGGGCATTACTGATGATCAGGGCTCCGTCGTGGAGGGGTGTGTGTGTATTGAAGATGGTCACGAGCAGGTCGTAGTTGACTCTGGCGTCAAGCCGGATCCCTGTCTCAATGAAGAGCTTGAGCCCAACCTCCCGCTCGAAGACCAAGAGTGCGCCGGTCTTTTCTGAGGAGAGAGTCGTGGCCGCCAGGACAACTTCGTCGTACCATTCCTCACCGAAAGGATTGTTGGTTCGCTTCTGCCCGACAATAAAGTTGTTGCCAAGGTGGGTCAGGCCAGCCCGGATTTCGCGTTGGAAGAGAATGATCAGCGTGAATCCGAGGTAGACCGCGGCTGTCCGAATGACCCACTCGACTGTCGTCAGCTCGAAGTAGGACGAGAGCCAATAGAGAACTCCAACCAAGATCAGTCCGATCGCCATCTGGACAGCACGCGTTCCCCGCACCAATCGCAGCACTTCATAGATCAGGAAGGCAACAATGGCGATATCGACGAGGTGGCGTATCTCAAATGAATCAACTGTCCACTGTAATTTGGATAAGATCTCTTGCATCGCACGGCTCGAGGTCTGCGAATCTACTGGGTTCGTTCAGGAAATCACCCTCACGCTGCACGGTCTCTTCCCTCTGTCCTGCCTGGTCTCCCGGCTTTGACTTTTGATCGGGTCCAGACGAGGGCAATCAGCGGATCCTTCGAATCAAGTCGGGACGCCAAATGTCAGAGTTGGTAGAGTATCACATCCGTTTGGTCAGGTTTGGGTTGAATTTTTGTTTCCGGTGGCTCGAACCGGTACGGGTAGGTTGGAGTCCCAAATTTGTTGTCTGAAGGAAGAAGCTTTGCTAGACTTTGTTTGCTCTTTTCCAATCGATTCAGATGATCCCGTTGTTTCCGCTTGTCTTTGATCACTCTCCCGACGTGGACGAGAACCGTTCCGCTGTCTGTCGGAACGTCGTATTTGGTACACCAGAAGACGGCTTTGACGAGAATGACTGGACCAAGCGGGACTGCTTGTCCAGAGAGGGCGAGGCTTGGGAGTGAGGCGTGGGACTGCCTCAGTCTCCGGCCCAATCGGGATCAATATTTGAGCAGAGTTGACGATCGTCGATCCAGTCCAGGTCGATGATCAGCTTCCCCCGAGAAATGACCTGCCAGAGCCCCTGGGCCAGACACCCTGGGGAGCAGCACCCAGTGGTTCGTGCACCTCAGGTCCAACTCAAGCGTGACCCGTTGCTTCAGGGGGAGAGAAAGGCAGTGAACATCTTGATTCGCAACTACCAGTTGATTCCCGGGCTCGGATCTTTGCCACCAAGAGCGGTCGCGCCTGCTGTCTTGACCGCAGGCTGCTTTTTCCTGTTCGCGATGTTGCCTGGAATGGGAGAGTGGCTGGTCGTCGCCGCGCCGCTACCTCCCCCGTCAAGCTCCGCGGTTGTGAAACCGCAACCTTCACTTTCCCGCCAGTCGACAAAGAGCAGCAAGAAGAGCCGAAATCAGTCAGCCTCGTCGAAGAAAAAATCCTCCCAGGTT
>JBMOHS010000096.1:0-15547 GCA_049317725.1 Blastocatellia bacterium
GCCAGCCGGTAGTGGTGGAGCGCTTGGGCAGTGCGCTCTCACCGGCGAACCGGCTCCAGGTTCGCAAGCGGGGGCCGGGGACGCTCTACCTGACAGCCGCCCTTGACTCGTATACCAGTGGGGATCCCATCCCGGCGGAGAGCCAGGGCCCTCTGCGCCTCACCCGAGACTATTTTCGCCTGCGGGTGGAGAGTGGGCGAGATGGGGCCCCCCGTTGGAACCTCGAGCCCCTTACCGGGGTGCTGCGTTCCGGGGACTTGATCATCAGCCGCTTGACGCTGACGGGAGATCGCGCTCGCTACCTGCTGGTGGAAGACCCGATTCCCGCAGGCTGTGAGCAGGTCACCTCCGCCGCCGGCATCGACTGGGCGCTGGCCCCCGGCCCGTGGCAGGAGGGGTTTCAACATCGGGAGTTTCGCGACCAGCGGACCGTCTTCTTCGTCGACTATTTTTCGGGCAAAGCGGTCTTTCAGTACGCGATGCGGGTGCAGATCCCGGGGGAGTGGAAGGTGGCGCCCGCGCGGGGCGAGCGGATGTATCAACCCGAGGTCGAGGCCAATTCAGCGAGCGGCACATTCCAGATTGTCGATCGGCAGCAGGAGTAGCGGTCAGGCGCGGGCGGGAGCAATCGACGGGGGGAAGAAGAGGATGAGCAAAGTGAGAGGGATCAAACGGGCTGGGAGCGAAGTTCTCACGTCGTATGGATCGGCCATCCGAAAGCTGGCTGGGAACTGGCCGACAGTCTTATGGCTCTTGTTTCTGTTCGGCGGTTGGTTGGGGACGCTCGCGCTCTTTGTGACGACACGCGAGGCGACGATCGGACAAGTGATTCTTGGACTGGTCGTCTCTCCATTGCTGGCGGTGGGGCTCTTCTTCCTGTTGCAGGCAATTGGGTTGAGCGCGACGCGAGTCGGTGTGGGGGTTGGCTACAAATGGAAGCGGGCTCTGCCCGAGGCCGGGAAGATTGCGCTGGTGACGTTGCCGCTGGTCGGGGGGGCAGTTGGGATGGTCCTGGCGATCGAGTGGTTGGGAGAATGGGCCTTGGAGCGGGCGACGGTGAGTGAGGGCCCCCTCCGACGTTGGGTTCTGGGTGGCTGGGATTGGTCGCAGACGTTTCTGCTCTTCTTCTTCTTTCCCCTCTGGTCGCTTCATTGGTGGCTGGCGGTTGTCCGCAGGGGAGTGGCGGGGAGCGTGCTAGTGCTGGGCCGGGTCTTGTTGGAGGCTTTCGCACCGGGTTCCATCGTGATCTACCTCTTGACGACAGGAGTCTTTGGGGGAGCCGCTTGGTGGCTGCTCTTCGCGCGTCCGGAGATGGCCGACCCCTGGTGGGAGTTGGCACTCTTTGGCGGACGAGTCACCGCGGCCCTGCTGGTGATCTTTCTTGGGTGGCTGCTCTTGCTCGCAGTGATGGGAGAGTGGACGGCGAGCCGGGAGTTATCGAGCCTCGATCGCGAAGCAGATCTGGCGCGAAGCAGATCTGGATGGAATTGAGAGGAGAGGCCAGCCGTGAGTGGGCGAGACGGCATCTGTCAAAGGGGGAGGGGACTGCTCGTACTGCTGCTGTTCCTGGGAGGTTGCGGTGGTGACGGAACCCCTGACCAGTCGACGGAGCGAGGATCCTCCCCCCCCCTCGCACTGACGCGCGAGGGGGTAGGAGAGCGGGCGCGTCGAGCCCTCGGGAATCGGGACGGAACGGTCCTCGTCATGGACCCACGCACCGGGCGATTGCTCGCCGCGGTCAACCCACGACTTGCCACTCGCCAAGCCTTCCCGCCGGGGTCGACGATCAAGCCTTTTCTGGCCCTGGCCGCGCTCGAATCGGGACGGATCCACCGCACGGAGAGGCGGAGGTGCCGTGGAGGGGAGCGACGGGAGACACGTAATCTCCTCTGCAGCCACCGTTCGTTTGCCAGCCCGCTGACGTTGACCCAGGCCCTCGCCCATTCCTGCAACGACTATTTTCTCGCTCTCGGAGAGAGGCTGGGGGAAGGGGCGACTCTCGGGTTCCTGCGTCGCTGGGGCTTTGGAGAGCCGACTGGGTGGAGCGCAGGAGAATCGGCTGGGCGGCTGCCACAAACTGGCTGGAGCCGCGAGGGGGCCCTCGGAACAGAAGCGGAGCTGCTCGTCACGCCGCTACAGTTGCTGCGCGGCTACCAGGGAATCGCCAACGAGGGCCAGCTCTGCCGACCCAGTGAGCAGGCACTCACTTGCGAGGCAGTACGGTGGGTTCCCCTGACGGAGAGGCATCGGTTGGATATTCTCCAAGGATTGCGGGCGGCGGTGAAGGAGGGGACGGCAAGTGCGGCACTGCCAGCCCTTTCGCGGACCACGAAGGATCGGGTTGTCCTGTACGGAAAGACGGGAACTTCCGGCGCCAGCAACCAATTTCGGACACAGGGATGGTTTGTGGGGCTCCTCGCCCTGCCCGCAAAGTCGACCGCAACTGCCGGAGAGTTGAGCGCAGCGGCGGCACCGAGCTTTCAGTTGGCCGTCCTCATCTTTCTCAAGCGAGCCAGCGGTGCTGACGCGGCGGCGGTCGCCCGTCCCCTGCTGGCAGACTTGACGGAGGGGCTTCTCGTCGCTTCAGCCTCCCTTTCTGAAGCGGGACCAAGCGAGATGGACGACGAGGCAGGGACGATGGTCCGCCTTGGCCCAACCCCCGGGGGAGCGATCGTCCGCCTCCCGTTGGAGCGCTATCTGACGGGGGTACTGCTGGGGGAGGTCGGGCACGAGACCGAGCTCGAAGCGCTCAAGGCACAGGCGGTCGTCAGCCGTACCTTCGCGCTCGGCAACCTGGGGCGCCACGCGACGGATGGGTATGACTTTTGCAGAACCACCCATTGTCAGGCCTACCAAGGGGGGCAGGGGCTGCCACCCCTGATCCGTCGGGCCCTGCTCGCCACCCGCGGGGAGTTGCTGGGGGGCAACGGGCAGGGTGGGCAGGGCGGGCCGGCAGAGGTCTATTTTCACGCGGCTTGCGGGGGACGAACGACCCATCCGCCGGCGGTGTGGGGGGGACCGGACTCCTCCCCGGCGCATTTACGGGGGGTGGAAGATCCGATCTGCGAGGCAATGGCCCCACGACAATGGGAGGATCGCCTCTCCCTGGCGGTGCTTGATCAGGCACTGCGAGGCCATTTTCGGACAGATCCGGGTGGGACGCTGCGCCGTCTCTGGATCGAGCGCCGGGACCGGACCGGGAGGGTCGCCTGGGTTGGCATCGATTCCTCTCGTGGAACCCGCCGTGTTCGTGGATGGGAGCTGCGATTGGCAGTGGGTCGGGCCCTCGGTTGGCAGCACCTCAAGAGCACCTGGTTCGATCTGCAGCCAGAGGGGGCGGGGTATCGCTTTCGTGGAAAGGGATTTGGCCACGGTCTCGGGCTGTGCCAGCAGGGAAGCCATCTCCGGGCGCGACAGGGAATAGGCTACCGTCAGATCCTTGCCCACTACTTTCCCGATACCGTTCTACAGATGGCTGCGTGGGAGAATCCAAGGGGATGGGAGCATCCGGATCCCCAGCGGTGGGTCGCTGCCCACCGCCCTCCAGAGCTTGTCAGGCCAAGCAGGGAAGGGGTTGCTTCCCGTCATCGGTTCCGCACGGAAGGGATCGAGTGGGATGTGCCAGCACGAATCGACACGAGACAGTTGGATCGGGCACGCCAGCGGCTGAGTGCGGCCCTGGTCGATCTCCGTCGTCGGCTTGCCGAGGCGGCCATGCCGTGGCCACTTCAGAAGTCCGTGCGCCTTCACCTTCACGAGACAACTTCAGAATTCATTCAGGCAACGGGCCATTCCGGATGGGCGACGGGAGTGGCCACGCGGGAGAGGATCGACCTGCAGCCGCTTCCGCTGCTCGAACGCCGGGGAGAGCTGGCGACAACGCTCCGTCATGAGCTGGCCCACGTCGTCGTCGAGCGACTGGCGTCGACTCCCCCCCCTCGCTGGTTGGCGGAGGGCATCGCCCTTCACTTTGCCGGACAAGGGCCACGTCTTCTCGCATCTCTTCCCCACCGCTCGATTTCGACAATCTCCCTCAACCAGCTCGAAGCCCGGCTGGCCTCTCCTGCCACGACCCCAGCCGAGATGCGTCCGTTTCTTGCTGCCGCCTACCTGCGGGTGGCCTCTTATCGGAAGCTGCACGGCGAGTCTGCTCTCTGGCACCTCCTCACGGGCCCACCCAGCCGATTGGTCTCAATTGACACACCATGGTCCGACGTGTATAACACGGGTTGAAGCTATGCCCTTCTCCAGTTTTGCACTCCCCGCCTCGTGTCGGACCGCCCATCTCCGTCGGATATTCCCCTTCTCGATTGGTCAGGAAGGCCCCGCGGAGAGAGAAACGGGCAGGGGAGGGGGAGGAGTTCAGATCACTTTTGAGAGGGGATTGGCAGACCAATTGACGAACGAATAGAGAATGGATCAGGATCACATAGACGATCCACTGGCTGGCTGGGAGATATATTATTGGCAGTACTGCTCAGGTCAGGGGGAGTCCCCTTGTCATAAGCGCTCCTCTGTCTTGCCTCTGGTCGATCTCTCCTGGTCAATCTCCTTTCTGAATTCGCCGAGGATCTGATCCCATTTCTTCTACTCAAGTCTTGAGCGGGGGATCGATCACTCCCCAGATCATCATTCGAATCGGTTGGGTGGAAAGCCAGGAGGACCCACCCAGCCGGGACAAAACCCAATGAGCTGGAGCCAGAAATTAGATCGGAAGAGGCGGGTGGTGGCGAATCAGGGGCGTGATGGCCAAGCCCCTCTCCGCGTCTGGGCGTGCTGCCTGATCTGGATGGCGCTTCTGGGAGGGGGGTGTCGCCGGGAGTCGACCCACGATCGGGAAGCGGTCATCTCCGTCTACGGGTTCAGTGTCGTCAAGGAGCCGCTTGAAAAGGAGATCTTCCCGGCCTACCGTGACCAGTGGGCGCGCAAGACGGGGCAGGAGCTGACCTTTGCCGCCTCGTTTGCGGGGTCGGAGATGGTGACGAACCAGATCATTTCGGGGGTCGGGGCCGATGTGGCGATTCTGGCCATTGAGCGGAACGCTGACCGTCTCACCGAGACGCGCACGACGATGCATCGCTGGCGGGAGCTGCCTCACGCGGGGATTGTGCACGAAAGCCCGCTGGTAATCCTGGTCCAGAAAGGCAATCCATTCCGCATTCGGGAGTTTTCTGACTTGGGTCGCACAAGGCTCCGCCTGATCCACTGCGATCCGATCGCTTCTGGGGCAGGTCAGTGGTCGCTTTTGGCCGTCTATGGCGCGGAGCTTCGCAGGATTGAGCGGAGCGAAGGCCGAGCTGACCCGGCACGTGGCTTGGCGACCCTTCAGGCAGTCTGGAAGAATGTGGTCTCGACTCCTGGATCGGCCCGTGAGGCCCGGACGCAGTTCGAACGAAAAGAAGGAGACGCCCTGATCACGTATGAGATGGAGGCCTTGCAGTTGCTCGACAAATCCTCTGACTACGAGATGGTGATTCCTTCGACGACCATCTATTCTGAGCACCCCGTGGTGATCATCCACCATCCGGATCATCCGATGTCTCCCGCGAAGTTTGCGATTGTCGAGCTCTTCGTACGCTCCCTCTGGGAGCGACCCGCGCAAGAAGCGTGGGTGCGAGCCCATTTTCGTTCGGTGACGGACGACTCGCTCAATCGGTCATTTCGTCGGATCCCTTCCCCCTTTCGGGTCGCGGATTTGGGAGGGTGGCAGCGGGCCTATCCAGAGATTATCGAGGCAGTCTGGAAGCGGCAGGTGATGAACTGGAAGTGAGGGGCGAGTGGACTGGATGACTTGGGGTACGAACAGGGAACAATCCGGAAGGTCCCGGCTATCGGCGAGGGATGGAGGGCCCATCTTGCCGACCTCGGTCGACTTGGCGCGCCCCGTCGGGATCTCGTTCATTCTCTTCGCGATGGTTCCGCTGGTCATCCTGCCGCTCAGTTCGATCTTCATTTACGGATTGAGCAAAGGACCCGTCCATTTCTGGCAGGCGTTGATGGCACCGGCGGCCCTCTTCTCCCTCCGGCTCAGCCTTCTGACCAGCGCCATGGCGACGATCTGCAACGTCTTTTTTGGGGTGATTGCCGCGTATGTCATGAGCAAGTATCGCTTTCGGGGATCGACGGCGCTGATGATCACGATCAGCCTGCCGACGGCGATTCCGACTGCGGTGGCAGGGTTTGCGCTGTTGCTGCTCTGGGGGCGCAGCGGACTTCTCGGGCAGTTCCTCGAGCGGACCGAGTACCAGATCATGTTCACGACGGCGGCGATCATCCTGGCCAATATCTTCGTGACCTTTCCTTTGGCCTTCGGGGTGATCAAGCCGGCGCTCGATAACCTCGATACCAACTATGAGGACGCCGCGGAGACGATGGGGGCCTCGCGATGGCAGACGTTCCGGTATGTCGTCTTGCCGAGCCTCCGCGGGGCCATTTTGACAGGGGCGCTGCTCACCTTTGCGCGTTCGATTGGAGAGTTTGGGTCGACGATCATGGTCAGCGGGAACTTGCCGATGCGGACCCAGACCGCGCCGCTCTACATCTTCACCAAGTTCAACGAAGGAGATATCGAGGGGGCGAACGCGATTGCCGCCGTGCTCGCGACCCTCTCGTTCGTGATCTTCTCGGTGATTCTCCTGACACGGGGTCGGTTCGAACGATAGCCAGGCAGCGGGAGCAGTGCATGGAAGATCCGAAATCAGAAGGCCCTGAAACGATCTTGGAAGCGCTCTCCGTGCGGGGAATCAGCAAGCGGTTTGGCGACGAGTCCGTGCTCGATCAAGTAACCTTCTCGATTGCGGAGGGGCGCAGCCTGGTGCTGCTCGGCCATTCTGGGAGTGGCAAGACGACGATCCTGCGCCTGATTGCTGGCCTTGAGGAGCTGGACGGGGGGGAGATCTACTTGCGTGGCCGCCGGATCGACCCACTGCGGGCGCGGGACCGAAACATCGGGGTCATCTTCCAGAATTATGCACTCTTTCCCGGCATGACCGTGGTCGAGAATATCGGATTTGGGTTGCGGATTCGTGGAGTGAAGCGGGCAGATTGGGTCGAGTCGGCACTTGGCTTACTGGAGCTGGTGGGGTTGATGGACCAGCGGGAGAAGTATCCCTCCCAGCTCTCTGGCGGGCAGCAGCAGCGGGTGGCGATCGCGCGCGCCCTCGCCTATCAGCCGGCGATGCTCCTCTTCGATGAATCGTTCAGTGCCCTCGACCCCCAGACACGGGTCGGGTTGCGGCGTGAGATCCGTGGACTGCTCCAGCGACTCCGGATCCCAGCCCTCTTCATCACCCACGATCAGGAAGAGGCAATGGAGCTGGGAGATCAGGTCGCCATTCTCAATCAAGGCCGGTTGGAGCAGATCGGAACTCCGCGAGAGATCTACGAGCACCCACGCACGGAGTTTGTCGCCACCTTTCTAGGGGCCGCCAACGTGCTGGCTGGCAGGTGGGGGGAGGACCGGATTCTGCTCGCGGGAGGTCGCGAGGTTTGGATCGACGGGGAGGAATCTGCCCGGGGATGGCCTGCGGGTCAGCCGCTGAAAGTGGTCTTTCGTCCAGAAGATGTTCAGTTGGGCGCGGTGGATCAGCTCGGTGAAGAACGGGAGGGGCTCCTCCCGTTCGGCTGGGGAGAGGTGCTGGAAGTGGCCTTTTCGGGGGCGAGCGAGTGGCTGGTCATTGGTCTCCTTGACGAAGAGACCGCAGACGCCCAAGAGACGGCCAAGCAGCAGGCCCGACCGGTCCGACTCAAGGTCTGCCGGACCAAATGGGAGGTGCACGCCCTCCGACTCGTGCCAGGGGATCGGGTCTCGATTGGACTCAAGGCAGTTCAGCTCCTTGTCGATTGAGGGGGCCTCGGCTGCAAGATTTGGGCCGGACTTTTCAGTCTAGGTTTCTTTGCCATCTTGCCGTATGATGCGACATTTACAGAGTGGCGTCCCATTGGGCTGACAGCATATTCTCCCGGCACGGACAGGCTCGGCGGCGACAAGTTGCTCTGGATGGAAAGGCAGAAAGAGATTGAAACTGGAATATACGCTCCTTTGTGAAGACATCCGGGTCGAAGCGACCGGGCGCATCAGCCTGATGGGGGTCATGCATGAGCTGATCGTGCCCCAAGTGCCGGTGACGATGATCAAGCTGGCGATCCTCAACCACTGGTCTGGGGAGGGGCAGCATCTGACAGAGGTCCGCATTTTGACGCCAGACCGTCGACAAACGGTCGCCGTTTCACAGCCTTCCAGCCTGACGTTGCCGGCAGATGGCTTTGCCGACAATGTGACCGTTTTTATCAACACTGCCTTTTTGCAGACGGGGCGTTACGTGGTCCAGACCCTGCTTGACTCGACGTTGCTCGCCGAGAAGGAGCTGCCGGTCGTGCTGGCCCAAGAGACGCCACCGTCGATTCCAATGGACAGTCAACAAGTCCATTGAGGATCGGAGAGGATCGCCGTCAGGATACACGACCAGTGCCAGCGAGAAGAGGGACGGATGACAGAACAGACATCACTTGAGCAACGCGCCATCAATGCGATTCGAACCCTGGCGATGGATGGGGTCCAGAAGGCCAATTCTGGCCACCCTGGGATGCCGATGGGCATGGCGGCGGCATCGTACGTACTGTGGACTCGCTTTCTGCGCCACAATCCACGACATCCGCGCTGGCCGAACCGGGACCGATTTGTCCTCTCTGCTGGGCACGGATCGATGTTGCTCTACAGCCTCCTCCATTTGACCGGCTATGAGGACTATCCGATCGAACAGCTCCAGCAGTTCCGGCAGTGGGGGAGCCTGACGCCGGGCCATCCAGAGTGTGAGCTATCGGAAGCGATCGAGACGACGACAGGACCGCTCGGTCAGGGCTTTGCCAATGGGGTTGGGCTGGCGATTGGAGCGGAGGTCCTTGCCGCCCGGTTCGATCGGCCAGGCCATCGCCTCTTCGACTATTTCATCTACGCCATCGTCTCGGACGGGGATCTGATGGAGGGGGTCGCCGCGGAAGCGGCTTCGATGGCAGGCCACCTGCAGTTGGGACGGTTGATCTACCTCTACGACGACAATGGGATCTCGATCGATGGACGGACCAGCCTCGCTTTCACCGAGGATCGGGCCAAGAGGTTTGAGGCCTATGGCTGGCACGTCCAGACGGTGGCCGACGGGAACGACCTCGCCGGCCTCGACGCAGCGATCCGAGCGGCGCAGGGGGACCCACGCCCCTCTCTCATCTGCGTCCGCTCGGTGATCGGCTATGGCAGTCCAAACAAGGCGGGGAGTGCCAAGGCCCACGGGGAACCGCTCGGTGTCGAAGAGGTCCGATTGACCAAGGAGAACCTGGGTTGGACCGAGGCCGAGCCGTTCACGGTTCCAGCGGATGTCCTGGCCCATTTCCGCTCGGTCATCAACCGTGGAGAGGAGCAGGAGGCGGCCTGGCGTGAGCGGGTGACCGCCTATCAGGCAGAATACCCGGCAGAGGCGGCGGAATGGGCGCAGTGGGAAGCGGGCCAGTTGCCAGCGCACTGGGAAACGGCGATGCCCGTCTTTCCGAGTGACAAGCCGATGGCGACCCGCGAAGCCTCCGGCAAGGTCCTCAACGCCTTTGCCAAAGTCCTGCCGATGCTGCTCGGTGGATCGGCCGACTTGCGCCCCTCGAACAACACGTTTCTGGAGGGGATCGGCGAATTTCAACCCGGCCATTACGACGGGCGAAATTTCCATTTCGGGGTTCGGGAGCACGGGATGGGCTCGGTGATGAACGGGATGGCGTTGACCCGCCCGTTGATCCCTTTTGGCGGGACCTTCATGGTCTTTTATGATTACATGCGCCCCGCCGTGCGTATGGCAGCGATGATGGGCCTTCCGACGATCTACGTCTACACCCACGACAGCATCGGGTTGGGAGAGGATGGGCCGACCCATCAGCCGATCGAGCAGTTGATGGGACTGCGCACCGTGCCGAATCTGACGATGATCCGTCCGGCCGATGCCAACGAGACGGCGGTGGCGTGGCGAGTGGCGATTGGGCAGCAGCACGGACCGACGGCGCTCGCGCTGACCCGTCAGAAGCTGCCAGTCTATGATCGTACCCGCTATGCTTCTGCGGAGGGGGTGACCCATGGAGCCTATGTCCTGAGCCCAAGCCCGACGGGGCAGGTCGAGGCCCTGCTGATCGCAACGGGGTCGGAGGTCGCCGTGGCCATCGAGGCGCAAGAGATCCTCGCCGCAGAAGGGATCGGGGCCAACGTCGTCAGCATGCCCAGTTGGGAGATCTTCGAGCGACAGCCGGCGTCCTACCGGGAAGATGTTCTACCTCCGACGGTCCCCGTTCGCGTCGCGATTGAGGCAGGGGTGACGCTCGGCTGGAGCCGCTATGTCGGTGAGAGAGGGAGTGTCATTGGGCTCGACCGCTTTGGCGCTTCAGCTCCCTATCAGGTTTTGATGGAGAAGTTTGGGTTCACTGGTCCGCACGTCGCGGTGGAAGTCAAGCGCCTTCTGGGGAGGACGTAGACTCGGGGCCCTACGGAGGAATTCCATGGCTGTCCATCCTGATCATCCGCGCCGGTGGCAGCGAGGAGTCCAGCGGATCGCGGCGATCCGGCCCGTGACGCGCTTCTTTTCGCTCTGCCTGCCCTTCCTGGATCGCCAGTTGATCCACTGGTCAGCCGGTCGAACCTCGCTGACCCGCCTCATGACAGGATTCCCAATTGTCACCCTCCGCACGCTGGGGGCCCGCAGTGGCATTCCCCGAGAGAATCCGTTGGTGGGCATCCCCTTCGATCACGGACGGTACATCCTTATCGCCTCTAACTGGGGTCAGGAGCGCCATCCTGCCTGGTATCATAACCTTCGGGCCCATCCGCGGGTTCAGTTGATTCGGGCAGGAATTGCCGAAGAATACGTCGCCCACGAAGCGGAGGGGGAGGAACGATCGGCGTGCTGGCGTCGGGCAGTCGAGGTCTATGCGGGCTATGAGGCCTATCGCCACCGGGCGGGGGAGCGGCGGATCCCGGTCATCGTTCTCACGCCATCGATCCCCTCTTTACCGCGAAATGCCTGATCAGGTTCGAGAAGGGGGGACGCGTGGAGACGATCGTCATAGTCCTGCTCTTGTGTCTGGTGGCGGCAGTTGGTGGGCTGTTGTTGCTGGGGTACCGCCTGATGCGCCTGCGCTTGGAGAGGGAGACGGGCGGAGAGAAGGGAAGAGAGCAGTGGCGGCGTCAGATGGAGTCCGAAGTCGTTCGTCGCGAGGAGGCCCGTTTCGCGCAGTGGCGGGAGCGTGAGCTGGCCACGCTGGTCGCCCGGGCGCAGCGCGAAGCGCTCCTCCAAGCCCATGAGCGCTTCGAGCAGTGGCGGCAGCAGGATCTGGTGACCGTTCGGCGTCAACAGCGAGAGCTGGCTTGGCGCGAAGCCCGACGTGCCCTTGCCGAATGGAAGAGTGAGCAGGAGAAGCGGATCCGGCAGGATGCCGTGCAGCGCAGCCAGTCGGTGACCATCGGAAAGATTACCGAACACCTCGTGCCCCATCTGCCCTCCTTTCCCTTCAACCCGAAGGATGTTCGTTTTCTGGGCAGCCCCATCGACCTGATCATCTTTGATGGGCTCAACGAGGAAGAGCGAAACGGTCTCCGACAGGTGGTCTTTCTGGAGATCAAGACAGGAGTTTCGGCATTGACCCGTCGGGAACGATGGGTGCGCGATGCCGTTCGGGCCGGGCGGGTTCAATGGATGGAATGGTACGGTGACAAGGTCCCTCCGATCCAGGATCCAGGCCTCTTTGAGTGAAAATGGGGGGGGGCCGTTGCCCGGCCCCCCTAGGGCAAGTCGATCTATCTTGTCGTAAGGAGTTTGGCGTTTGAATTTTGCGCTCTGGTTTCATTCTCAACATCCAACGATTCCTCTCACCTCCGCCGAGGCGGTGCTCAATCTGGCAGGGGAGGGGGCGACCATTCCGTTTATCGCCCGGTATCGGAAAGAGCAGACCGGGAACCTCGACGAGGTCGCCATTCAGCAGGTCATCGAGAGCGATGAACGATGGAAGGAGATCCTCAAGCGGCAGTCCTTCATCGTCGAAGAGATCGAACGGCAGCAGAAGATGACCCCCGAGCTGAAAGAGAAGATCCTCTCGACGTTTCATCTTGACCAGCTCGAAGATCTCTATCTTCCGTACAAGCAGAAGCGCAAGACGAAGGCGACCCTGGCGCGCGAAGCGGGCCTGGAACCCCTTGCCGAGTGGATCTGGCAGGTTGGTCACGGGGCGGAGACGCCTCCACCTGGAGTGACCCTCCAGTCACTTGCCGAGACCTACTGCGACGCCGAGAAGGGCGTAGCCGATGCCGCAGCGGCCCTCCAGGGAGCGCAGGATATCCTGACAGAGCGGCTGACGGAGATCCCGGAGCTGCGCGAGACCGTGCGCCGAACCCTCTTCGAGCGCGGTGCTGCGACGACCAAGAAGGGCGAGAAGGCCAAGCCAAACAGCAAATTTGAGCGCTATTTCGAGTATGACGAACCGATAGCTTCGCTGCTCGACCCCCAGAACTCCCACCGGTATCTGGCGATGCGCCGTGGCTGGATGGAGGAGGAACTCTCGCTCTCGATCGGGCCATCGCCGGAAGATGCCGAGATGGAGCCGATGCTGCTCGCTCAATTCGAGCACAGCGCCTGCCCGGTTGCCGACTCTCTTGGCGCAGAGGTGCTTCTGCGGGCGGCCCGGCTGGCCCTCCGTGTTTATGTCCAACCCAGCATCGAGACCGAGGTCCACCGCGCCCTCAAAGAGGTCGCGGATGAAGCCGCGATCAAGGTCTTCGCTGAGAATGTCCGGAAGCTGCTCCTCTCTGCTCCGTTTGGATCGAAAGCCGTTCTCGGGGTCGATCCTGGGATCCGGACCGGCTGCAAACTGGCGGTCGTCGATGACGGTGGACGGTATCTCGCCGATCACGTTATCCACCTCCAATCGAAGAGCGATCAGGAGCGGGCGAAGCGGCTCTTGACGGAGATCGTCCGCAATGGCTCGATCCGGGCGATTGCCGTCGGCAATGGGACCGCTGGTCGGGAGACCGAGGCCTTTGTGCGTGAGGCCCTCACGGACGCAGGGCTTTCGGTACCCGTCGTCCTGGTCAATGAGTCCGGTGCCAGCATCTACAGCGCCAGCGAGACGGCGCGGGAGGAGTTTCCCGAGCTGGATCTGACGATCCGGGGAGCGATCTCGATTGCCCGTCGCCTGCAGGACCCGCTTGCGGAACTGGTCAAGATCGATCCGAAGAGCATTGGGGTCGGCCAGTACCAGCACGATGTCAATCAGGTCGCCCTCAAGAAGAGCCTCGATCTGGTCGTCGATTTGTGCGTCAACTCGGTCGGGGTCAATTTGAACACGGCCTCTTACCACCTCCTGTCGCGAGTTTCAGGAATTGGGCCGGCGCTCGCGAAGAAGATCGTTGAGCATCGTTCCGCCCAAGGGCTCTTCCGATCCCGGGAGCAGCTCCTCGACGTGCCTCGGTTCAGCCGGAAGACCTATGAGTTGGCGGCGGGGTTCCTGCGGATTCCCGAGGCGACCCATCCTCTCGACAACACGGGGGTCCACCCCGAACGCTACGCCTTGCTTGAGCAGTTGGCGCAGGAGCTGGGCAAGGGCGTCGGCGACCTGCTCGGAAGTGGCGTCACCTTGGTGCGCCAAGCGAAGCATCTCCGGGACCAGATCGGGGAGTTCACCTTCGATGACATCGTGCGGGAGCTCGAGAAGCCGGGCCGCGATCCCCGCGAAGCCTTCGCTGCCTTCTCTTTCCGCGAAGACCTGCACGCTATCGCGGATCTGGTGCCGGGAATGATCTGTCCCGGCATTGTCACCAACGTCACCAACTTCGGTGCGTTCGTCGATATCGGGGTTCACCAGGACGGCCTCGTCCACATCTCCCAACTGAGCGAGCGGTTCGTCAAGGATCCGCGCACAGTGGTTAGCCCCGGGGACCGGGTCCGTGTGCAAGTGCTCAAGGTCGATCTCGATCGGCAGCAGATTGCGCTGACCATGCGGATCGACTCCACGGGGCGGGCGAACCAGCCCTCGGCGGAAGGACCGACCGGTTCTGCCGGTAATGGCCCTGCCCGGAGACCAAAGCCGGGCCCGTCTGGACGTCCCGCTCCTCCGGCGAACAAGGGGTTCAACAACCCTTTCTCTGATGCGCTGCGGCGGGCGACGTCTCCCGAGCCCCCTCCGCCCGAATCTTCCCCTCGCAAGAACCGTTCCTGACCCTCCAAGAGAAGAGGGGAGCGATCGCACGCTCCCCTCTTCCAAAACCATCTTCCGATAACGATCCCCGCAGGCTCGTTCAGCCCGGAAAGGCGCGGATTCCCGCGAGCAGCCGCTCGATCTCCTCCTCGCTGGTATAGCAAGAGCAGCCGATCCGGACCAGCCCCTGCTCGGCCTTCCCCAGTCGATCGACGACCGTCTGCGCGTAAAAGTCGCCGTGGGAGACGAAGAGCCCCCGGGCGGCCAGAAAGGCGGCCAACTTGACGGCTGGAACGTCCCTCAGAGAGAACGACACGGTCGGCGTCCGCGGTTGGTCGGGGCTTGGGCCATAGACGCTGACACCCTCGATCGAGTGGAGTCCGTCCCAAAGCCGGCGCAACAGCCGCTCCCCCTCGTCGTGCAGTGCCCCCATCGCCGAGATCAGCCGTTCCCGCCGGCTCTCGCCTGTTCCCCAGGAGGCGATCAGATTGACGGCCGCCGCCGCCCCGACGATCCCCTCGTGGTTCTGGGTCCCGGTCTCGAGCCGGTCTGGCGCTTCGTTGGATGCCGGGGCCAGCTTCGGTACATCCAACTGTTCGAGAATTGCGCGACGACCATAGAGGATTCCGAGGTGCGGACCGTAAAATTTGTAGGCGGAGCAGGCCAGCAGGTCACACCCCAATTCGCGGACATCGACCAGTTGGTGCGGGGCATAGTGCACCGCGTCGACATAGACGAGTGCTCCAACCTGGTGGGCAAGACGTGCCGCCCGGGCGATGTCGTTGACCGTCCCCAGTGCGTTCGAAGCCGCCCCGATCGCCAGCAGTTTCGTGCGGGAGGTCAGCTTCTCCTCGAGATCCTCCCAGTCGAGCTGGCCGCTCTCCGTCAACAGCCGGACGGTCCGCACTGTCAATCCGCGGTCGCGCGCCATCTCTCGCCACGGGTCGACATTGGCGTGATGATCCAGCTCGGTGACGACGATCTCGTCTCCTGGATGCCATCCTCGACCCAGCGCGCGCGAGATGTGAAAGGTGATCGTCGTCATGTTATTCCCAAAGCTGACCTCGTCCGGCTGACAGTGAAAGAAGTCAGCGAACGTAGCGCGTGCTTCGGCCAGCAGGGCATCGGTCTCCTGGCTGGTCGGATAGATCCAGTGGGTGTTCGCATTATGGTGCAGCAGGTAGTCCCGCATCGCCTCGACCACCTCGATGGCGGTCTGTGTTCCTCCTGGACCGTCAAAATAGGCGACAGGGAATCCCCCGTGCTGCCGGGCGAGGGCGGGAAAGTGGGCTCGAATTGCTGGGATCGAAAGGGTCATCTCATCTCCAATCGC
>JBMOHS010000097.1:0-15526 GCA_049317725.1 Blastocatellia bacterium
TACCAAATACCGGGCGTCGGGAAGGGAATCACGCAGAGTTCCGCTGAGTTCAAGTTGTTGGAACGGCAGTCAAATTGATCAATTTGAGGTAGCTCCCCAGCTCGCACGTAGAGGTCGACATTCCCACCTCCTGACAATTGAACGCTCAGCTGGTTGCTGCCCACTGGAACTTCGACCGAAAAGAACGCGGGACGCATTCGATTGACCGATCGGCTTGTCATTTGCCCGTTGAGTAACGGGGTCACACTGACCGATGGGACAGTGGCCCTTGCTTCATTTGACGCCAACGACTCACCGTAGATATTGAACGCGACGATTCGATAAAGATAGGTGGCTCCCCCGACAACCTGCTGGTCAAGATGAAGACCGAGATTGGCTCCCACCGTTGTCAATAATTGCCACTCAGTGGTTCCTGCGCTACCTCCAGAAGGGATGATCCGGCGCTCAATGCGAAACCCCGTCTCATTGGTGGAGGCATCCCTCCACTGCAGTTGAATCTGGATGCTTGACAAGGATGAGGCGACGAGATCCGTCGGAGCTGCCGGTGGGGCGGTCTCTGGGACCGGAACGGTGGCCTGCGCCTCATTCGAGGGAGGTGACTCGCCGGTGCCGTTGAAAGCGAAGACGCGGAAGCTGTATGACTCTCCGGGAACGAGCCCACTGCTTCGGAAATTGGTGGTATTCCGCTCCACTTCTCCAATCTGCGTCCAGAGCCCCCCACTTGCCAGTCGACGCTGGATGCGGAATCCCATTTCGTTGATCGACTGGTCCGTCCACGTCAGATCGACCTCGACCGGGGAGATGGAGCGGGCCTGCAAGTTGATCGGTCCAGCCGGCAGGGGAACCGACTCCCTCGGAGTCGTGACGGTCACGGTGTTGGTACTCGGTGACTCTCCACTGAAGTTGAAAGCGGAGACGGAGTAGCTGTAGCTCGTGTTCGGACTCAGTCCTCGGTCCTCGAATGAGGTGATGTTCGGCCCCACTTCCCCCGCCACTGCCCAGCTCCCGCTCTCGCCAGTTCGTCGTCGAATCCGGAAGCCATTCTCTTCCCCCCCCGCTTCCCGCCACTGCAGTCGGATTTGCGTTGCGGAGATCGCGGTCGCGACGAGGCTACCGGGAGTCTCTGGGCGTTGTGGCACGTCGTTGTTGAGGTTGATCATGGCCTCATTCGATGCAGCGGAGAGACCCGCAGTATTGAAGGCCGTCACCACATAGTAGTGAGGAACGCCCCGTTGCAGCCCTGCATCGACAATCGTGGTGATGTTTGGTGCGGTCGCGCCCAACTCCACCCAGAGCCCATCCTTCCCGATCTTGCGTCGAATCCGAAAAGCTCCCTCATTGATCGAATTGTCTGTCCATTTCAGTCGAATCTGGTTGGTGCCAGCCTCGGTGGCCACCAGGTCGCTGGGCCCTGCCGGGAGGTTCTCGAGAAACCCCACTCCGATTCGTGCTGTCAGCGTGAACTGATTGAGGGCAGCGCTGACTCCGTAGACCATGATGTGCCAGTCCCCTGCGGCTGGGAAACTGAAAAGGCAGAACTCGCTGGACGTGTTCGAGGTCGAACGGCAGTTGAACGTGCTCATCTGCGGCTGATCTCCATACCGAACATACAGATCCACATTCCCCGTGCCGGTCGTTTGGACTTGCAGCTGGGTGGCTCCAATTGGAACTTGAATCCGATACAGCAGCTGTCGATTTCGATTGAGGATCGCCTCCGTACTGACCCCACTGAGCAGCGGGACGAAGAACTCTTTGGGAGTTTGCACGCTGACCTCATTCGACTCCACTGAATTTCCAGCCAGATTATAGGAGCGGACCAAGTAGTAGTAGTTGGTTCCAGGGGTGAGATTCACGTCCTCATAGCGCGTCTGATTGGGCCCAAGGTCCTGGACAGGTTCCCAAAACCCATCGATCCCGGGGCGACGAAAGACGAGGAAACCGACTTCATTCGTTGAGCGATCCACCCAGTTCAGCTCGACACTGGTCGTCGAATTGGCAGTGGCCTGCAGCCTCGCGGGAGGTGCGGGCCGATCATCCGAGACTCGCTCTGGAAAGGTGGTCGCGGTCGCCTCATTTGAGAACGCGGATTCGATCGTCGCGTCAAAAGCGGAGATGGTGTAGCTGTAAGCTTGTCCGGCTGACAGCTGTGTGTTCTCAAAGGTGGTCTGGTTGGCTGGAACGACTGCAATCTCCGCCCATCCACCCGTCAGCCCCGTGCGCCGTCGGATTCGAAATCCTGCCTCGGTCTGTGAATTGTCTGTCCAGCGCAGGTTGATCTGGCTCGGGGAGGTCGCGATGGCGCTCAGGTTGGTCGGCGGGGGCAAGGCGACCCCGGGAGTCGTCACGAGGATCTCATTGGAAAGCCCTGATTCGGTGGTTTCATTGAACGCCAGTACAGTATAGAGAAAGCTGCTGCCGGGCGTGACCGTCAAGTCCAGGTAGCTGGTCACGTTCTGGCCCAGGGTCGCAACCGTCGTCCAGAGAGAGTTCGGACTGCTCCGTCGCAGCAGGCGAAATCCAGTCTCGGTCGTCGCGTTGTCGATCCAGGTAAGGGTCACCTGATTGGCCGAAAGGACGCTTGCTTGTAGGTTGGTCGGACCGGGAAGGGGGACCGCGGGAGTGGTCACCGTTACTTCGTTTGACCCTGCCGAGTCACCGGTCGGGTTGTAGGCTAACACCGTATATGAATAGGTCGTTCCCGGCGTCAGTCCCGTATTTTGAAAGAGCGTTGTGTTCTGCCCGGGAGTGGCGATGATCGTCCAGTTGCCCGTTGTACCCGTGCGACGAAAAATCTTGAAGCCAGTTTCGTTGATCGAATTGTCGGTCCAAGAAAGATTGATCTGGGTCGAGGAGATGACAACGGCCGCGAGACTCGTCGGGGCGACGGGGGGGGCTTCTGGCATGCTCACCTGGGCAATGTTCGAGAAGGGGGACTCCCCGCCCGCGTTGAAGGCGAAGACTCGATATTCATAGGTCGCTCCCGCCCGCAATCCAGAATCTTGATACGAGCTGTTGTTCGTCCCCACCGAGGCAATGATGGTCCACGCCTCTGCCCCCCGCTCCCGCCGTTGGACACGAAATCCTTCTTCGTTGGTCGCGTTGTCCCGCCAAGTCAGGTTGACCTGGGTTGGACCGGTCACCGTGGCGGCCAAAAGTCCAGGTCCCAGCGGAGGCGGTGGGGGCGGATCTCCTGCCCCAAGGGCGCGAACGGCTTCGTCGACCCTGATGCGCGGGGTGGTCACGCCATTTCTGCCGTCCGTGATCATCAGCCCAGTACGGATGAACGCGTCGAGGATCTCTCCGACCGAGGCGCTCGGCACTTTCTGCCGGGCGATGGCCCAGGCGCCCGCGACGTGGGGCGCCGCCATCGAAGTTCCTGCCCACGTCGCGTATTCGCCATTGAGCACTGAAGAAGTAATTCCCTCTCCCGGAGCCAAGAGATGGAGAAACGGAGCACTGTTGGAGAAGCTCGAAACTTGGTCCAATTGCGTCGGATAGTCCCGGGTGGCGCCGACGCTGATCGCGGTCGAGATGCAGGCGGGGGCGGTCGTCGAATCGGTGTATCCCCCGTTTCCAGAAGCGGCGATCGAGGCGATCCCTGCCTGACGAAGCAGATCGATCGCCGCCTTGGTCGCCACTTCATCCCCGTTGCAGTTGGTGAAGTAGCGCAAGCCTCCAAGGCTCATGTTGACGGCGGCGATCTGAAAGGTTGTCCGCAGCGTGTAGACTCGCTCCAGTGCCCGAATCAGGTCCGACGTGAAGGCGACGATGCAGGATGGTTGCCCATTGTTGCACGATCCTGGACTGTTGTGCTGGGTGAAGACCTGGATGGCGATCAGATTCGCGTCACGGGCAACGCCAGAGAAGGCGGTTCCCTTTCCTGCTGCAATGCCCGCAACATGCGTTCCGTGCGCACATCCCGCGTTTTCAATCGTGCAGGGCAGGCCAGAGTTGAGGACAGTCGAGGAGGAGCTTCCGCTTGGACAGAGAGAAAGGTAGGAATCGGCCGAGGCATTGGTCGAGTAGCAGGCCTCTGAGACGACCTTTCCCGCCAGAAAGGGGTGGTTCCGATCGACACCGGAATCGAGAATGGCAATCGTCTGGCCGGCCCCTGTGTAGCCATTCTCCCAGGCTCTCGTCGCTCCGATGAGGGCGACACTTTCCGCAAGGTCAGGCACGACGGTCAGATCTTGCTCGACATCCAACACCCCCGTCGATCGCTGGAGGGAGGCGACCCCGGTCGCGTTGACCCGGACCGCGATGTAGGGAATGTAGGCGAAAGCCTTGAGGGAGGCAGGGTCGTACCCAGAGAGTTCCTCGATGACTTGCTCTCGAACTTGGGCGATGACGAATTGCTGGGCTTGCGCCTGCAGACCACCCTGCTGCTCCCGCTCCGGTGCGAAGGCGGCGCGCAACCGCACCATCACCGGGATCGTGCCTTTCGACTGTGCCTCCGTCGAGAGCTGTGCGAAGTGGCGTGCCGCGCTCTCTGTCCGCACCAGACGCGCCGACTGTTCCTGGAGCACCTGGATGGTTCCCAACAGGTCCTCCGGCATTCCCAGCGGCGGCTTGGGCAGCGTCAATGTGGGGTCTTGTCCACCCGCCAGCGCCTTTCCTGAAGATGTTCCCCAGCGGGGGAGGGAAGGTCCTGCCATGACGAGCAGGAAGAGAAGC
Source organism: Blastocatellia bacterium (assembly GCA_049317725.1). Lineage (GTDB taxonomy): Bacteria > Acidobacteriota > Blastocatellia > RBC074 > RBC074 > CAIOZW01. The sequence goes on from JBMOHS010000097.1 coordinate 4,675, forward strand.
GACACGAAAACTCCAAAACCCAAAGCGGATCTGTGAACAGATTGATTCTGTCTCATTTTGCCCTTCCGGAGCATCGTGTGGCTCCTTTAGTGTTGTGTGTCCCGGGCGCAGAGATTTTTTCCAGTGATCCCCCATTCTGCGTGGGGTTAATCGTCGAGAAAATATCACAGCGACTCTTTCCACTTCAATGCGAGCCGTTCCGAAGGCAAGATTCATTGACCACTTGCCCAATTTGCCGTACCGATATTCAGTTAGAGAAGGTATGCAAATTACTGGCCAGAACGCCCAGAAAGAGGGCAGGGGAAGGATGGGAAGCGGGAGATCCCCCAGTGGGCCAGTTTGGCCCCTGGGGGATCTGTCAAGGAGGGTTATCGGGCGACGAGATTGATCAGCCTGCCGGGGACAACGATCGTTTTGCTGATGGTTCGCCCTTCGAGACGCTGCCGGATCCGTGGGTTGGTGACGGCGAGGTCGATCAGGTCGCGCTCGGCGATTCCTGCAGGAACCGTCAGCCGGGTGACCAGTTTTCCGTTGAGCTGGATGGGAATCTCCAGCTCCTCTTCCTGAGCCAACTCTCTGTCGAACGCAGGCCAAACTGACTGAACGATGAGGCTGTCGTGGCCGAGCCCTGTCCAGAGAGCCTCCGCCAAGTGGGGCGTCAGTGGTGCCAGCATCCGGGTAAGTGATTCGAGGGCTTCGCGAATGACGAATCGATCGCTTGGGCTGGACTGGCCCGTCGGGAGTTGACCGTCAAAGGTGTAGAGTTCGTTGGTCAGCTCCATCAACGCAGCGATCGCCGTATTGAATTGGAGACGGTCCCCGATGTCGCGGGTGACGCGCTCGATCGTCTGGTGGGTCTTCCGGCGCAGCGCACGCGCCGCGCTGGAAAACTCTGCCGGGTTCTCCCCATTCGTGGAGGAGAGAAGGCTGTGCCACTTCCAGGTAATTCTCCAGACCCGGTTGAGGAACCGGGAGGCCCCTTCGGCACCTGCCTCACTCCATTCGAGGTCTTTTTCGGGGGGGGCAGCGAAGAGCATGAACATGCGCACGGTATCTGCGCCATAGATCCGGATCATCTCATCTGGATCGATGGTGTTCTTCTTCGACTTCGACATCTTCTCGATGCGTCCGATGGTGACAGGGCGCTGACAATGCCGGCAGTGGCCCCCGATCACATCGTTCGGGTGGAGCCAGTCGTGCTCCTCGCATCGATAAGTGGCGAGACAGACCATCCCTTGCGTCAGGAGTCGCGTGATCGGTTCCCCAAAGGGAAGCAACCCGAGGTCCCGCATGATCTTGGTCCAGACCCGGGTGTAGATCAGGTGCAGAACGGCGTGTTCGATGCCGCCGATGTATTGATCGACAGGGGTCCAGTAGGCCGCAATCTCCGGATCGAAGGGAAGGGACTCGTTGCCCGGATCACAGTAGCGGAAGTAGTACCAAGAGGAATCGACAAAGGTGTCCATCGTGTCCGTGTCGCGACGGGCTGGCCCCCCGCAGGTTGGACAACTCGTCTCGACAAAGCCACGATGTTCGGCAAGCGGAGCCCCCGGAGTTTTGAAGTCGAGATCGGCGGGCAGTTCGACCGGGAGCTGCGACGCTGGAACCGGAACAATCTGACAGACCGGGCAGTGGATGAAGGGCAGAGGAGTTCCCCAGGCTCTCTGTCGGGAGACCCCCCAATCGCGAATCTTGAAGTTGACGCGGGATTGTCCAAATCCTCGCTCCTCGGCGCGGGCAATCATCGACTGCTGTGCCTCTGCGATGGTCAGGCCATTCCACTCGCCCGAGTGGATCAGCTTGGCCCCCTCTTCTTTGGCGGTGTAGGGGAGAGAGTTGGCCGACTCCTCTTGTTCTTCTGCCAGAATGACCTGACGGATCGGGAGGTCATACTTCTGGGAGAATTCAAAGTCGCGCTCATCGTGAGCCGGCACCGCCATCACCGCTCCAGTCCCATAGCCCGTCAGGACGAAGTTTGCCGTCCAGATCGGCAGTTTGGCGCCGCTGAAGGGGTTGATTGCCCACCAGCCGGTGAAGACGCCTGCCTTTTCCCGTCCCTCTTCGAGTCGTTCACGGGGCGTGAGGGCGGCCTGTTCAGCGCGGAACTGCAGCACTTCCGCGCTGACTTTCCCGGCCGCGGCCCACTCCTCAAGCAAGGGATGGTCGGGGGCAAGGATCAAGGAGCTGGCTCCGAAGATGGTATCGATCCGGGTGGTAAAGACCCGGACCGTCCGATTCGCCTCCCCGTCGATCCCGAAATCGATCTCGGCACCACGGCTGCGCCCAATCCAGTTGCGCTGCATCGCCAAGACGCGCTCAGGCCATCCGGCTTCCAGTTCCGCCAAGGAATCGAGCAGTTCGTCCGCGTAGTGGGTTACCCGGATGAACCACTGCTCGAGTTCACGCTGCTCGACGGGAGTGTCTTCGTGGCGCCAGCAGAACCCACCTTCAGCCTGTTCGTTGGCCAGCGAGGTGTTGCACTTGACGCACCAGTTGACGGTGGCCTTGCGCCGGTAGACCAAGCCCTTCTTCCACATCTCGATGAGGAGCCACTGATTCCATCGGTAATAGGCGGGCGTACAGGTGGCGATCTCCCGGCTCCAATCGTAGTTGAATCCGAGCCGTTGCAATTGGGCCCGCATCGAGTCGATGTTCTCGATGGTCCACTGGTCGGGTCGCGCCCCGTGTTTGATCGCCGCGTTCTCGGCGGGCATCCCGAAGGCATCCCAGCCCATGGGATGCAGGACGTTGAACCCGTTCATACGTTTGAAGGTCGAGAGCGCGTCCCCGATCGTGTAGTTGCGGACGTGACCCATGTGGATCCGGCCAGACGGGTACGGCAGCATCTCCAGGCAGTAGAATTTGGGTCGAGTCGGGTCAGCCGTTACTTCGAAGGCTTTGGCGGCTGACCAGCGGGCTTGCTGCTGCTCTTCGATCTCTTGGGGAAAATATTTTTCTTCCATACATGCTTCACGAGTCAGGGGCCGGGCTACCCTGAGGTTCCATCGGGTCTCTTCTCTTCGTCGGGCAGTTGCTGGCCAAGGATCTCCAGGAGCTGCCACGTGGGGCGTCGCAACTGGGGGGCTCGCCTCAATCACGCGAAAATCTTACACACCGTCTCCGGGGAAGTCTAGGGGATCGTCTGCCGTCCAGCGAGGGGGCCGTGCTCTCTTCAAGACAGTCGGCGCAGAATGACGCATTTGAGATAGTTGGTCTCCGGGACCGTCAGGAGCGCCGGATGATCCCGTGGTTGGGATCTTCTTTCAAGGACCTGAAAGGTGCGCCCGGCGTCGGCGGCCGCCTCCATCAACATTTCAAGAAAGAGGGGTTCGCCGACGTGGTGGGAGCAACTGCTCGTCACCAGCACCCCGCCGGGTGAGAGCAGCCGCATGGCTCGCAGGTTGATCTCCTTGTATCCGCGCAGGGCTCCCGCGACGGCAGCCCGGTTGCGGGCAAAGGCGGGAGGGTCAAGGACGATCGTCTCGAACTGCTCTCCCGCGTCGTCATAGATGCGGAGCTGATCGAAGACATTGGCCTCGAGGAACGTGACATTGGCGAGCTGGTTGCGTTCGGCATTCTGACGTGCCCGTTCAAGGGCGGCTGTCGAGAGGTCGATCGCCGTCACCGACTGGCAGCGGCGTGCGAGGTGAAGGGCAAACGACCCATAGAAGGTGAAGCAGTCGAGGCCGCGTCCGTGGGCATAGCGCTCCGCTGCGGCGCGATTCTCCCGTTGATCGAGGAACGCGCCCGTCTTCTGCCCTTCGAGCAGATCGACCAGAAACCGGAGCCCGTTCTCGCTGATCTCCTGTCCCTCTGCCGGGAGGTCTCCCGCGAGGAGGCCGCGTTGCAGGGGGAGCCCTTCGAGCTGGCGAACGCGCACATCGTTGCGTTCGACGAGGCAGCGTGGGGTGAGCCGCTCCGAGAGCAGTTCGACCCACAACGCTTTGAGTGCCTCCATTCCCTGAGTAAGGGTCTGAAGGACGAGGGCATCTCCGTACCGGTCGACCACCAATCCCGGCAGTCCATCCCCCTCGGCATGGACCAATCGGCAAGTCTCTCCCTGTCCGATGACCGATTCTCGCCAGTCGATCGCCTGCGCCAATCGACTTCGCCAGAAGTCCCGGTCGATCCGCTCGTCAGGCTGGCGGGAGAGCACTCGAAGCGCGATCTCGGACTCCGCTCCATAGTGTGCCCAGGCGACAAAGCGCCCGCGATGGTCGACGACGCGGACGACCGCCCCGCTCTCGGCGCGTTGAATCGCTTGCAGGTCGCTCCGATAGACCCAGAGATGGCCGCTGCGGATCCGCGCGAGCCCTTTGCTGGTCAACGTGATTTCGCCGTTGACCCGGACTGGCGCACCGCCGACAGGTGGTTCCTTGCTGGCGCGAACTTGGGGGGATGCCTCTTGACTCTTCTCCATAAATGCAGAACATTATCCTTTCGTACGACGTCGTGTGACGCTCGCGTGACGGTGGTCCCGCTTCGCTCTCTTGACTTCCCTCGAACCGGCGGTGGTTAGACCGGAGTGGGGGCTTCGATCCTCCTGTGGGAACCTCTCTTGAAGGAGGAGGCAACGACTCCCCCGAGAGGGACAAGCCTACTTCCCGGAAGGGAGCGGAAGAGGGAAGGCGCAAGACGGCAATGTCCCTTATCTGTCGCCTCGGGTCAAGAGGGCTCGTCTCCCCCCGGCCATCGTCAGGAGAAGGCCGCGACGAATGGCTGTTTCAGCGTGCAGGTCGATGGGGAGCCGGATGCCCGATCAGGTGGCTCCCGGTCTGGTGCATCTGCTGTCTGTATCTGCTGTCTGTATCTGCTCTCTATGGACTCTCAAACTGCTTATTTGGGGCTTGGATCCAACCTTGGGGACCGGGCTTCCTACCTCTTGCAGGCTATTCGGGGACTGCTCGATCATCGACTCCCCGTGCGAGCCCTTTCCCCGCTCTATGAGACAGACCCAGTTGGCTACCTCGACCAGCCCAGCTTTCTCAATATGGTTCTGGCGATCGATGCCACGGGATGGGATCCCTGGCGTTTGTTGACCGTCTGTCAGGAGATCGAGACCTCTCTTGGTCGGCGGCGGTCGATTCCACAGGGCCCGCGGACCATCGACCTCGATCTGCTCTTTTTTGGGCAGCAGGTCGTCACCGAAAACCGTGCCGGGCTCGACCTCGTCGTCCCGCACCCTCGCTTGGCCGAGCGCGCCTTTGTCCTGATCCCCTTGTGTGATCTCGATCCTGCTCTTCTTCATCCGGTACTGGGCAAGACCGTGGCGCAACTGCTCGCGGCGATCTCCCCCCAGACACCTTCCTCCTCCCGGGTCCCATCCGCAGTCAGACGATACGCATTGGGGGGAGGCCCCACGTGAACCGGCGGGCAGGAGCCCCTTTTTTACCAGCAGAACTGACGAGCCATGGAAATCATCACTAAGACCGCCCGCATGCAGTTTGTCGCGGGAAAACTATGTGCGGAGGGCCTCTCCATCGGGTTTGTCCCGACAATGGGTGTCTTGCACGAAGGCCACCTGACCCGCGTACGCGAAGCCCGGCAGATGGCGGATGTCGTGGTTGTCTCGATCTTTGTCAATCCCTCCCAGTTTCTTTCTGGGCGGGAGTTCGAGGAGTACCCGCGCGATCTGGCGCGGGACGCCGATCGACTCGCCCCGATCGGCGTCGACTACATCTTTGTTCCCAGCGTCGAAGAGCTCTATCCGCCTGGCTTTGCCAGCTATGTTGGCGTGCGGGGGATGAGCGACAAACTGGAAGGGCAGATTCTGCCGGACCATTTCGGTGGGGTGACGACGGCGCTGACGATTCTCTTCAACATCGTCAAGCCGAAGTTCGCCTTTCTCGGGCAGCGGGACGCCCAGCAGACGTTGGTCGTCAAGCGGCTGGTCCAGGACCTGCACCTCCCGGTCGAGATCGTGGTGGTTCCGGTCGTGCGGGATCCAGACGGTCTGGCCTGCTCCTCGCGCAACCGCCTGCTGACCCCCGAGCAGCGGGAGTCGGCGCTCGCCCTCTCGCGATCCCTCCGGATTGCCGAGACCCTCTTCGATCAGGGAGAGCGGAGTGCGGCGAAGATCCTCAAGCAGATGCGGCGCGAACTGGACCGCCAACCCCTCCTCCGGCTCGATTATCTCGCCATCACCGACACCGAGCAGCTCGAACCGCTCGAGGATCTCTCGGAGCGACGCGCTCTTGTCTCCCTCGCCGCCTATGTTGGAGAGGTTCGTTTGATCGACAACGTCCTGCTCCAGTCGCAAAAGCACGCGGCGAAGACGGGCCGCCTGGCCTCTGTCTAAGACTGCGGCCGTCCCTTGCCGGAGAGATCTTCTGGGAAAAGAGAGAGGATCTCAGACGAAGGCACAGAGACACAGAGGAAAGAAGGGATCAGGGAAGAGGGGAATCAATGAGGGGAGCTGGTTTTTTCTTCTCCCTGAGCCCCCCGTGTGAGACAAAAAATCGGGCCCTCGCCGGGAGGGAAGAGTCTCACGCGGAATCCGACGGTCTTGCCATGCCTCGCCTCTGTTCTTCCATCTTTCAAGAAGATTTTGGGGTGGTTTCTCGAGTTCTTGGAGATCGCAAGAGGGGGCCTCGAGGGCGGCTCTCGCACCACTCCGCCAGGCCCCTCCCCCCTGGGATCAGACGTTGAAGCGGAAGAGCATGACGTCTCCATCCTGAACGATGTACTCTTTGCCTTCAGAGCGGACGAGCCCCTTTTCGCGAGCCCCTTTCCACCCTTGGTGGGCGACAAAGTCGCCGAATGAGACCGTTTCGGCCCGGATGAAGCCGCGTTCAAAGTCGGTATGGATGACGCCTGCGGCCTTCGGAGCGGTGGCACCACGAGGGATTGTCCAGGCGCGAACCTCCTTTTCACCGGCGGTGAAGTAGGTCTGGAGGCCGAGGAGGGTGAAGGCCGCGCGGATCAAGCGGTCGAGTCCGGCCGATTCGAGACCGAGAGAGGCGAGGAACTCGCCCCGTTCCTCCCGCGGGAGTTCCGCGAGTTCGGCTTCGATCCGGGCAGAGAAAGGAACGATCTCCGCCGGTTCCTGGCTTGTCTCGACGGCACGGCGCAATGCTTGCACGTGGGGTCCTTCCTTGCCCGTCAGCTCAAGTTCCGTCACATTGGCGGCATAGAGGACCGGTTTGGCGGTCAAGAGACTGAGCGATTTGATCCGGGTGAGCATCTCTGGGTCGAGACGGGCCGCGTGGATCGTCTGGCCATCGCCGAGAATCTTTTCGACGTGGGCGAGGATCTCCACCTCGGCCGCCGCTTCCCGATTGCCCCCTTTGGAGGCTTTCCGGGCCCGGTCGAGGCTCTTCTCGACCGTGGCGAGGTCGGCGAGGGCAAGTTCGAGATTGATCGTCTCCCGGTCGCGGACGGGGTCGATCTCGCCGGCGACGTGAACGACATCGGCGTCTTCAAAGCAGCGGATGACGTGGACGATCGCGTCCGTTTCGCGGATATTGGCGAGGAACTTGTTGCCCAGCCCTTCTCCTTGGGAGGCTCCTTTGACCAGGCCCGCGATGTCGACAAATTCGACGACCGCTGGGACAACCCGTTGCGGTTTGACCAGTCGGGCGAGCTCGTCGAGCCTCGGATCAGGCACTTCGACCGTTCCGATGTTGGGGTCAATGGTGCAGAAGGGAAAGTTTGCCGCTTCCGCTTTGGCCGCGGTCAAGGCATTGAAAAGGGTCGATTTGCCGACATTGGGCAGTCCAACGATACCTGCTCGTAACAATCTGGAATCTCCTTTGACGTCTGGGGCGTGTGGCGCGGGTCAGGCAAGAAAGTCGTTCAGCTCTGCCTCGGAAGGGAGCCCATCCCGAGCCCCCATCTCGCGGCACTGGAGGGCCGCCACCGCATTGGCGGCGCGCATGGTCTCTTCGATGGTGAGCCCCTTGCAGAGGCCGTAGATGAATCCGGCCCGGAAAGCGTCTCCGGCTCCGGTCGTATCCTTGAGGACCGGCGGCCGAAAGGCGGAGGAGGCGATGAACTCTCCCTCGACAAAGGCGAGGGCACCCCGGGAACCCTGCGTCATCGAGACGAGGTAACATCCGTAACGCCGATTGAGCGTCTGCAGGGCGGCTCGCTCGTCCATGGTTCCGGCCAGTTCATTGGCGAGCCCTTGCGAGGTGATCAGGCAATCGACGTGTGGCAGCAGCTCATCGATGCCGGGATAGACGGTGTCAAGGTCGATCGTCACCACCATCCCCGCTTCGTGTGCCCAGCGCGAGGCCTCGATCGCTGCCCGGGTATCAAAGCCATCGATGTGCAAGACGCGTCCACGGGTGATCCACTCCCGTCGCAGCTCGTCCGGGGCGATCCGGGTCTGGTCGTCGTGGTACCAGAGGATGGTTCGTTCTCCGGAGAACTGTTCGATGATGATGACCGCCCCCTGGGTCTTGGCACCCATGGCGATCAGGACGCCGGTACAATCGACGCCTTCGCCTTGGAGGGATTCGATCAGCATTCGCCCTTCGTTGTCGTAGCCGACCTTGCCAACATAGGCCGCACGGAGGCCCAGTCGCTGGATTCCGACCATGGCCGAGGAGACTTGCCCTCCGGACATCTGCCGATGGTCGGTCAATCGCACCTTGGTGTTGAACGACGGAAAGCGCGGAATGGTGACAAGATGATCGACAGCGTTGAGTCCGAATCCAACAACATCGAACTCCCGATCTGTGGGAATGGTCAACGAAAAGTTCATTTTCGGATTATGCCCAGGGCGATCTTCCGGCACAAGCCGTCACCGGCATTTTGGGTTCGATACCCGATGGGGGGTAGAATGTCCTCTGCCATCCCGGTGTCAGGTCTGGGATCGCCTGAATTGGGAAGGGAAGGGATGGGGAGTTGTTGGGGAGGGGGGAATGGGAGACAGAAAGAGAGTCGACGGGAGAGTCGAGGGAGACGCACCAAGCCTGACGCTCGATGAGAAGTTGAAGCACCTGCCGGTCGATCCGGGGGTCTACCTCCACCGGGACCGTCGCGGTCAGATCCTTTACATTGGCAAGGCGAAGAGTCTTCGTCAGCGGGTCCGTCAGTACTTCCAATCTTCCCGGGCAATGGATGCCAAGACCCTCGAACTGGTCTCGCGCATTGCCGATTTCGAGATCATCGTCACCGACAACGAGGCCGAAGCACTGATTCTCGAATCGAACCTCATCAAAGAGCACAAGCCTCGCTACAATGTCATGCTCAAGGATGACAAGGCCTATCCCCATCTTAAGCTGACGGTCCAGGAGCCCCTCCCGCGGATCTATCGGACGCGGCGAATCGAGAAGGATGGGGCAGCCTACTTTGGACCTTTCTTGCCGGCGTCGCTGGCCGAGAAGACCGTCCGGCTGATCAACCGGGAATTCCAGTTGCGGACTTGCACGGATGAGGTCTTCGAGGTCTATCGGCGCGCCGGTCGACCGTGTCTGGAGTACCAGATCAAACGGTGTGCGGGCCCTTGCCAGAAGGATCTCTGCAGCCCGGAACAGTACCGGGAAGCGGTGGGGGATGTCCGCCTCCTTCTCGAAGGGCGCGATCGGGAGCTGGCTCAGGCGCTTGAGGCGCGGATGCTTGACGCCTCAGACGCACTTCGCTTCGAGCAGGCGGCCAAGTATCGCGATCTCTTACGGACGGTCCAGGCCCTGCGCGAGCAACAGAAAGTCATGTCGACCTCCGAATTTGACGTCGATATTTTTGGATATTATCGGGACCGGCACCAGTTGGCCCTCCAGCTCTTCACGATGCGCGAGGGGCGCATCATTGGCCGGCGGGAGTTCTACTGGGAGGATCTGCCAGTCGAAGGGTTCCATCCAGCGGAGTTTCTGGGGCAGGTGATCGGACAGTACTACACCATCGGCAACTATGTTCCGCTGGAGATCCACGTTCCCGTCGATTGGGAAGACCGGGAACTGCTTGAGCAGGTCTTGACCGGGAAGCGTGGTCAGCGGGTGCGGATTCTCGACCCCCAGCGGGGCCGGAAGCGCGATCTCATCGATCTGGTCGAGAAGAACGCACGGCTGGGGTTCGAGCAGCGGTTTCGGGTCACGGCCCCCGATTGGTCGAAGGCCCTCGTCGAAATGCAGCAGACCTTCGACCTGCCAGCCCTCCCGCAACGGATCGAATCGTTCGACATCTCGCACTTGCAAGGGGCAGAGAATGTCGCGGGGATGGTCGTCTGTGAGGGAGGAGAGCTTCGCAAAGAGGCCTACCGGAAATTCATTCTCCGGACGGTCGAAGGCGCGGACGATTTTGCGTCGATGCGGGAGGCGATCTCGCGGCGGTACGCGCGGCTTCTTCGCGAAGGCAAACCACTTCCGGATCTGTTGTTGATCGATGGGGGGAAGGGGCAGCTCTCTTCCGCCGCGACGGCGCTCGCTTCGCTGGGGCTGGAGCATCTTCCGGCGATCGGGGTGGTCAAGCCTCGGGGGCGCCACGAGGAGATCAGCCACTTTCTGGTCAAAGGGCGTGAGGAGGAGCCGATCGTCCTCGAACAGACATCACCCATCCTTCGTCTTCTCCAGCGGATCCGCGATGAGACGCACCGGTATGCCGTCGCCTACCATCGCCAACGTCGGGCAATGCGCGACTTTACTTCTGAACTGACGTCGATTCCCGGCGTGGGCGAGAAGCTCAAAGGCCGCCTGCTGCGCAACTTTGGCAGCTTGCAGCGGGTTGCCGAGGCCAGCCTCGAGGAACTCCGCCCATTCGTCGGGCAGCGGCAAGCCGAGCGGATCATCGAGCATTTTCGGGAGAGAAGGCAGGGGGGAGAGGAGTGAGAATGGAGAATGGAGAATGGAGAATGGAGAATGGAGAATGGGGAATGGAGAATGGAGAATGGAGAATGGAGAATGGAGAATGG
>JBMOHS010000098.1:0-14844 GCA_049317725.1 Blastocatellia bacterium
TAGATGATCAGTTGGGTCTCGACCCCGAGGCTGCGCAGGGCCTGGTACATCTGCTCACTGCCGGAGACGGGCACGTTGAAGTCCTTCTCCCCGCAGAGAAAGAGGGTCGGGGTCTTGATCCGATCCGCCTTGAGAAACGGGTAGGACAACTTGACATAGGTCTCCCACGATTTCGGATTCCAGGGAGGGCCGATCTCGTTGTCGTACTGGATGATGTAGTGGTCGACCCCATAGTACGAAACAGTGAACGCCGTTCCCGCGCCGCTCGTTGCCGCCTTGAATCGGGTATCGCTGGCAATCAGGTAGTCGGTGAGGATCCCGCCATAACTCCAGCCCCCGACGCCAAGCCGGCTCGGATCCGCGATCCCCAGTTGAATGACGTGATCGACCCCAGCCAGCAGATCCTCGACCTCATAGTGTCCCCAGTTGGCAAAGATCGCCCGGGAGAACTTGACGCCGCGCCCGGAACTTCCCCGGTAGTTGACGGCCAGCACGGCGTAGCCCTGCGCGGCGAAGAACTGCCGCTCGAAACTGAAGGTGTGCTGATCCTGGGCGTTGGGACCACCGTGAATGCGCAGCAGGAGGGGGACCTTGGTCCCCTCGACATACCCCACCGGCGTCGTCAAGAGTCCGTGAACGGACGTGCCGTCCTTGCTCTTGAACTCAACACGGCGGGTCCGGCCAAGGTTCAGCCCGGCCATCAGTGCATCGTTCTGCTTCGTCACTTGGCGGAGGGAGCGCCCCTCCAGCGCATAGACCTCCCCGTACTTCTCATCTCCGCCAGAGAGGAGAGCCGAGCACTTCCCGACGCTGCTCCAACTGGAGACGACGACCGGTGGATCGAGCAGCCGCGCCACTTGTCCTGTCCCCAGCGTCAACTGCATCGGGTAGACGGAACGGTCATCGGTCACGAGAAAGGTGATCGCTCCTCCGTCGCCCGTAAAACGAGGACTGGAGATGCCGCGGTCGAGCGCTTCGACCGTGGGGAACCGCTGCGGAGCCGAGGCGCCATCAGCGGCGACCATGGCGAGGTGATCCATATTGTAGGCATCAAATTTCCGCTCATCCGATTCGAGATAGGTCAACCAGCGCCCATCCGGGCTCCACTCCGCCTGACCGCGACTGACCCGAACTCCCACTGGAGTCACCGCACGCTCGGTCGCCCCCGCCCGGGCCTCGACCACGAAGAGCTGCCCCTCCGGCGTCCGATCCGGATCGGCACTGTGGTTACTGACAAACGCCAGCTTCTTGCCGTCCGGTGACCAGGAGGGAGCGGACTCATCCCAGTTCCCGGTCGTCACCCGCTCGAGTTTCTTCGTCGCGACGTCAAAGAGATAGAGGCGGGAGCGGCGCCCAGAGGGCAGATAGCCCGCGACATCCTGCTTGAACTTGTAGCGGTCGATGACGATCGGCTTTGGCGTCTTCGGGCGGGCTGGGGCCGTGTCCCCATTCCCCTCGGCCTCGGCATCCGGATCGGGATCGGGATCGCCAATCACCAGGGCCAGCCGCGTCGCGTCCGGTGACCACTCATAGCCCTGCAGCCGCCCCTTGACGTCGGTCAACTGCACTGCCTCGCCCCCGCTCCGATCGAGCACCCAGACCTGGCTCCCCTTGGCCGCTCCCTTGCGTGAAGAGGTGAAGGAGAGGTACTTCCCGTCCGGGCTCCAGCGCGGCGAAGACTCCCCCTCCTGTCCGGCCGTCATCTGGCGCTCCTCCTTGCCGTCGAAGCGGGACATCCAGACGTGAGAACTCGATTTGTCCTCCTTGAGGTCCGTTGTCGAGACGACATAAGCGACCCAATCTCCCTCCGGGGAACATTGCGGGTCCCTCACCTCGCGAAACCGCCCCAGATCGTCCAACTGGATGGGCTGTCGGGCCGCCTCCTGTGCACCTCCAGCTCCCATCATCCCCGCCCAGACCCCCACGATCAGGATCCCGCAGAGGATCGCCCGCCGGCCCCATACCCTTTCCCGCCACATTCGCTTGCTCACGTCGCCTCTCCTTTGTTCCTGTGCCATTGATCGACCTGCTCGCTCCCACCATGGTCGAGAGAGTTCCCTCTCGCCCCTTCTCCCTCGCCCCTCGCCCCTTCTCGCCCCCTAGCATCGACGAAAGGCGACGCCTTGGCAAGCGCCCCCGGATCTTCTCTCCCCACTGCTCCTTGCCGTAGCCCAACGCTTATGGTTCAATACTCTCTCCTCTGTGGAACCAACCCAGGCAAGTCGACCAAGTTGACGGTCCAACGGCGCGCGGACTCTCCCAACACCGCGTACCTTGCCCGCTCCATTGCCGAGGAGAACGGCCATCACCACAGCCAACCCGGCAATGCCTGCCGGCAATGTCTTGAGGATCGATCCCCCATGTCTTCTGACCCTCTGATCGAACGAAAACGGGCCCGACTCGATACCATCGAACTCTACAAGCGGCTTCTTCAGGAACTCCGCAGCGGAAATTACCCAACCAAAGCCCGCCTTGCTCGGATCGTTCGACGTGACAAGCGGACCGTCCAGCGCATCCTCAAAGTCCTCAAGGATCAACACGGCGCCCCGATCGCCTTCGATCGCGGCCGGAACGGGTTTCACCTCACCGATCCGCACTGGACTCTCCCGGAGATCCGCCTTGGTGCTGGCGAGCTGATCAGCTTCTTTATCGCCGAGCGAGCCCTGCGCCACGCCTCCCCCACGGCGGAAGTTCAACTCGCCCGCCAATCCCTCGCCAGACTTGCCTCTTACCTGCCCGAAGAGGTCGTCGTCAACATCGAACGGCTCGATGCTGCCATCGATATCGCCCCGGAACCTGCCCTCGAGACCCCTCCCGCCATCCTCCAACAGCTCGCCGAGGCTGTCGCCAACCGCGAAACCCTCCACCTCACCTACTTCTCCCAACGCGAGAATCAACTCACTCTCCGCAACGTCGATGTCCTGACCCTCCACAACTACCTCGGGGAATGGTACGCCGTCGGCTGGGACCACCAGACCCAGGCCGTCCGTGACTTCCACGCCGGTCGCATCCGCTCCCTCTTTAACACCCGCCGTCGCTTTCACCATCCGGAAGACTGGAACTCCCAGGCCTATCTCAACCACGGCTTTGGCATGTTCCGTGGCGGCGCTCCCCTCACCGTCGTCATCGAGTTCGACTCCTACCAGGCCCGCTACATCCGCGAGCGAACCTACCACCCAACCCAGGTCAATCAAGACCTTCCCGACCAACGACTCCGCGTCACCTTCTCTATCACCGAGGCCGCTCTCCCTCAGGTCGTCCGCTGGCTCATGCAGTTCGGTCCCCACGCTGTTGCCGTCTCTCCCCCCCTCCTTCACGAACTGGTCCGTTCCCGTCTCACCGAGACCCTCGCCCTCTATGCTGATCCCTCCCAATAATTTTTTTTCAGGGAGACATTATTTGTCTCCCTGAAGCGTGGATCATCTCTACTGTCAGGGAGGGATGAGATGGACCAGGGGTGGGAAGAACCGGCAACAAGAAGGCGAAGAGATCAGGTCACGATGCGGGTTTGGGGGGAGTACGCCTGTTTCACGCGACCGGGAGGATCGACGGAGGGGAGCAGTTACCCGGTGATCACGCCCTCTGCCGCCCGGGGGATCCTGGAAGCGATCTATTGGGATCCACAGTTCTACTACTTGATCGACACGATCCGTATCGTGCGCCGGGGAGAGTGGTTTCCCTTCTCGTCGATCGAAGGGGGCGAAGTAATCCATCTCGATCCAATTGCACCGAAGGAAGGGTTGGGAAGAGCTGACAGAAAGAGAGCGGGAGAGAGAGGAAGATACGGTGGGCTGATCGAGGGAGTGGGGGGAAACGGCCCTGGGGGTGTCCGGTCCTGGTTGGGGCTGCAAGGGGTCGAGTACCTGATCACGGCGGAGATTCGTTTGACCGAACTCGGTGGACGCACACGACGGAGTCCGGAGCAGTTTGGACAGGAGGTCCGGCGCCGCGCCCGCTTGGGGAAGTGCTTTCACCGGCCTTGCCTTGGGCTGCGACAGTTTGACGCCTTCTTCGTCCCCGAACCGGATCCCGTGGCGGCCTTGGCGCGGCGAGCACACGAGATGGCCCGTGACGGCGCGGAGAAGGGGCTGGCGGAGTCGACCGACCCATTCCGCTTCAACGCCGATCTCGGGCCGATGCTCTACGACCTCTTCTCGACCGAGGACCGGGCCATCGGCTTTCGCTGGAAGTCAGGACTGCCTCGCCGCATCGACGCTCCGCTTCCCCACTCCCCGCTGGGCCAGCCGGTGTGGCCGGGATCGGGAGAGGTGCCCCTGCCCTACGAGGGACGGTTGACGGCTCCAAGCCCGTTCTTCTTCGACGCAAAAGTGAGAGCGGGGCGCATGGACTGCCATCCGTCCCGGATCGAATGGATCCGCAGGGAGGAAGGACAGCTCCCGATAAGCAGTTCGGGAAACCCACACTGCCACCATTGAGGGTCGTGGGATTGCCCCGACCAACCTGGGTACAGACGAGAGGACCGATCAGAGAATCGACCAGAGAAGAGGCGCCCCAATTCAGCCGACAAGAGGGGGGGGAGAATGGGTTCCAGGGCGGCGACGAGCCAAGTGTTGAGCAACCGGCACGACTTCTTGTTTCTGTTCGACGTCGTTGGTCAGGCCCACCGGGGGGAGGGGTGGATCGTCCCCCAACCGAACGTCGACGAGGTGAGTGGATGCGGCTTCATCTCCGATGCGAGCCTCAAACGGCGAATCCGGAACTTCATTGAGGGGAGGTCCCTCGCCCAGGAGGGCTGGGGAAGAGGCCCTGCGGGGAGCCGTGACGAAAATGGATACCGGATCCTGCTGCGGGAGAAGAGGAGAGCAGGGCTGGAAGATTCGTTGGAGAATCACTTCGCCCAATTCGCCAAGGCTCGGGAGGTGCCCAGAGAGCGCGGCGCCCAGTATCCCGGGAAGACCTGCGATGGGCCGACGGAGACGCTCCAGTGGCTCTGCCGCGAATTCTACGACATACGAGCTTTTGGATGTGTCCTCAGCCACGGACACAGGACGATGAAGGGATCCGCTTGGGGGCAGTTGCGCGGACCCGTGCAGCTCACCTTTGGGCGATCCCTTCATCCCGTTCTGCGACTTCCATCAGCGGGCTGGCCCGGAGAGTCGAGTGGCTCTGGCACCCGATCCGCTCTGCGCACCGGTCAAGGGGAAAGCCCCGGGTCGGCAAGCTTCACCTACGGCCTCTACGTCGTACGAGGTTACGTCTCCCCTTCCCTGGCAGTGCGAACAGGATTTACGGAGGCAGATCTCTCCCTCCTCTTCACCTCGTTGGTGCGACTCTTCGAGGGGGGTCCGCGGTTCTCCAGGGGAGAGATGGCCGTCCGCGGGCTCTACGACTTCGAGCACATCGGGACCCAGAGCCGCCGCAATACTGAACAGAACCGACGGGAGGCCCGGCTCGGTTGCGCTCCCTCGCAGGATCTCTTCGGGGGAATCGAGATCCGGCTCCAACCCGGCCGAGAGATGCCGCTCTCCTTTGCCGATTACCAGGTGACGTGTCAGTGGGAGAGAGAACCTCTTCCTGCTGGCGTCCAACTGCACAAGCGGCACGAGGCCCTCCTGGAGGCGTGAGGCGTCCGCGAGAGGGTCAGCCAACCTGGTTCACCAGCGGGTGAGGACCCCGCGTCGTACCGGGATTGGCTAGGATTGAAGAGCAGTCATCTGTGGATCAAGTGGCGTCGGGTGGGGGGCCAGCAGGTGTTCAAGACGCCTCCGAGAAAGAGCGCCAGCCCGAGCAGGTACATCCAGAGCATGAGGACGATGAAGGCACCGAGGCTGCCGTAGATCAGGCTGTAGCCGGGGGCGAATCGCAGGTAGAGGGAGAAGAGGGAGGAGGCGAGCAGGGAGGCGAGGACGGCAAAGATCGCCCCCGGCGTCAGCCAGCGCCAGCGCTGCTGGGTGTTCGGAGCAAGGTAGTAGATGAGGTCGACGGAGAGGATCAAGAGCAAGGTCGCCAGCAGGTAGCGGAGTGGACGCCAAGCGAGGAGGAGGAGCGCAACCAAGGGGGGTGGTCCAGCGTGATGACCGATCCAACCGACGGCCCAGCCTCCGAAGAGCAGCAGCAGGTGACCGCCAACGCAAAGGATCGAGGAGACGAGGGTCAGCCCGATGGAGAGGATGGCGATCTGCCAGAGAGGGCGGGTCTCCTTGACCTGGTAGGCAGCGTTGAGCGTGCCGATGACAGCTCCCATCCCGGTCGAGGCCGTCCAGAGGGCAAAGAGGAGCGCGAGGGAGAGGAGTCCTCCGCTGCGCTGTCCGACAAAATCACGAAGCCACCCCTCGACGAGCGCCATGGCCTGCGGGGGCATGACGTTCTCCAACCATCCGCGCAGGGCCTCCTGAATGCCCGGCAGAAAACTGAAGAGGCTGAGCAGGATGATCAGCAGGGGGAAGAGGGTCAGAAGGAAGAAGTAGGCCAGTTCGGCGGCACGGCCGAAGGCATTGTCCTGATCGGCAATCTTCCAGAGTTGGCGCAGCAGGACAACGAACCGCCCCCAATGCCGCCTCAGATCTGCCATTCTCCCCTTGCGCACTCCCCCACCTTTCGACGATCCATGCCTGTAAAAGCTCGCCCTTGACCTGCTCCACTCTACCGCAACCCTTGGGAGGAGAGGAAGGTGTCAGCCTGCCTTGCGGAAATTGGCCCAGCCGGGCTGAGAGATCCTGCGCAGTTGTCCCAGACCGGGCATGGCCCAAACTGATCGAGGGTCTTACAAACCTGCCAGGAGAGTGGATGGCGCGGGGAGCATCTCCCCGCGAAGTCTGGCCCGGTAGTTGCAATTTCACCTTTCCCGGAGCGCCGTGGCCCCTGACACTCCGGGAGTGCAAGAGAGGGGGCGTCCATCGTCAGCGACGGGAGAGGCTCGCGGCGGCGGCGTCGACAAACCAAATGGCAACTAATAGACAACCAAAGCAAGGCCAGGAGGAGGGAGTACATGAAGACCATACGACAGATCTTGTGCCCGGTCGATCTTGCGAGAGCGTCGCGCCAAGCGGTGCAGTATGCCACGGCGATGGCGAAGGCCTGTGAGGCACGATTGACGGTCTGCCACTGCCTTAGTCCAATGGATTACCATGCCGAGGAGAAGCGCCAGGCGGCAGAGGACCAGTTGAGAGCACTGGTGCAGTCGTCGATGCCGGAAGAGGGGGAAGCGTGGCTCGACTGGGAGGCAGTGACGATCGACGGAGACCCGATCATCGGCGTGATGGCGGAGGCGGGGAGGCGAGGTGTCGACCTGATCATTCTCGAATCGCGGCGCAGACCCTTGGGGGCAGCCATCTTCGGATCGACGGCGGAGGCGATCTGTCGGGAAGCGATCTGCCCCGTGCTGGTGCTGCACCGGGAGGAACGGGAATGGCAAGGGGAGTGGGAAGGGGATCTCGCGCCGAGGCGCATTCTAGCGGCGCAGGACTTCTCGCGCGCGGGCGATGCCGCGCTGGCCTTTGCGACGGTGCTGGCCGCAGAGCACCAGGCTGAGCTGCACCTGCTCCATGTCGTCCCAGAGGACTATCCGGAGACTCCTCCTGGCTTCGAGTTCATCGAGCAGCAGTTGGAAGAGATGGTCTCTGAAGAGGCCAGGCTATGGTGTACAGTCAAGCCGGCGGTCCGAGCGGGGCGACCGGCCGAGGAGATTCTGACCTTGGCGGAGCAGGAAGAGATGGACCTGATCTGTCTGGGGCGGCATCGGGAAGAGGGGGAGTGGCGAGAGCTGTTCGGGACCAACACCGATTTCGTGCTGCGCCAAGCGACGTGTCCGGTCCTAGTCGCCCCGCCCGGACCGCAGCCGGCGGCGCGGGAGTGAGGGGTCGTTCCGCGAGGTGGGAGCGGGGATTTGCGCCCCGGGCGGTCTCCATGGTTCAATCGCTCGTCGATGGCTGACCGTGCCGCGAGAGAGTGACCTGGTCGGCCTGCGAGGTGCAGTGGCCGCACGAGTGGCCCGATCACCCCCTCTCTCCCTCACGCGTTTCAGAGTTTCCGTCCTGATGGGAAGAGGGGGGGCAGGCGAGAGACGGAACAACCCGGGCCCGCCGAATGGGCCGCTGGAAACTGAATGAGAAAAGGACCCAAGCCGACCTTCCCCGCGCCGATCTATGCCGAGACGGTGCTCACCCCCAACTTCGTCGAGAGCCAGCGATTCTTCTTCGAGCCGCTGATGGAGCTGCACGCCGCGCACGCGCTGATGCTCTACCGGCAACGGATTCTCCGGAAAGAGGAGGCAGCGTCGCTGTTGCGCGGGCTTGGGCAGCTCGATCGGGAGAAGATCCTCCGGGCGCGCTACGACGGAACGGTCGAGGACCTCTTCTTCTACATCGAGCGGGAGCTGGCGGGAGAGGTCGGAGAGGAGCTGGCCGGACGTCTTCACATCGCCCGCAGCCGCAATGACATCGACGTCACCCTCTACCGCATGCAGTTGCGCCGCGAGGTGCTCTCGCTGACCGAGGCGATCGAGAACCTTCGGGGAGTGCTGCACGACCTCGCCAAGCGCAACCTGCAGACCGTCATGCCGGCGCACACCCATACCCAGCCGGCGCAGCCAACCACGCTGGCCCATTACCTCTCGGCAGCAATCGAATTCCTGACCCGGGATCTGCGACGGCTGCGGGCGGCCTTTGCGGCGATCAACCAGAACCCCCTCGGGGCCTGCGCGATCACCACCACCGGCTTTCCGATCGACCGGGAGCGGACGATGGAGCTGCTCGGCTTTGAAGGCTTGGTCGAGAACTCCTACTACGCGATTGGAGGAATCGACTATCTGCTCGAAGCGATGGGGGTGATCGCCACCTCGATGGTCAGCCTCGGCAAGCTGACCCAGGATCTGCTCCTCTGGGCGACGCAGGAGGTAGCCTTCCTGACGCTCCATGACGGATTCGTGCAGGGCAGTTCGATCATGCCGCAGAAGCGCAATCCGGTGGCCCTCGAGCACGCTCGGATTCTGCTGAGTAAGGGGTTTGCGCAGGCACAGGCAGTCATGACCAGTGTTCACAATACGCCCTTCGGCGACATCAACGACGTCGAGGACGATCTGCAGCCACTGATCCGGTCGACGTTTGACGATGCCCGACGGGGGGTCCGGCTCTTGGCCGGGGCGGTGGAGGCGATCGAGCTCGACGTTGCGGCCCTGCGCGAGAAGGCCAAAGGCAGCTTTCTGACCATGACGGAACTGGCCGACACCCTGACGCGGGAGGAGGGGCTCAGCTTCAAGATGGCCCACCGCCTGGTCGGTGGGACAGCACGACGGCTCGGGCGGGTCGATGCCTCCCACGAAGAGATCGTCGCGGCGCTCTGCTTGGTCGCGGAGGAGCTGCTCGGGAGGCCCTTGCAGACGACCCGCGAACGGCTGGTCGAGGCGCTCTGCCCCCTCCATTTCGTCAAGGTGCGGAACGGCATCGGGGGGCCGGCCCCGGACCAGGTCGCCGCCTTCCTTGGCCGCACGCGCGAGGCCGCCGCCGAGGACCAGCGGTGGCTTCGTCAAAAGCGGGCGCTGCTCGAAGGTTATCCGCGGAAGATCGCGCGGGAGGTCGCCCGGCTGACGTCGGCGCAGCCGGGGTCTTGAGGAGAGGGCAGCAGGAGCTTGGAGGGCGAGGATGGCGAGCTGGAGATTCGACTTCGAGATCGACCCGCGCATCGAGGCGGCCGAGACGCTGCC
Organism: Blastocatellia bacterium; assembly: GCA_049317725.1. Classification (GTDB taxonomy): domain Bacteria; phylum Acidobacteriota; class Blastocatellia; order RBC074; family RBC074; genus CAIOZW01. Next base: position 9,662 of record JBMOHS010000098.1, read on the forward strand.
TTCCTCTTGCTATCGCTCGCCCGAGATCGACGAGTCGGAGCGGGAGCGGATCTTCGCGTCGAGCTGGCAGTTGGTCGGACGGCTGACCTCGCTGCCTCATCCTGGATCCTTCTTCACGACGACGGTCGCGGGTGAGCCGCTGCTGCTGGTCCGGGGGATGGACGTGAGGGTTCGGGGCTTCCATAACGTCTGCCGCCACCGGGCGGGACCTCTTGCCAGCGGAAGCGGGACGTGTCAGCGCTTGCGTTGCGGATACCACGGCTGGACGTACGACTTGAGCGGTCGGCTGATCGGAGTGCCGGACTTCGAGGGGGTCGAGAACTTCCCACGGGACGAGATCGGGCTGCGCGAGGTCGAGGTCGATCTCTGGGAGTCGTTTCTCTTTGTTCGCCTCCAACCGGTCGGACCGGGCCTCCTCGACCTGCTCGGGGAGATCCCTGCCCGGGTCGCCCCCAGCCGGATCGACGAGATGCAGTGGGCGGCCCGTCGCGACTATGTCATCGAGTGCAACTGGAAGGTCTATGTCGACAACTACGTCGAGGGGTACCACGTCCCGATCGTCCACCCCTCGCTGATGCGCGAGATCGACTATTCCCGCTACCGGACGATTCCCGCGCGCTACTCGTCGCTGCAGGACGCGCCGATCCGCACCGGCCCAGAGGGCGGAGGGACCTACCGGCCGAGTGAGACGCAGGGCGAGATGCTCTACTACTGGATCTTCCCCAACCTTATGCTCAACCTTCACCCGGACAACCTCTCGACCAACCTGATCGTCCCCCTCGGGCCGACCCGCACCTTGACGATCTTCGAGTGGTACACCCACGACCTTGATCGACAAGGCCAGCGGGAGCGGATCGAGGAGGTCGTCCGCCTCAGCGACGAGATCCAACAGGAGGACATCGCCATCTGCGAAGCCGTGCAACGGGGATTGGGATCGAGTGCCTACCATCGTGGCCGCTACTCCCCGAGGCGGGAGAATGGACTCCACCACTTTCACCTTCTCTGGCAGGAATGGATGAGCCGGGAGGGAGGAGCAGAACGCGCATGAGCCAACGAAAACGCACCGCACTGGAAGAGCAGAATCGGCGGGCCGAGCTGGGGGGAGGCCCAGACCGGATTGCCCGCCACCACCGCGACGGCAAGCTGACCGCCCGGGAGCGGATCGAGGCCCTCCTCGACCGCGGCAGCTTCGAGGAGGTCGGCAAGCTGGTCCAGCATCGCTGCCAGGACTTCGGCATGGCGGAGCAACAGATCCCCGGAGATGGGATTGTCACCGGGCACGGCCGGATCGACGGGCGACCCGTCTTCGTCTTCGCCCAGGACTTTACCGTCTTCGGCGGCTCCCTCTCCGAGAGCAACGCCGAGAAGATCTGCAAATTGATGGACTTGGCGATGAAGGTCGGCGCGCCGGTCATCGGACTCAATGACTCCGGCGGGGCCCGCATCCAGGAAGGCGTCGCCAGCCTCGCCGGGTACGCCGAGATCTTCTCGCGCAACACGCTCGCCTCCGGCGTCATTCCCCAGATCTCCGCGATCATGGGGCCGTGCGCCGGCGGAGCGGTCTACTCCCCGGCGATTACTGATTTCATCGTCATGGTACGGGAGACCAGCCACATGTTCATCACCGGACCGGACGTCATCCGGACGGTGACCCACGAGGAGGTGACCAAGGAGGCACTCGGCGGAGCGGTGACCCACAACGAGACGAGCGGGGTCGCCCACTTTCTCGCCGAGAACGACGAAGACTGCCTCGCCCTGATCCGCGACCTGCTCTCGTACCTCCCACTCAACAACCTCGAGGATCCGCCCCGGATCGCTTCGAGCGACCCGATCGACCGCGTTGCCGAGCCGCTCGACACCCTCGTCCCGGAAGAGTCGAATCAGCCCTACGACATCCGGACGCTCATCGAGCTGGTCGTCGACCACGGCGAGTTCCTCGAGACCCAGCCGCACTTTGCCCGCAACATCGTCACGGGGTTCGCCCGCCTCGACGGCCAACCCGTCGGCCTCGTCGCCAATCAACCGGCCTTTCTCGCCGGCGTGCTCGACATCAACGCCAGCACCAAGGCGGCCCGCTTCGTCCGCTTCTGCGACTGCTTCAACCTCCCGATCATCACCCTCGTCGATGTCCCCGGCTTCCTGCCCGGCGTCGATCAGGAGCACGCCGGCATCATTCGCCACGGGGCCAAGCTCCTCTACGCCTATGCCGAGGCGACCGTCCCCAAGATCACCGTCGTCACCCGCAAAGCCTACGGGGGTGCCTACTGCGTCATGGGCTCGAAGCAGGTCCGGACCGATCTCAACTTCGCCTATCCGACCGCCGAGATTGCCGTCATGGGCCCCGAGGGCGCGGTCGACATCCTCTACCGCCGTGAGCTTGCCGGCGATGGGGACCCGGCCGCTCGCCGCCGCGCCAAGATCGAGGAGTACCAGGAGAAGTTTGCCTCCCCCTTCATCGCCGCCCAGCGCGGCTATGTCGACGAGGTGATCGAGCCCCGCCACACCCGCTCCAAGCTGATTCGCGGGCTGCAACTCCTCGCCAACAAGCGGGAGAGCAATCCCCCGCGGAAACACGGGAACGTGCCGCTCTGAAATGGCCCCCCACCGGAAGGAGAGGAGGAACAGATGAAGCCCAATCGATCGATCCGCATCGCCCTGATCGGCCTCTGGCTGGGGGTCATGGCCTCGTTCAGTTGGATCGTTGCCCCGGTGGCCTTCAGCGTCCTCCGCAACCCGGCACTCGCCGGCAACATCGTCTCCCGCCACCTCATGATCACCGAATGGATTGGCATCGCCCTGGGGATAATCCTCCTCGCGCTGCTTTGGCGGGAGGTGCGCCAGGAGGGGGGAGGCTACGACTGGCGGATCGAGGCGGGCCTGCTCCTCTCGATGGTCGGGGCAATGGCCGTCTCCCGGGCGTGGGTCTCGCGCACCCTCCACCAGATCCGGCTCGAGTTCGGGGAGCGGCTGCAGACCCTCCCTCCCGATGACCCGACGCGGCAGACCTTCGACCTGCTCCATCAAGTCTCCGTCGGGTTGATGGGGTGGACGATGCTCGCCGCCGTCCTGCTCCTTGTCCGGCTGATCCGCACGCCCTCGCTCCGCTCGCGCCCCTGACGCGAAGCCCGCCGGGTCGTGACGGAATCGATCTCGGCTTGGCAGTCAACTCGGGAAGTGGGTCAAGGTGCAGACTGAGGCATTTGATCCTTGGGGCCGCCCGAAGACCATGTATCAGGATTCAGTCATTTTTTCCAGCTTTTGGGCCTGCGGGCATTTGAATAGCCAAGCTGGTTCACCCCCACACGGCCAGTGTGAGTTGTAGGGGCAACCCTTGTGGTTGCCCCATCTTTCCTTCAACCGAGACTGGGGCAGGAACAAGGCCTCCTGGGTGCGCGGGCCTCCGGCCCGCATGGTCCTCCCCAAGCCTGCTCCCAGAGATCTGTAGGGGCGTTGCCCCATCTTTCCTTGAAGCGAGACTGGGGCAGGCACAAGGCCTGCCCCTACAAATCGCAGTGGCCCTCTCTTTTAGCCTATCATTGGGCAAAGACGACCCCTCACCACCGGTATGATCCGAGCCACCCATCGTACTCACCAGAGTCGGGGTACACCATAGGCCTCGAATGACGCATCGACGCCGACAATCGATAACCCATCTCGCTGCGCGTGAACGACAATCATCCTGTCAAACGGATCCCGGTGCTGAGAATTGGGAAAGGGTCGACGTCGTGATGAACTCAAGATCGAGGAATGCGATGAGCTGACCCGACTCCGCCATGAAGATCGCCAATCTCTGAAGATGGGATTGGGGCTGACCGATCCGGCACTCTGCCCGACTCCCCGGGGTGAGGGTTGCTGCCACCTCCACGGACAATATCCCTGAATCGGTCTCAGCCGGCAATCTCGGCACTCCTCAGCGACTGAGCCCTGATCGCCACTGGAGAGCCGCAGGGCGGAAGGAGAGTGGAGCGAGTGCCGAGGGCGGGACTCGAACCCGCACGACCTTGCGGTCAGGGGATTTTAAGTCCCCTGTGTCTACCGATTTCACCACCCCGGCGTAGGGAATGTCCCAGACTATACGACGATTTCTATCTTCCGACAATACGAGTGAGGATTCGCTGGCTGGCAAGACCATCGCCGTAGGGATTGACAGCGGTGGCCATGCGGCGGTAGGCCTCGGGATTGGTGAGGAGAGTCGTGACCGCCTCGACGATGCGGAGGGGGTCCGTGCCGACCAGTTGAACGGTCCCGGCGGCAACCCCTTCGGGGCGTTCGGTAACTTCGCGCAGCACGAGGACGGGCTTGCCAAGGCCCGGGGCCTCTTCCTGAATCCCCCCCGAGTCGGTCAGGACGAAGGAGGAGGCCTTCATCAGGTGGACGAGGGGCAGGTAGTCGAGGGGGGGCAGCAGATGCACGTTGGGGAGGCCTGCCAGATTGGCTTCAACGGGCCCGCGGACATTGGGGTTGAGATGGACAGGGTAGACGAGGTGGACCGACGGGAAGCGGGTCGCGATCGTCCGCAGGGCGGTGCAGATATCGCGCAACGGGGCCCCGAAGTTCTCGCGCCGATGCGCAGTGACGAGGACGAGCGGGGCCTCTCGCGGCAGCCCGGCGAGCGGTCCCTCCGTCCAGTCATACGGGCAACCCGCGACCGTCTGGAGCGCATCTATGACGGTGTTTCCAGTGACCTCGATCCCGTCAGGAGAGATGCCTTCCCGCAAGAGATTCTCCGCCGATTGCGGGGTCGGGGCAAAGTGGAGGTCGGCGATCGCATCGGCGATGCGCCGATTGACCTCCTCCGGAAAGGGTTGCCATTTGTCCCAGGTACGGAGGCCGGCCTCGACGTGACCCACCCGACATTGATGATAGAAGGCAGCGAGGGATCCGACCATGGCGGTCGTCGTATCCCCCTGGGTCAAGACCCAGTCCGGACGCTCGGCGGCGAGAATGGGATCGAGTCGCCGGATCGCCTCCGCCGTCAATGTCGAGAGGGACTGATTGGCCTGCATCAGATTCAGGTCATGGTCGGGAACGAGGCCAAAGAGGGTCAGGACCTGATCGAGCATCTCCCGGTGCTGACCCGTAACACAGACGACGCTGGCGACCTCCGGATAGCTCTGCCGGAGGCGCGCGAGGATCGGCGCCATCTTGATCGCTTCGGGGCGTGTCCCAAAAATCGAGAGAAT
>JBMOHS010000099.1:0-14835 GCA_049317725.1 Blastocatellia bacterium
GTCTCCGCCAAACGGCGCAGGAAGGGCCGCTCGTAGGCGCCCTTTATCATCACGCAATTGTGAGAAATTTTTTAGATCTTCGACGTAAAAGCGCCATTTGATGGGGTCAATCGCTTGACTTGAAGGGAAAACGAATAGTAGACTCCGCACGTAACGAATACACTGATCTCTACCTCGCGGAGAGGTCTGGCCAGCGATCGTTTCGATGTCATATCGAGAAAGATCACCCCGTCAGGCGCTTCTGTCAGGGGATCTCTGAACCTGAGATGATCTTCACACTCGGTGCAACTCTCGAGAGAGTTCTTGAAACTACGGGTGTCAAGAGTACCAGGCAAATCGACCGAAGATTAGCAGGTACAGATCAGAGAGGGATGCCGCGCTTGGCCGGATTGGTGGGCAGTTTTTCGTAATTTTATCTTTGATTCGTTTTGACACCACGAACTATCGAAGAGAACACCTACATCACTGTTTGGTTGATCTTCCTCTTAGTGCCGTGAATCAAGATTGAGTGATTTCCCAGGGGCAAGATCCTGGAATAATTGCTCAAGCAGGTCGGCGACTGCACCTGCGGTTCCAATCAGGAACTCATGCTCCCCACTGGTTTCGCCCACTTCCTTTCAATGGGAGGGTACCAGGATAGATGAGAACGCCCCTGGAATCTCGAACGTCGCCATTTGTCCGTGGATCTTCAACCATTGCACTGAACACAAGCGACGAAAAGTAGTTGACACGAAGTAGTTGACACGAAGTGGTTGGGAGAAGATTCGATCGTTACTCCTCTGGTTGGTAGTTGGAGTACGAGCTGGACAAGGTTTGCAGGTCAGTTCGAGGCGCCTCGCCTCTCTTCATTCTTTTGTAATTTACTGACGAGTTGTTGACTGCCGTTCTGCGCTGCGGAATAACGGCAGCCGACCCTTTGGATTGCCCAGGGGTTTGCCTGGCTATGACCGAGCACGGACGAGCCTCGGGAGTGGCCGATCGTTGCGGATTGACTCCATCCGCCCATTGGAAGTGTAGTACAGGGAGGGCATTCGCTCATGTTCGATACGCTTGTGGAATCGTCCAAACACGGCAAAGAGAATACCCGAACCGGCGGTATCTTGCTGGCGACGACGCTGCTTTATACCAGCATTATTCTCGGTGCCATGGTCTGGATGATCGTAAAGTCCGACTTTGGGTTGATGGACGCGCTGGATGTGACGGCGATGGTGGCTCCGCCACCCCCACCGGCCGCGGCGCCACCCCCACCCGCCCAGGTCGTTCGGCAAGTCATTCCCGAAGTGACGACCTTTACTCCGCCAACGAAGCCACCCGAGAAGATTCCGGATCCGACGACGGTCCAGTCCAAACCGGTGGTCTCTGCCGTTTCGACTGGAGTTCCCGGAGGTGTTCCGGGAGGAGTCGTCGGGGGAGTTCCTGGGGGAGTTGCGGGTGGCAGGGGAGATGACGCGCCGCCGCCGCCACCGCCGCCACCGCCGCCACCGAAACCGGAACCCCCGCCACCACCCAAGCAGATCAAGGTCTCAGGTGGTGTGCTGCAGGGGAGCGCGCTCCGTCGCGTTCAGCCGCAGTATCCCCCGATCGCCAAGGCGGCGCGGGCCTCTGGTGCAGTTCAGGTTCAAGTTACCATCTCCGAAGAGGGGCGGGTGATTGACGCCGCCGTGGTCAGTGGGCACCCATTGTTGAGAGACGCTGCGGTACAAGCCGCCCGTCAATGGGTCTTCAAACCCACTGAACTCTCAGGTGTGGCCGTCAAGGTGCAGGGAGTCCTCACCTTCAACTTCACGCTCCAATAGATCGACGCTCATTGTAGAAACCAATATCCTGGAGGACTTCGATATCATGTTCATTCTGTTAAGCCAACTTTGGTTGACCCTGACCCCCTTTGCCCTGATTCTCGCCGAAGGGGGAGAGGCCGCTGCTTTCGACTTCACCCCGCTTGGGGTCTGGCGCGCGATGGGTTTCATTGCCCGCGTAGTGATCATCATTCTCTTCATCATGTCGATCTGGTCCTTCGCGATCATGGTTGAGCGCTACCTGACCTATACGTCAGCGCGGAACCAGTCGCGCGAGTTCGCTCCCAAGGTTGCGGCTTCGCTCAAGAACCAGAAGATTGACGAGGCCATTACGCTCTCCGACAAGTACAAGAAGAGCCACTTGGCGATGGTCGTCAACGCGGGACTGCAGGAGTTCCGAGCCAACTCGATCAACTCCGAGATCTCGACCGACATCATTGAGGCCTCGAAGCGGGCCCTTCAACGTGCAACGGCGATCAAGGTCGCCGAGTTTCGCCGTGGCCTCTCCGGCTTGGCAACGGTTGGTTCGACCTCACCCTTCGTCGGTCTCTTCGGGACGGTGTTTGGAATCATCAATGCCTTCCAGGGAATGCGCTCCTCCGAGTCAGCGGGAATCTCCGCGGTGGCCGGTGGTATCGCGGAAGCCCTGGTGACGACCGGTGTCGGAATCGGTGTGGCCATTCCGGCAGTGTGGCTCTTCAACTACTTCACCAGCAAGGTCGACAACTTCATCGTCGAAATGGACAACTCCTCCGCGGAGTTGCTCGATTTCTTCCTGAAGTCACGGAAGAAGTAATGTCGCTTGTGTGTGCTTGAACACAGCAGAGATTGGTTTTTTCGATGAAGCGGATGTCCGGGGAGTTCTGATAGTCTAACTGTCAGAACTCCCGACAGATCCATCCTTCGGCATGATTCTTGATTGGACTCCTTGATTAAGGGAGTCAATCTGGTGCTCAGGGGAGCTTGACTCTCCAAAGACAGCGAGAGAAGCGGTTCCCGCTCGCTTGCTTCCTGGAAGTCAGATAAATGCTGAATGAGGAAGGCTGAAAGGCTGAAAGGCTGAAAGATGGTGGACAACGAGACCTCATCAACCTTTTCCAGTCTCTCGTCGTGAGCTGAGCTCTTGCCACGAAGTAGAAGCGGATCAGTCTGCACGGGTGGTTCGCTGACGGTTTCATTAGCAAGTATTTATTGGAGGAAATGGCTATGGCCATGAGTGCAGGTGGAACATCCAGCCTCAACTCATCGATCAATGTGACCCCGATGGTCGACATCATGCTGGTGTTATTGATCATCTTCATGGTGGTCACGCCGCTGCTGCAAAGCGGCGTGACGGTCACCCTGCCCAAGGGGAAGAGTCCGGAAGAGGATGCCAATATCACCAAGGATACCGCGGTGGTCATTGCGATTCCGGCGGATGGGCAGTTCTACATCGGACGTGACCTGATTCAAGGGAAGGACCGCTTGATCCAGTCGATCAAAACCCGGATGGACCAACTCAAGCCGAGTGACCCTCATATCGTCTACATCAAAGGCGGAGTCGGTGTCAGCTACGGGGAAGTGGTCAGCGTCATCGATTCGATTCGCGAGGCCGGATATGACCAGATCGGTCTGGTAGCCGACAAGTTGAAAGAGTAGTCCTCTTCCCCCTTGTCTTTCCTGTTTAGAAGGAGTCTTTGCCCATGGCAATGAGTGGTGCACCGAAAGAGGCAATTCCTGAAATTAATGTGACGCCCATGATCGACATTCTGTTGGTGCTCTTGATCATCTTCATGGTGATCAGTCCACAGAAGCCGCATCAATTTGAGGCAAAAGTTCCGGAGAAGCCGCCGGAAAACCTTCCCAATTTGGCCCCAGATCCGTTGAGCTTGCTGGTGACCGTACCGCAGCTTGGGGATGCCTACAAGCTCAATACCGAGGAGTTGAAAGGCTTGGACGCACTGGGTGAGCGGCTCTTTGCCGCACTTGATGGTCGCCCGGGAGACCGCAAAGCGGTCTTCATCAAGGCTCCTCGCTCGAAACCGTACGGCGAAGTGGTACGGGTAATCGATGCAGTCAAGGCCGCCGGGGGATCTCCGATTGGTCTGCAGATTGAGGGGCTTGATCAATAATCCTGCGCTGAACGGCTCCCCGGAATCGCTCGTCAAAGGTTCTCAGGGGAGTCTCTCCGCCTGGAGATCTTTATAGAAAAGGAGAGGCGGGATGTTTGCTTCGGGTGTTACCTGAGCCTTCTCCGGCGATCTTCTTTCCTAGACGGGTTGTAAGGGGAGTGTCAAGGGAGCAGACTCTTTAATGCAGACTTCTGACTGCAGACTTCAGGAGAATGATGTTTCTCCGCCTCACTTGACCCCCAGTTCCCGCGACATCCGCCTGAAACTGAATGATTCAGGGGCGGGGCAGCGATCGGGAAGAATGAATGGCGCCCCGCGCCGGCCAACCCGAGGCTCTCCGCGACCGCAATTGAACATAATTCCCGGGAGGTCCAACACCGTGGGCTTCCTCAAACAGGGAGAATTCCAGAACGCTGCTATGAAGATCTTCCGCCATTTTTACCATGCGTTGCTTGTTTCGGCGATCATTGGCCTCTCGATGGTCAGCACCGGTTGCGAATATATCAACAAGGTGATCGCCAAGGACCAGTTGAACCAGGGAGCCATTCTCTACAACCAAGGCAACTTCCGGAAGGCGCAAGAGTTCTTCCGGTCGGCGACAGAGACGGATCCCAACAACCCCGTCGCGCTGCTCTATCTTGGAGCGACCCTTGTCAAAGACTACAAGGTTCTTTCCGGAGATGACCAAAAGCGCATTGCCAATGAGGCCATCGACATTTACAAGCGTGCCCTCGCCCTTAGCAAAGGAAACTGCGCGAACGCCGACAACGCCATCAGCTACATTGCCTCGATCTATGACGATCTCGGCGACGGCAATGAGTGGCGGAATTGGATGTTGCAGCGGGCGGAAGGGGAATGTGTCGCCAGCAAGGAAGTGAAGGCGACCACCTACTATGCAATCGCCGTCAAGTATTGGACGTGCTCCTACGACGAGACGACTCGTTACCAGGAGAAGGGGGCTTCCGATCCATTCCATTACCGCAACATGGACTACCCGGCGGCGCTGCCCGATAAGCAGAAGGCGGAGAGTTGTGCCCTCAAGGGGCTTGAGTTCATCGAAAAAGCGATTGCAGTCGATCCGACGTATGCCGACGCGATGTTCTACAAAGGACTCCTCTACCGTGAGCAGCAGAAGCTGACCAAGGAAGATGCGAAGCGGAACGAGCTTGACAAACTTGCGGTCAAGATCTCTGAGCAGGCAACTGCCGTAATGAAGCAGAAAGAGAAAGAGGCGGCAGAGGCGGCTGCAGCAGCATCCACGCCGGAGGGCTGAGAGGGGGATCATTCGACATGCGCAGGGTGAAGACTGCACTCGTGGGGGCCGGCTTTATCGGCCCCCATCACGTTGAAGCAGCCCGACGTCTCGGGTTCGTTGATTTTGTGGCTGTTGCAGGGCGCACGGCCGAGTCTGCGGCGGAGAAGGCGCGGAGCCTGCATATTCCGCGCTCCTACGGCAGTGTCGAGGCATTGTTGGATGACCCCGAAGTGGAGGTGATCCACAACTGCACGCCAAACGACCTGCATCATCCAGTAACGATGGCAGCGATTGCCAAGGGAAAGCACGTCATTGCCGACAAGCCCTTGGCGCTCAACGCGGCGGAGGCCGCGGAGATGCTGGCGGCAGCGCGTGCGCGCGGCATTGTCCATGCGGTGACCTTTAACTACCGCTACAATCCGCTCATGCAGCAGGCCAGGACGATGATTCGAGGAGGGGCGATCGGACCCGTCCATTTCGTCCACGGCGTCTATCTCCAGGATTGGTTGCTCTTCCCGACCGACTACAATTGGCGTCTCGAGAAGGAAGGTGGAGACTCCCGCTGTGTGGCCGATATCGGTTCCCACTGGTGTGACTTGGCCGGCTACTTGGTCGGGGCCCGCATCGAGTCGGTTCTGGCGGAATATACGACTGTCTTCCCGACGCGGAAAAAGCCACGGGAAGCACGCCACGCCTTTGCTCAGTCGACTGGAGAGGAGTCCTATGACGACTATCCGATCGAGACCGAGGACTTCGCCAGCGTGCTCCTCCGCTTTGCGAATGGAGTCAAGGGGGTCTTCACCTCCTCCCAAGTCAGCGCAGGCCACAAGAACGGGCTGGAGATCGAGGTCAATGGCCAACAGGGGGCCCTGGCGTGGCGACAAGAGCGACCGAATGAGCTCTGGATCGGACGTCGCAACGAACCCAACGGTTGGATGTTGAAGGATCCTTCCCTGATGGACCCTGCGGTGCGCCACTATGCGGCACTCCCAGGGGGCCACGGGGAGGCTTGGGCAGATGCGTTCCGCAATCTGATGCGGGACATCTATACCTTCATCGCCGAGGGCCGATCGATGGAGCAGGATCGGGAACGCATTGCCTTTCCGACCTTCGAGGATGGACTACAATCGAACCGAGTAGTCGAGGCGATTACTCGCAGCGCGCGCGCCGGCGGCGTGTGGACTCCGGTGGCGAGCTGAACGGCGCACGTTCGACTGGCAGAAACTCCCAACTCCCGGACGGCAGAGAATTCCTCTTGCTTCCGGGAGTTGGTGTTTTAGCGGGAAGATGATCCCGGATGCCGCTTGGTCCCGTTGGAACGGGAGATCCAGGCATAGCCTGCGGCAATGAAGAGAAGCGGCCAGAATCGTTCGAGGAGAGTGGGGGCCAAGTGCTCAAGGAGGGCAAGGATCCCCAGGGAGATCAGAAGGATCCCGATGGTCTGTGGGTGTTGCTGGATTCGCTCGCGGAGGTGTTCGTCCTCTGCCTGAAGCGAGCCACGCTCGACCCGCGATCGCCACGCTGACCGATAGCTGTCCAAGATCGTCGTGAGATAGCACGCGATCAAGCCCAGCCCGAAGATGTTGTCGAGCGGAGAGGAGAGGAGATCGACCATTGTCAAGAGACCGAGCATCGTCAGAAACTGCAGGAGCGCCTTGATGGGTTGACCATTGTAGAGGGCTCCCAGCCCAGGGAAGACGATGGCGCAGATCAAGGCCAACCAGGGGGACCGGGCCCTTGTCAGTCGATCAGCCGAGCCAGGGGGAGGAGACAGCCAGGACGGTGTTGGCGATACTCCACCCTCTCGGGATCGGAGCATGTCGATGCCAGCGACGATGCATTCTTGGCAGTAGGGAGCACCTTTGATCCGATGGTCACAGGCCGGGCAGAGAGGATGCCCACAGGCCTGACAGGCAGCAGTCGCGGGGTGATCTGCGTGATAATAACAAGTCATCAAGCCATTACTCTTGGCCTGTCTTGGCCGACGCTGGAGGGGCAGGGGAAGCCAGATCCCGCCGGAGGCGCGTGCTCACTTGGCGCGAAAGATGCTGGAGTTGTGCCAAGGGCTCTTGAGTTTGCGTGACCCAGTGACCAGCCTGCATCCCGGCGTGGCTCGCCAGCCCTTCGAGGCTTCCAAAGCGGACGAGGACGAGGAGGGTACTCGCCGCGAGCATGAGGAGCGCAGCAACGATGTCCCGCGAGAGGATTGGGAACCATCCACGTTTGATCGGCACCGAGCCCTCCCCGGTTTCGAAGTTGCTGGAAGTTCCGATTTCGGGGAGGACGGGGCGCGTCTTGGCCACCATCTGGTCGACCCACCCGGTCGGCAGCTCGACTGGGTGGCGGCGAGCCTCCTCGCAGAGCGACATCGCCGATTCGATTCCATTCATCATCTGCCGGCAGCCCAGACAACGCTCGAAATGGTCTTGCAAGGCCAAGTGGGCGGGTGCCAGCAGCACGCCGTCGTAATACTGCTCAATCAGGCGATCGAACCCAGGACAACTGACCATCTCCCCCATGGTCGTTGCCGCCAGAATCCGCTCCCTCAACTGGCTGTCAGGGGAAGCTGATCGCGAATGTGTCTCCTCCAACTCCGACCCGGAGAGGCCACGAAGGGCATCGACCACCCCCCGGACCTCCTGGTGAAGCGTCCGACAGGTGGTGCAGCAGAGCCGGTGCGCTGCACATTCGGCGCGCTGAGGGCTGGGCAGCTCGCCCTCAAGGTATGCGCTCAACTGGTCTTGAAATTGCTGACAGTTCATTAGTCTCGTGTCCCGCTCGATCTGCCTTGCGCTCGGTCGAGAGAGAAGAGGGCAGGATCGTCTTCCCTCAGAGCGTTTCGGCAACCTTCATCCGCCGTAAAATCCGGGCCAGTTCAATTCTTCCCCGGTTGATGCGCGACTTGACCGTTCCGAGAGGGATCCCCAAAATCTCGACAATCTCCAGGTAGGAGAGCTCCTCGATGTCGCGGAGAATGACGCATTCACGCAATTCCGGCGAGAGGCGCGCGATTGCTTGGTGGACCTGATGGGCGCGTTCCGAGCGCTCGATGCCCCGATCTGGTGCATCTTGTCCGCTTCTCAAATGGTACTGATGGGACTCGAGGTCATCACCCAGGTCGGTTGGGGTGCGTGTCCGCCGTCGATAGTCGTCGATGATCAGGTTGCGGGCGAGGCGCATCAGCCAGTGTGCCAAGTCACCTGCCTGAGGGTCGTACTGATCGAGCGAACGATAGACCCGCACGAAGACCTCCTGTGTCAGATCTTCCGCCAGTTCGTGTCGATTGCTGAAGCGGTAGGCGAGATTGTAGACGCGACGGGAGTAGGTGCGGATGACCTCTTCCCAGGCGGCGCTATCTCCACTGCGACAGCGGCGGACCAGTTCTGCGTCGGATAGACTGGCAGTCTTTGGCAGTGTCGGGTTGGCTCCCCAGCGGGGTGGCTCGCTCCAATTCACAGTCTCCCCTTCCGATAGGCCCCGGTTGCTCAACCGGAGGCAAGGGTCACGAACGTTCTCGGGCTCCTGGCTTGAGGGTGGCCCGACGGTCAAGGGTACGACGATTGAGCCCCGCTGGTTCCAGGAAATCGGTTGCGACGTTGCGACCAGGGGCTATTTGATGGCCTTGACACTGGCCGGTTTCAGGAACAGTTCGTCTCGTACTGGGATCCCGAGACGAATCGACTGATAGTTGACGCGACTCTCCTGAATCCCATCCCGGTAGAAGTCGATGATGTTCGGAAAGAGGACCCCGTCATAAGCGACATATTGGAAGAATCGCACTTCGCGCCGGGTTAGCGTGCCCTTTGCCGAGGACTCGTAGGTGAGGCGAAGGGGGAGATGGTTGGTCCGGTCGAGGGTGAGCGTCACGGATTTGTCTCCTCCCAGCTCCAAGACGAGGGTCTCGGCCCGCTCCCCGGGGCGAAGCTCGACAAGGCCGGCATAGCCAACTTGGACCCGCGGGTTCTTCGACCGTTCGCGGAGGATCCGGTCAAGATCGTAGATCAAGGATTCGAGATAGTCGCGCAGCTGCTCTTCGGTCTGGTCCTTGATCGTTTCGACCTCGCCGTCATAGACCCAACCGGTCTGCCCCTGGTTGACTTGGATCCGTCGGTTCTTCAACTTTCCTTTGCCAAACTCGACCCGTTCACGGTCGGGAAAGGAAAGATAGTTGACGAAGGGGACAGGGACCTGGGAGAGCCCTTGTTGGTAGGGGGTGTACTGCCCCGTCGAGAGAAGAGTTCGGAAGCCGAGATAGGCGGCTCCTCCTCGCGCGGTGATCACCGCGTCGAGCAGAGCACGCCCCTTGGCGATATTCTCTGGGCTCTCTGGATCGACTCGCTGGGCATGTACCGGGAGGGCGACAGCGATCAGGATCAGCAAGCTCGCTACACCGCCCCATCGCACGCGTCGTCGTCGGTTGGCATCCACTCTGCACCCCCATTCCTTCCCGGGTTCGATCTTCTGCGCTGCTGGCGGCACGAATCCTCTCCTCCCGCTCCACTCCTCGACTTCCTTCCCGGTGGAAATTATACTCAATTCCGTCAATCGCGCACAGACCAACCATTGATGGCAACGATTGCCGCGCTTTTCAATTACTGGGGAGGCACAAGGCCACGTTCCCTCGTTCAACGGAATGCCGGCAGGTAGAGAAGGGAAGCATGGCGACCATCCTCCAGGGCCAGTGTCGAGTTTACTACGCTTTCGATATTGGATACGAGGTCCAGCTCGACCAGCTCCAACGGCTCGTCGACGCCACTCCGGTTCCCCCCCTCTCCCGCAAAAAGCAGACTCCCCCCTATTTGCAGTACACGAAACCACCCCGTGTCCTGCCACTGGGGGTGGCACCCGAGACGCTGCTCGGCGAAGGGGTCGTCCAAGCGACGGTCTTCGATTTTGGGGGATTGAGCCTGTCTTACCAATGGGCGATCGCACCCACTGCGGGTTGGACGATTGAGGATCTGCCGCGGCTGAGTCAGCACCTCCACCAGATGGGACTCGAATCGCACGCCCAGGCGACGGTCACGCACCTCCTCGAGACGCTCGAACCAGCTATCCTCCGTCCTCGCCTCGATCCGCTCGTTGAGGACTATTACCTCTTCATCCTCGAACGGCTCTCCGAAGAGATCTCCGGGGAGGAGTTGCTGCGGCGCTATCGTCCCCACCTTGCCCAGACGCTACGCTTCGAGGTCCTTCCGCTCAGCCGCCATCAGCAGGAGGAGGCGCTCAGCCAGTCGATCTCCTACTACGAGAACGACCTGGCCCTCATCGACTGGAATGGTGCAATTCTCTACGATCCAGACTATGAGGACTCGGCCAACGTTCTGGAATTTCTCAACGTCGAGCTGCTTGAGGCCCGTTATGTCGATGCCCAACTCGATCGACGATTGCTGGAGTATGGACCGCTCCCACCAAAACCCCGTTTCGCCCCGATCCCTTTTCGGAATCCCTACGCCGGCCAGATCGAGGATCTGGCCGAATGGAAGGCCGAGTATCTCCTGCTCAACGAACGGATCGACAACTCCCTTAAACTGATTGGGGACCTCTACTTGGCACGCCTCCACACCGCCGCTGCCCGCCGCTTCTACCTTCAGGAATGGAATCTGATCATCTCCCGCAAACTGGAGATCATCGACGACCTCTACCAGATGTTGACCGACCGGGTGCAGGTGTCGCAGAGCCAGATGCTGGAGCTGATCATCATCCTTCTCATTCTGGTCGAACTGGTGCTGGCGTTGGTGGCGAAGTCCTGAGTAATGTTGAGTTGGGAAGCGGGGACGCACGGTAGGTGAGCAGCCACCCCTCCTCGCTGATCAGCCAGCCGTGCCGGGGTGAGGCGAACCAGAGCAGGAGACGACTGGTTCCGCCAAGGCGCAGTGACTCCTGCCATTGGGCCCCCTGGCCGGGTGTCCTCCAGAGTCGCTGTGGCCACTCCCCGGTTGCTCCAACCAAGTGCCAGCCAGTGGAGATCTCCGGAAAGGCCGATTCCCGAAAGGTTCCCGCCGGAGGCGGGCCAACCAGTTGCCAGTGTCGACTGGCCTCCTGCGGGCGGCTCTCGAGATTGCTTGGCGTGAGGATCGTCTCCCAAGTGGGAGAGCTGCCCGAGCCGATCTCGAGCTGAACCAGTCCATTGGCAGAGACCCGCAAGTGGCGCAACCGGATCGGTCCAGCCTCCTTTCGTGTCGGAAGAGGAACCCGCTGCCAGCTCCCCGCACCATCGTGCGTCTCCCAGAGTTGGCTCTCCCCCCCCGGTCCGGTTCCACTGATCCCCCAGGCGCGCGGCGCGTGCTTTCCGAAGGACGATCGAGGCAGGCACTGCAACTCCTCAACACGAGTTGCGACGAAACTTCCTGGATCACCCTTGACCTCAGTCCACTGCCGTCCACCGTCGATGGTTCGCCAGAGGGCTCCCTCCCCCCGCAGCGCAACCCCTGTCTGCGCCTCCAGAAAACAGAAGGTCCGGAAAGGGGGGCCTTCCATCGGGGAGCGATCTACCCACTGCGCTCCGCCATTCTCGGTCGCGAGCAGGATCGTTCCTCTACCTGGATCTTCTCCCAACAACCAGCCGTAGCGCCAGTCAAAAAAGAAGAGGGACCGCACTGTCAACGTCCTTCCGATTGGCAACGGCTTCCAGGTCTGTCCCCCGTCGGTTGTCCTACGCAACGCGCCACCCTTGCCGCCAATCCAGCCGGTCAGTGGGTCGACGAACCAGACCGCTTGCCAGCCCTCGTTTGGCAAGGTCGACGCGGGCAACATCTCCCAGTGCGGGTCGATGATCTCTACACGGGGTTGAACGACCTGCTCAGCAGTCGCCTTTTTCGCCGTCGTCTCGACTTGGCGTGGAACAGCGCTGACCACCTCTGCCTTTTCCGGCGGCGTTCCTCCTGGGCGAGGGGAGGAGAGAGCGGCTCCCGGCTCTTCCCGGACGACGATGTACTCCGTGATCCACCCCGCTTGTCGCGCCTGCTCCCCCGCCGTTCGTGCCAATGCCGCACTCGCAAAGCGGCCAAAGCGCACCCGTTGCCGCGGCCCCACTTCCGGAATGACCGCTGGCTGGCGATAGGCCGACAATCCCCTGGCCTTCAGCTCCCCAACAATCTTGTCGGCATCCTCCCCAGATTCGAGCGAGGCGACCTGAACGGTGAAGAGTCGTTCCTGCCCCGATCCCACCAGAACCTCCCCGCTCGGCAGCACGGCGACCAGCCACAGGAGGGCTAAGCTGCCCAGCAACATCCTGGTTCCAGATCTCCTCATCCCGTTTCCCCTTCTCCCCGTTTCTCCCTGCAACGACTCACGGCATCGATGAACTTCAAGGGATCCTATCTTCTACTCGGTGATCTCTCTGTCTTTCTGTGTCTTTCTGTGGTGCAATGATCTCTTCCATTCAGACGTTGGTCGGTGGTTGGTCCATTCCACTTTCAGATCTTCCTCTGTGTGAGTCGTTACCTTCCCGCTTACTCGGGGCATCAGGGGGAAACCCTTGGCTCATAAACACTGCTCGTTGGGAAAATTTTCCGACTGGAGATGACTCGCGCCAAGCCCCTAGTAACTCTTTGGGTCCTGCAGTAGAATAGGAAATGTTGTCGTTGTCGGTCCTCGAAAACTGCCGATACATCCGCCGACCCGAATGCTGGCCTGACCAGCTGGACTGACGAGATAGTAAGCTACCACAACCCTCTACCCCTTGAGATCTGACGAGAAGAGCCGCTACCATGAACCCTAAGCCCATCCTTGGAATCAACAAGAAGCCCCAACTTGGAGGAGATGTCGACGCTTACTGCGGAAAGTGCAAAGACACCCGCGAACACGTCATTGCCGCCCTCAACGACACTGGCCAGATTGAACGGGTCCAGTGTCGAACCTGTCAAAGTAACCATCTCTACCGCGAGCGGTCGACCCGTTCCGCGACCTCCCGCGCCTCTGCCACTCCGCGTGCCTCGCGCAAAGAGGCGGCGAGCGCCGACACACTCCCTGAAGGACCGTTGCGCAAGTACTCGATGCAGGTTCGCTTTGCGCTTGGAGACCGCATCGACCATCCTCGCTTTGGCATTGGAGTAGTGGCGGAAGTCCGCCCTGGCAAGATCGATGTCAAGTTCGGGCGCGAACTCAAGACGCTCATTCACGGGGCCTGAGCCCTGCGAGCCGAGACCGGAGGTGGGCCCGGAGCAGCCCCAAGGCTTGGCCCCGATGGCTGCGGGCCAGCTTCTCTTTCGGTGAGAGTTCGGCAAAGGATCGGCCGCTCGAAGGGTCGACGAAGATCGGGTCATACCCGAATCCGCTCTCCCCGCAGGAAGTCAAGGCGATCTTCCCCTCGCAGAACCCGGAGAAGGTCTCCTGGATCGGCTTTCCGTCTTTCTCCCCGACGAGCGCCAAGACGCAAACGAAGCGGGCGTCCCGGTCATCCTCCGGGACACCCGTCAGCTCGCCAAGCAGGTACGCATTGCGCTCTTGATCCGTCAGGCCCTCTCCACCATAACGCGCGGAGTAGACGCCAGGGCGCCCCTCCAACGCCACGACCTCCAATCCGGAATCATCGGTCAAGGTCAGCTCGCCCGTTGCCCGGCTGTAATAGTCTGCTTTGAGCAGGGCGTTCTCCAGGAAGGTCGTGCCGGTCTCCTCGACTGGTGGCGGAGGGCTTGCCAGGTCGCCCAGGCCAATCACCTCCCACCCCTCCGCATTGAGAAGGCCTCGCAGCTCCGCGATCTTTCCCGGGTTGGTTGTTGCCATCAAAATCCGCACGCCTCTACCTCTCATCGTTGGGGCCGAGGGCCACTGACCTGTTGCACCACCGCACACGGACCACCAGCATCGAGAAGGGAGAGGCGGAAACGAGCGGTCCCGTCGTTGGAGTGGATCAATGCTTCGTCGGCGGAGGGGAGATTGGCTCCACTCCGATCCGGGCAATGGCGATGCTGATGTTGTCGGGGCCTCCCCGCGCATTTGCTGTCGCGATCAACGCGTCTGTCGCTACTTCGGCTGGCATCTGTCGGAGGATACGGAAGATCTCGTCGTCCCGGACCAAGCCGGTCAATCCATCGGTACAGACCACCAGCAGATCCTCTGGCTCGAGCGGCAGCGACTCCCCGCGGACCTCGACCCGCAAATCCTCGCGCAGCCCAAGTGCCCGATCGAGCCAGTTCCGCTCCGGATGGCTCGCTGCCTCCTCTTCGGTGATCAAGCCATCTTCGAGCATCCGCTGCACACGGGTATGGTCACGCGTCAACCGGACGATCCGGTTCTGTCGAATCAGGTAGATGCGGCTGTCGCCAACGTGGGCGAGATAGGCGGCATCATCAACGACGGCTACCACCGCACAGGTGGAGCCCATTCCTTTGCAGGATCGATCCCCGCGGGCCCGCTGGAGGATCATCCGGTTGGCCTCGAGCACGGCTTGGCGGAGTCGGTCGCCCGTCTCTACCACCTCTTCGAGTAAGGCGAAGAAGGTCTGTCGAATCGTCTGGACGGCCAGCCGACTGGCCACCTGCCCACACGCCCCTCCCCCCACTCCATCGGCGATGATCAGCAGGTCAAGCCCAGTCCGCTCATCGCGGATGTGGCCAATGCTGTCTTGGTTCTCGTGTCGCTCCCGCCCCGGATCGGTTCGGTGCGTGATCGTCCCCGGTAGGGGGGGGGGGGGGGGGGGGGGGGGGGGGGGGGGGGGGGGGGGGGGGGGGGG
>JBMOHS010000100.1:0-14585 GCA_049317725.1 Blastocatellia bacterium
CCCCCCCCCACAACTGATGCCGATCCCGGTGAAATTTTCTGCCTGCAGCTCTGCAAAGACGACAGCTAATCCCTCATTGATCGCCTTGGCCTGATAACCAAGCGACTGCAGAATCCCCTTGAGCACGCCCTCGTGATAAACCAGGTTGGTATCCGCCCCCAACCCTTTCCCGGGTACACTGAAGCAGACCAGATCTTGGTGGCGAGCCCGCGGCACGATCGACTCCATGATGGCCCGGATGACCTGCTGCCCCATCGGCTCAAGAGGGTTGAGGACGCCCGACTGCATCGGGCGGCGGGGGGCAAACGCAGTCGCAAAGCTCTCGGAGTCATTGCCATAGACAAACAAGCTGTTGCCATCGCGGTAGAAGAGCACCTTCTTCTGTCGCAAACTGGCCTCCGTCATCTTCGACCAGGGCAGTTCGACAAAGGCGTTGAGTTGAGAGTGGGCCTGATGTCCATTCGGCCCGCCAGCAATGACGATCCGGCTGGTCCCGATGTCCAGCCCTGTTCCTCCCGCTTCCGTTCCGCCTTCAAACTCTCCTCCCCCAAATCCCGCCTGATTGTTACTCGTGTGATTCTCGTCCATCATCGTCATCCCTCCCCTTGTCGACTTTGAGAGTGATTCTCCCAGCCCCCACGACCTTCCTGCTCCGGTTCGACAGTGGCCAGTCGACCTCCGTTGTCCCTTACTCAGCCGTGATCTTGCCCAGCCCTTCATCGCTCCCAGGCGATCGAAGGCGGCGTGCTTGTTCCAGTTGCTCCAGATAGCGGTCCCGCAACTGTGACCGCCAAGCCATCTCCTCGACCCGCAATCCCCGGGCCCTCCGCTGAAACTCCTCTTCGGCAACAATCGCCCCCGGCCAGAGTGTATTGCCCAGCTTCTGCAAGATCTCCTCATCGTAGCGAAATCCGTAGTCGAGCATGCTCGGGGTGGCCACCTGGTATTTGTCCGAAAGACCCATGGCCGCAAAGGGAAAGTTGCGTACCCAATCGTGATGATACGCAATCCGCATGTTCTCTGGATTGATCGAGACCAGTCCGTGAGTCGTGCAATTGACATCCTCCAGTCGGTAACGGCTGCGCAGCACGTTGGTCAGCGCCCGACCGGAGACGATCTGTGCCTCGGTCAACGTCTCTTCCAGCGAGCCCCGGGTACTGGTCGACTCAAAACAGATGCCCAGAAAACTCTCGTTGAGCCCCACATAACTGTATTGCGCATCCGCCCAGATCGAATGGCCTGCGTGAAAGGCAGCATGGTCATCCTGCACGATGCGATAGATCTCTCCGAAGCGGTCGATCAGATAGTTGTACGACCGGTTGCGCTGGACGTACTCCAGCAATCCCTGGGACCGATACTGGATCGATTGCGTGTTGGCGGGGATGAACGGAACAATGTCGCTTTCCGAGGTGTGATAGATGATCCCAACAATCGACCGGCGAACCTCACCCGCTGTTGTTGCGGATCCTCTTGGAATCGGATAATAAGCCCGGGGTCGATTCGATGTCTGGTAGCGGGTTAAAATCCGGGCTCCGTTGCTGTAGCGCTCAAAGTCTGGCGTCAGCTCCACCTGCCAGACTCGCTCCGGCTGATAGCTGGGCAGAAAGCCACTCCCGGTCGCTGCCAACGTGCCACCCTTCCCAGGACTGGCCGCAGTGACAACAATCGGGGGACGGGTCCGCAGATACTTCCGCGCCAAGTATGTATTCAGGGATCTGGCAGACCACGTCACCAGCCAATAGCCCCCAAGCAGAAGTACTCCCACCAGCACCACGGCGAGTGCGTAGAACAGATGGCGGCTGCGGTGAAGCCGGCGGTAGAGCTTGGCCACGGGGGGTAGATTGAGAGGGGATGCCGCTCCCTGACGGCCCCCCGTAGACCGTGACTTGGGAAGCTGAAACGCGAGAAACTCCTCTTCCGCCGTCAGATAGCCCTGTGCCTCGACAATTCGATCGTAGAGTCCTGTACGCCGGAGCAGGAGGTCGCTTAAGGGAATCTTCTTGACGACCCGGTCGAGGGCCGTCTGATTTTCAGCCAATCGCTGCAAAGTATGGTGCAAAAAGCGGAGACGCACTTCCGGGCGCTCCAACAGCGCCGCGTAGGATTCGACAATCCGCGGATCATATCGGGATGGAGCAGGAGCCCGCGCAGGTCCACCCAATGGTGCCGCCTCGTGCGAACGGCTCCCCCCTGATGGATCTATCCTCAAAGCCCTCTCCGTCTTCACGTCTCGTCTCTTCCTCCCCCAGGACTTTGCGTCCCAAGATCTCTCGTTCGATCGTCGTGACGCCCCTCAGGGTCTTCGACATCTCCTCCCATCGAAGGTCTCTTCTCGATCACCGGGCACCAGAATTCCCTTCAGGCCCGGAGACGGCTATGGTCGCGTCGAGCTGACGAGAAAATCGCTGATGACACCCTTCGCCCGAAGGTCGCGCCCGAAGACCATCCCCGCTTCCCGAGTCGGAAAATCTCCCACCTGTACGCGGTACCAAGTCCCCTTCCCCGGAAGCTCCGCACGAACGACCCGGGCAACCATACCCCGCGATTGCAGCCCCTGCCGGCGCGCATTGGCTTGCGCCTCATCCGCATAGGCTGCGACTTGAATGGTCCACGGTCCACTAGCCGCTGGGCTCTTCGGAGCGGCGGCAGGAGTCGCCTTGACCGGCTCAACAGGACCACCACGCCCTGTCATCGGCAGAATATCGATCGCGCTCGACTCGGTGGGCTCTTGATTTGGCCCGGGCGGAGTGCTATTGCCGGACGGTCCAACCGTCCCTTCTTTCGGTGAAGGGGCAACCGTGGGAGTCGGCGCCGTAACCTCCAGTCGACCCGAGGTTCTGCTCTCTTGCGGGGTGTTCTGGGCTGTCTCCTCCGTCGATGACAAGGATTCCACATCCTGCCGTGAGCGAATCAGATCGCCGAGGAAAAGATAGGCTCCTCCAATCAACGAGGCAAAGACAATCGCCCCAAGCAGAAAGCGCAGAAACATCCCCTGTCGCCCACCCGAAAATTCCCCTCTGTCAGACGAGGAGCCATCCCCCCCTTCGAGGCTCCCCGTTGGACCATTCTCAGTGGTGAGCGGCCAGTTGTCCCCGACCAGATCGGGTGGCTCAAAATAGTCACGGGTCTCTCGTTCACTTCCTGGCTCGAAGAACCCACCCTCTCGCCCCATCCAAGCCGCAGGTGGGTCTCCGATCTCCGAGGCTGCCGTGAGGGGAAGGGAGGGATCTCTGACGGAGTCGGAGATCGATCGATCAATCCGACTTTCGCCATTCTGGCCCTCTTCCCCCTCTTTCCCCTTTTCCTTGGTTGGCCTTCTCCCGTTCCACAGGTCACCTGTCAGAGGATCTGTCTGACGCTCATATTCCGAGGCGGCTGCCGACTGTCCATCTAACGGGGTGGCAGCCGATGGGGTAGCGTTCAGGTCGAGGACGTCCCCAAAGTCTCCCCCAATGCTGGTCGCATATGGGTCCCGCGTCGAACGCCCCGCGCGGCGAGGTTCATCCGCGCCCCCCGTCGCCCCTCTGCGCAACCGCGTCGTTTGCCGGTGTTCTGGTGGCTCTTCCACGCTCCCACGCCCCCCACCCGATGACAACTGCACTTCGATCAAGGTCGCACAACGTCCACAGACGATGCGCGTCCCGCTCGCCTGATTTTCGTAATGGCACTTTGGACAGATGACTTTCATTTACTCCTACCTGCCACTCTCTTGCCGAACCCGCTCCCAGAGGAGACCCTCTCTCCCTCAGGAACAATTCCTGACAAATGGCTGAGCCGATGAACCGAATCCGGACGGATCAACTGCTGGTCGTGATCCGAAGAATTGGCAGATCGTGAGTGGTGCGCTTGGCAATTGTTTTCTCTTTTAACCTCTCGCGCGCTTGCGCCAACTACGCGCCATATCTGGGCGAGATGGGGGCAATGCAAGACGGCCGCCAGATTAAGTCCAGCTAGCCCTGGGAAGGGCGACATTCGGGATTGGGAAGGATCGGTTCGAGTATTCTCGGTGACCCGGTCGGGAGCGTTTCCAGATCTCCATCGGTCTCCAACTGGGACAAACGCTCTGGATTCAACGCAAGGATTCTCGAACTACCTGTTTTACGAGTCAACTTGGCAAGCCAGTCGACCGGGTGTGCAGTAGGGCAATTGACCAACTCACTCTACCAAGCAAGCATACTAGCGCGAGACGAACACGGAGAGCAAGCCGAATTTCTCGCCCGACGCCCTCACGCCGACCCGCTTGTGTCCGACGAACGTGGCCGTCGGACACCCAAGTGGTCGAGGGCTTGCGTTGACATTGTGGGATCACTGGCCCTATACTTACGAACTTTGTTTGAGTACTTCTTGTCTTGCTCGGTCTGTTAGTAGAAGAGAGTGCTGGCAATTGGAAAGTACGAACGATTAGAAAGAGTTGGCTGATGGACCAACCTCGCGACGTCTGCAACGTTGCAGTCCTGGATTTGCAGAGCTGGACGAGGACAAGAACAAAGAATAAAGAACAAAGTTGGTCAAGTACAGTACGGCAGGAATTCAGACGAGAGGAAGAGAAACCGTGGCATACGCGATAATCCGAACCGGCGGAAAACAGTTCCGGGTCAGCCCTGGGGATGTGGTCAGAGTCCCCTCCCTTGCGGGAAAAGAGACGGGAGAGAACATCGAGTTCACCGAGGTGCTGGCATCGGGAGACGAGTCCGGGGTTCGCCTCGGGGCTCCAATCATCGATGGAGCGCGTGTTCTGGGAACGATTGTTGAGCATGGACGAGGCCCGAAGATCATCGTCTTCAAGTTCAAGCGCCGGAAGCAGTACAAGCGCAAGAAAGGCCACCGGCAGGGATACACTTCGGTCATGATCGATTCGATCGCTTGATCTCTCTAGCCCAACGACGATGACTGGCCCTCCGCCCTGATCCCGAACGTGCAGAGATTCGGAAGGCGATCCGCCCGACCTGTTTTGCAAATGCTGGGAGGAAGAGGCAAATCGTCAATTCAGCCCTCAGAGAGAGTTCGCATCACCAGATCAAGAGAAGTTGAGGAAAACTATATGGCACACAAAAAAGGGGTTGGAAGTTCGCGAAATGGTCGGGATTCGGCGGCCCAGCGGCTTGGAGTCAAGCGTTTTGGGGGGGAGTTGGTTCCGGGAGGTTCGATCCTTGTCCGACAACGGGGGACCCGCTTCAAGCCAGGGCGCAATGTCGGAATCGGGAGCGATGATACTCTCTTCGCGACGATCACGGGCACCGTCAAGTTTGAAGACCGGGGAAGAAAAGGAAGATTCATCAGTGTCGACCCCCCGGTTCCTGCTCAGTAAGATCCGTCTTCTGCTTGCGTGTCCCCTTCACTCGATCGTGACTGCGGCTGTTTCGTGAATTCAGATGTTGTCAGATGCTGATTGATCAAGCCAGAATTCACGTTCGCGGGGGGGATGGCGGCAACGGTGTGACGGCATTTCGCCGCGAAAAGTTTGTGCCACGCGGAGGACCGTCGGGTGGAGATGGGGGTCGAGGAGGTTCTGTCTACCTCGAAGCGACAGAAGGCATGAATACCCTCCTCCATTTTCGGTACAATCCAGAGCATACGGCGGACCGAGGGCGTCACGGTGAGGGCAGCCGGAGACACGGTGCGAGTGGAAACGACCTGACACTCCGGGTGCCGGTCGGGACGATTGCGCACGATGACAAGACTGGAGAGATCATTGCCGATCTCATCACCCCTGGGCAGCGAGTCCTGCTGGCGGCGGGAGGGCGTGGGGGCCGCGGAAATGCCCAGTTCGCGACCTCCACCAATCGTGCTCCCCGTCGACACGAAGAGGGAACGCCGGGTCAGGAACGATGGATCCGACTTGAACTGAAGTTGATCGCGGACGTGGGCTTGGTCGGGCTCCCCAATGCTGGAAAATCGACCTTCATCTCGACAATCTCAGCCGCCCGTCCCAAGATTGCCGACTACCCTTTTACAACAATGGAACCTCACCTGGGGGTCGTCGACCTCGGCGAGTACGAGACCTTCGTCGTGGCAGACATTCCCGGGCTGATCGAGGGAGCGCACCGGGGAGCCGGGCTCGGGGATCGATTTCTCCGACATATCGAACGAACGCGGCTCCTGCTCCACTTGGTCGACCTGTCTGGTCTGAGTCAGGACCCAATTGCTGACTTGCAAGTGGTAACGCGGGAGTTGGAGGCTTACCAGCCCGCGTTCGCGTCCCGCCCGCGGATCGTCGTGGCGACCAAGCTCGATGCGTTGGAGGATCCGGCGCGACTGGCAGCACTGAAGCAGTACTGTCTTGACGCGCACCTGGAGATTCACGCCATCTCCGCGATCACCCGAAAAGGGGTTCCGGAGCTTCTTCACGCGATCCGCCGCAAGCTCTCCGAGGTTCGCCTTGACGAGCGGAATGCCAGATCAGCCTCGGGAGAGACGAACGGGGCAGCGCCGACCTCGGGAGATCCGTTACCGGAGTTCTCGACAGGCCATTGAAGGGAGTCCTTGGCAGAACGTATCGGAGTCTATGGAGGCACGTTCGATCCCCCGCACTTGGGCCATTTGGCGATTGCGGAGCGGTTGGTCAGCGAGTTCAGTCTTGACCATCTGCTGATGGTACCCGCCGCCACACCGCCCCATAAGCGAAGGCAGACGATCAGCTCTCCTTTTCACCGATTGGCGATGCTGGCGTTGGCCACAGCGGAATCCGCCAAGATCTATGTCTCTCCCCTTGAGTTGGAGCCAGCAGCGACACCGTACACCGTCGACACTCTGCGTCGCCTGCAGCAGAATCATCCGGAAGCTCACCTCTATTTCGTGATGGGGGCGGACTCCTTCCGGGATCTCTCAAGCTGGCACCGGTTCGAGGAGTTGCTCATCCGCTACAGCACCATTGTGGCAATGAGGCCCGGGTTTCCAGGCAAAGAAGCGACCAACTGGCAAGAGCTGGCCGGAAACCTCCCGACTCGATTTCAGGAATTGGTCGTCGATCTTCGGGGTGGGAGGCACCTCTTGACAGAGCAGATGGAGCGTCCGCAGATCTATCTGACCGATTACGTCTCGGTCGATGTCTCCGCCACCAACATTCGTTTGGCCGTGGCTGAGGGAGGATCGTTACACGATCTCGTTCCCCCGTCCGTAGCAACCTACATCAAGAAGTATCAACTCTATTCCCATGCATGACGATCCCACGATGATCCAAGATGAGCCCCTTGCTGTCGGTACGACACCAGCCGACTCGCTTCCAGGAAGTGCTATCCCGGAGAACTCTCCCCGGCTGACCGACTCCATCCCGGAGAGAGAGGAGCAGCCGGCAAGGTCGACCGGTGTCGATGCCACCCCGCTCTCCCCGGAAGATCAGGCAATCCTCGAGCAGGTTCGCCGAGCGGCCCTTGCCACCAGTGAGAAGAAGGGGGAGGAGCTGCTGATTCTTCGGCTGACGGCCCTGACGGAGTTTACCGACTACTTCGTGATCAGCACCGGAAATTCGACACGCCAGACTCAGGCGATGGCCGATGAAGTGACAGCTCGACTCAAAGAGATCCAGGTGCGTCCGCTCCATACCGAAGGATATGCCACAGGGGAGTGGATCCTGATCGATTATGGCACCTTTGTTGTCCACCTCTTCACCCGGGAGGCCCGGCGATTCTACGACCTCGAGCGACTCTGGCGGGATGCGGAACGAATCGATTGAAGTCTCTTCGCCAAGAGAAGATCAGGAGTCGCAACGCCCCATTTGGTTTGCAAATCTGGTCTCGATCATTGCAATATGCGTCTTCATTTCGTGTGGGTTGGAAAGACGAAGGATCGTCGCTGTGCAGCTTTGATTGAGGACTATTTGGGCCGACTTCGCCGGTTTCTGGCGGTCGAGGTCAGTGAGGTGCGGGACACTGGTGGAACCAGCGAAGGCGACACCGCTGGATTGATCGCCAAAGAGGGAGCGCGGATCCTCGCGGCAATCAGCAAGGAGGAGACCGTCATTCTGCTCGACGAGCGTGGGGAGTCTTTCTCAACGACGGAATTGGCGGCGCTGCTCGGCCGGCATCAGGTCGAGGGAACCCGGCGGCTCGCCATTATCATTGGGGGATTCGCTGGCGTCGATGACGCCGTCCGACAGCGGGCAGACCGTTGTCTCTCCCTTTCGCGCTTTACCCTGACGCACGAACTGGCTCGTGTGCTGATTACCGAGCAACTCTATCGAGCGGTCAGCCTGCTCGCGGGGTTTCCTTATCACAAACCCTGATGATCCCGGACCTTGGGGGCCCATCAGCTGTGACTCCCGCTGTTCGCAGTGGCCGCCAGGGAAGACGGGCAAGGAAGATCTTTTTTGAGAAAGGGAGGAGCGAGCATGGACAAGAAGAAGCTGAAGATGTTCCACGACCGGTTGATTGCGGAGCGGAATGCCCTGCTGGGTGTTGTCGAACGGAATGAAGACTACGGGCGGGAAGCCGATATCGATGCCACACAGGACCCGGCAGACAAGGCGGCCAATTCCTACACCAAAGAGCTCCTCTTCACACAGTCGACCAATGATCGCCTCATTCTGACGCAGATCGACGAGGCGCTGGAACGGATCGAGGACGAGGAGTACGGGGTCTGTCTCAATTGCCAACAGGAGATTGGCGCCAAACGGCTCGAGGCATTGCCCTGGGTCCGCTACTGCATCAAATGTCAAGACCTTCTCGAAAAGGGACTGCTCAATCAGGAAGAGTAGACGAGGCGAGAGGACGGCAGTTCGAGCGCCGTCTCGTGCCTTCGTCTCTTCAGTGAACCGCCCTGCAGTCCAAGGCGGAGGAGCTTCCCCTTGTGTTCGCTCCCTGCGTCTGTCAGCCAACCATGGGGCCAACGAAGCGTCGTTGGGAGGAAGTCTCTTACCGACGCTGCCGATGGCTTCGGGGAGTGCGGGTCGGGCTTTTCGGTTCGACTGGATACCCGGCAGCCTCCCAGGCATCGATCCCCCCAATCAACGCCTTGGCTTGTCGAAATCCATTTTGCGAAAGTGTCGACGCCATACTGGCGCTCGTAGCCTCATCCGGTCAGGCACAATAGATGACAATCTCCTTGTCACGGGGAAGCTTGTCAAGGCTCGACTCGAGACGGTCTGCCGTGAGATGAAGGGCCCCTGGGAGGCGCACTTGGCTGCCAAGGTAGGCATTGCCGGATCGAGCGTCGAGAATCAGAACAGGTTCTCGACGCTCCAGTTTCTCCTTGAGCTGTTTGACAGTGATGCGGTCTTCAGACTGAGCGAGAACAGGTTGGGAGTGAAGGAAGAACCCGCCGCAGACCAGGAACAAGGTGAGAAGAAGAGACTTTTGACGTAGGGAGAAGTCAGCCGCCATCAGATCAGCTCCTTATTTGATAGGGGACGTTACTGTCAGAGGATCGTGGGGACATCGACGACGGCAGAGGGAGGCCCTCACCGTTCGACCCGCGCGCTGGCCCCCTTCATGACACGCTCGACCTCGGAGAGGGTTACCATGGAGGTGTCGCCCGGCGTCGTCATCGCCAGTGCACCGTGAGCTGCGCCGTACTCGACGGCACGTTGGGGCCCCTGATCGGTGAGGAGACCATAGATCAGCCCGGAGGCGAAGGAGTCTCCCCCACCGACCCGATCGAAGATCTCCAGCCCCTCCCGATGGGGAGCATGATAGAGCTGTCCATCTTGATAGAGGATCGCGGACCAGTCATTCCGCGAAGCAGTCCAAGCGTGTCGGAGGGTGGTGGCCACCAGCCGGATGTTGGGATAGGCGGTGACGACTTGCTCGATCATCCGCTGGAAATGTCCGACTTCGAGATGAGTATGATCCTCGGTCAGCCCCTCGACAGAGAAGCCCAGCGCGGCGGTGAAGTCTTCCTCATTGCCGAGCATGACGTCAACCAGCGGAGCGAGCTGCTGGTTGACCTCCTGGGCCTTCGACTTTCCGCCAATGGATCGCCAGAGGGAGTCCCTGTAGTTAAGATCGTAGGAGATGATCGTACCGTGGCGCCGGGCCGTCTCCATCGCTTCGAGGGCGACTTGAGGGGTTGTCTCGGAGAGGGCGGCAAAGATCCCACCGCAGTGAAACCAGCGGACGCCATCGCGTCCGAAGAGTGATTCCCAATCGATCTGGCCAGGACGCAACTGCGAGGCTGCCGTATGGCCACGATCGGAACAGCCAAGCGCGGCGCGGACACCAAAGCCGCGCTCGGTGAAGTTGAGCCCATTGCGGACAGTGCGGCCGACTCCGTCGTAAGGAACCCATTGGATGAAGCGAGGATCGACGCCTCCCTGGAGGATCAGATCTTCGACCAGCCGACCGACGGGATTATCCGCCAGGGCGGTGACCACCGCAGTCCGCATCCCAAAACACCGTCGTAGACCACGGGCAACATTGTACTCGCCCCCGCCTTCCCAGACTTGAAAGTGGCGAGTCGTGTGGACTCTTCCCTCGCCGGGATCGAGCCGCAGCATGACCTCCCCAAGGGAGACTGCGTCCCAGCGACAGGAATCTTTCGGTTTGATGGTCAGTGCACCCATCTTTCCTCCATACCGTTCCACCACTCCTCTGCAGAGGAGCGAGGGAGGGGATCAACCCCGTGAATCTCTGGCTTGTCGCACCAGCGAGACTGCTTCACGGGTCTGGGTTTCAATCGTTGAAAATTGGCCCGCTTCAAGCCACTCCGGTTTGACCATCCAACTTCCCCCACAGGCGACGACCTGGGGGAGGGCGAGGTAGTCGGAGAGGTTCCGGGCATCGACCCCGCCGGTCGGAAGGAACCGGACCTTTCGGTACGGGCCCGAGAGCGCCCGCAGCGTCTGGACACCTCCCATTGCCTCAGCGGGAAAAAACTTGAGAAGATCGACCCCGAGGGCAAGAGCGGCTTCGATCTCCGTTGGTGTGCAGACCCCAGGAAAGACAGGGACGTTGCGCTCCAGACAGGCCTCGACCACGCGAGGATTGGTTCCGGGAGAGACGATGAAACGGGCGCCAGCATCGAGTGCTGTGTCGAGCTGTTCGAGGGTCAGAACGGTTCCAGCCCCAAGAAGAATCTCTGGAACCCGTTGTCGGATCTGCGCGATGGCGGAAGCGGCAGCTGCGGTACGAAAAGTGATCTCCGCGCAAGGAAGACCGCCCGCGACCAGGGACTCGGCCAGCGGAACCGCCTGTTCCGCCCTTGACAGACTGACCACCGGAATGATGCCATAACTGAACAACCTCTCGACGAGATCCCTCTTCCGCTCATCTATCTCCATCTGCCCTCTCTATTCCATCGATTGTTTCACCTGTATCCATGCTGGAGAGACTACCAGCGAATCCGGACGGTGAAGGTCCCACGGTTGTCGCGAAAATAGTCATCATTGATTCCGAGAAAGAGGCGGCCGTACTCCCCAGCTTCGGTCGCAGGGGTCCCGCGGGCCCCGATAAAGACCAAGTTGGAGTCTCGCCCGTTACGGTATCGAATCTTGGCAATGAGGGCTCCGGGCCCTTCATCTGGCATTGGAAAGACTGAAGAGGGGTTGCCGACGCCGGGATTTCCCTCCGGACCGCTCGTAACCCGACTGGCAATTTCGATCGTCCCCTCAGCGATGATCTCAAACTGCATTGAAGGTTCGACGTCGATTCCCGTATCGGTCCAGGGTTGATTGGCTTGGACCGTCACCACTTTCTCCTGCTGGCGAGCGGGACGCGCTGGCGTTGCCCGGGCAGAGCGGGCCACCTCGATGGTCACCCGAAAGGCGCCAGTGGCGTTGCGTGTCTCCCAGTGATTGACAGTCAGGTAGAGGGGACCATCGACGGTGGCTTCAAACTCCCGCGAAGCACCAACGAGAAGCGGTGTCGCATTGGGATCTTGTCCAAGGATTGCCAGAAGGGCACCATCGTTCTCTTCGGGCAGAGGAGCATCCGGGTCGCGTCGGTTGCGAAGCCCTTCTGGACCGGTACGGGTTCTCCCTTCGAGGAGTACGGTCCCCGTCGCGGCAATCCGCACTCGATCTCCCTGGGCGACGACCAGATCTGTCTTGAACCACTGATCTTCGAGCCGAACATCGACCGGGGGAAGTCGCTCCCAGCGAGCCTCGGCGGTGGGCGGTTGATTGGTCGACGGTGGCTCGACACGCGGTCGTCCAGTTGAGTCAATAACCAGTCGGCTGACTTCTGCCGGACGGAGACGCAAGACCTCTCCCGTCGCAAGCTCGAAGGCAAACTGGCCATTCTCATACCCCAGGAAAGTACCCGTATAGACCCGCCCATTGCGGAGGGTCAAGGTATCTGCCCACCCTGTTCCCACCAAGCCCCCCACCAACAGCAGAAAGGAGAAGAGGTGGACGCGACTCCAATTGATGGTTTTTCTTTTCTTCATGGGGCGCAGTATACCATGAAGCACTTTCACAAGGACTCGACGCCGATAGAGGGAGGAGCCTTGGAGATTCCCCAACTGAGAGCAGGTTTGTCTTTCCAGGGAAGAGCCCCTACACTGTCGGGTGAGAGAACAAGTGGTCCACGCAGAGGAGGAAGAAACAAGCGCATGAGCACCAACCGGTACCTCCAGGGAAAACGCATCGCGCCGACCCCGATCCACGGCCAAATGAGCGTCCCTGAACTGATCGAGACGAGCTTTCAGGCCTACAATTCAGCCCGGCTGCGAGAAGGGGCGCAGCTCTTCGCGGCGCGGATGCTGGAGGATGGGGTGACGGTGGGGATGACGCTGACAGGGGCCCTGACCCCGGCCGGGCTGGGAATCTCGGCAATCATTCCGTTGATGGAGGCCGGGTTTGTCGACTGGATAATCTCGACCGGAGCCAACCTCTATCACGATGCCCACTTCGGACTCGGTCTCGCCATGCACCGGGGGGATCCGCAGATCAGTGATGTGACCCTGCGTGAGGAGGGGGTCGTCCGCATCTATGACATCTTCTTCGACTACGAGGTTCTGCTCTCAACCGATGCCTTCTTCCGCGAGATCATACGTGCCGAAGAGTTCCAACGGGAGATGTCGACCGCCGAGTTCCATTACCGTTGCGGACGGTACATTGCGGAACGGGAGCGGCTGCTGGGAATCCAGAATCAATCGTTGCTGGCAGCAGCCTATCATTGCGGTGTCCCGATCTACACCTCTTCCCCAGGGGACAGCTCGATCGGGATGAATGTCGCAGCGATGGAGCTGCAAGGGGGAAAGCTCCGACTCAACCCCTCAGCGGACGTCAATGAGACGGCAGCCATTGTTCTTGCCGCCAAACGCGAAGGCGGCCGGTCGGCAATCTTCATCTGTGGGGGGGGCAGCCCCAAGAACTTCGCCCTCCAGACAGAACCCCAGATCCAAGAGGTGCTCGGGATCGAGGAGAAGGGGCACGACTACTTCCTGCAGATTACCGATGCCCGGCCTGACACAGGCGGCCTGAGTGGGGCGACCCCGTCCGAAGCGGTCAGTTGGGGGAAGATCGATCCCGATCAATTGCCTGGAACTGTTGTCTGCTATGTCGACACCACGGTCGCGCTTCCGCTCATCACTGCGTACGCCTTCGCCAAACGTGCTGCCCGTCCTCTCAAGCGACTCTACGATCGACGAGACGACTTGATGGCCCGCTTACGAGAAGAGTACGAACGTTCTGAACGAAAATAGTCCACCTCCCCCGGAGGGCGATGAGGAATCACGTGGAAGCGGCACCAGAGAAAGGGACTCCCGATCAAAGCCAGCCAATGACGGACCAAGACACAGAGGACCGGATTGCTCTGCGCGATCTTCTGGTCTGGTTCGGTAGTTCCCTGCTCGGAGGGATGGGAGGTTTTCAACTGGGTGTGCTGCTCGAAGCCAACCTCATCCGACTGGCTGCCGGTGTGGTGGGGTGGCTGGGAGGAGGGCTGCTGGGAATCTTCCTTCTCTCCCGGATCGGTCGAGCGGGCTGGCTCCGAACGAGCCCAACAATCCCTGTGCGAACGGCCAGCTGGATGGTGATTGGTTTTCTGATTGGGTGTCTGCTCGGTGGGTTGATCGGATCGATCGTCCTCGACCAACTGGCCGGCCCACGCGGGGTGCGTCCGTGGTCAGAAGGGGTTGCCACCCTCATCGGGGGGCTGCTGGGCTTTGTCTTGGGAGGGCTCCTTGCCCCAATGATCTCCCGTCGACGAGCACGGTCGGGCTCTCTGCCACCTGAGGAGCCTTCGACCTCTCCCCCCCCGCTCAGGGATTAGTCTCTCCAGCCCTCCCTCCAGGAGGCGACAACTCCCGAATGACCCGGCACGGATTTCCACCGGCAAAGACGTCGGCGGGAATGGAGCGGGTCACAACACTGCCCGCGCCGATCGTCGTCCGGGCCCCAATCTCAACCCCGGGCAGAAGGATCGCCCCACCGCCAATCCAGGCCTGTGCACCGATTCGCACCGGAGCCGTCCGGGTGACATAGGGTGCCTGGCCGGCCTCTCCCCCAGAGATCCGGTCCGCTGCCAGCAGTGGGTGGGTTGCGGTGTAGATCTGGACAGCTGGGCCGATCAAGACGTGATCGCCGACCTCGATCCGGTTGTCATCGAGCAGCACGCAGTTATAGTTGATGAAGACCCCGTCTCCAAGATGAATGTTCTCTCCGTAATCACAAAAGAAGGGGAGTTCAATCCAAACATCCCGGCCGAGAC
>JBMOHS010000101.1:0-14547 GCA_049317725.1 Blastocatellia bacterium
TAGGCGGTGTAGTTGCCTTCGAACCAGACGACCCGGCTCTCTCCTTCGAAGGCGAGGACGTGCGTCGCGACCCGATCGAGGAACCAACGGTCGTGGCTAATGACGACGGCGCAGCCGGCGAAGTTCTCGAGAGCCTCTTCGAGCGCACGCATGGTGTTGACATCGAGGTCATTGGTCGGCTCGTCGAGGAGGAGGACGTTGGCGCCCGATTTGAGAGTCTTGGCGAGGTGGACGCGGTTGCGCTCCCCTCCGGAGAGGGCACCGACCCGCTTCTGTTGATCCGATCCAGAGAAATTGAAGCGGGCGACATAGGCGCGGGAGTTGACTTGTCGATTGCCGAGGGCGAGGGTCTCCTGTCCATCGGAGATCTCCTCCCAGATGGTGGCATCGGGGCGAAGGGTATCGCGGCTCTGATCGACATAGGCGAGCCGGACGGTCTCACCGACGCGAAAGTGGCCGTCGTCGGGGGTCTCCTGACCGGAGATCAAGCGGAAGAGGGTCGTCTTGCCGGCCCCATTGGGACCGACGACGCCGACGATGCCTCCGGGGGGGAGGCGAAAACTGAGCTGCTCGAAGAGGAGCTTTTCGCCATTCGCCCCGTAGGCCTTGGTGACGTGGTCGGCCTCGATGACCAAGTCTCCGAGGCGCGGTCCGGGCGGGATATAGAGTTCGAGATCGGCGGCCTGTTTGTCGACCTCCTGGGTAAGCAGCGTTTCATAAGATTGGAGGCGGGCCTTGCTCTTGGCTTGGCGGGCCTTGGGAGCCATCCGGACCCATTCCAGTTCACGTTGGAGGGTCTTCTGTCGTTGGCTCTCCGCCTTCTCCTCGCGCCGCAGCCGCTCCTGCTTCTGGTCGAGCCAGGAGGAGTAGTTTCCCTTCCAGGGGATTCCCTGCCCCCGGTCGAGTTCCAGAATCCAGCCGGCGACATTGTCGAGAAAGTAGCGGTCGTGGGTGACAGCAATGACCGTTCCAGGATATTGCTGGAGGTGATGTTCGAGCCAAGCGACAGTCTCCGCGTCGAGGTGGTTGGTTGGTTCGTCGAGGAGGAGGATCTCGGGTTGTTTGAGGAGAAGGCGGCAGAGAGCGACGCGGCGCCGTTCGCCCCCGGAGAGAAACTGGATTGGAGTCTCGGGGGGGGGGCAGCGCAGGGCATCCATGGCCATCTCGAGGCGGCTGTCGAGATCCCATCCCCCAAGCGCTTCGAGCTTCTCCTGGACCTCTCCTTGTCGATCGAGCAGCGCCGTCATCTCGTCGTCGGACATGGGATCGGCGAAGCGGCCATTGATCTCGTCATATTCGCGGAGCAGGTCGACGACAGGTTGCACGCCCTCCTCGACCACTTCCCGGACCGTCTTGGTGTTGTCGAGTACCGGCTCCTGTTCGAGGAGCCCAATGGCATATCCTGGGGAGAGGACGACCTCGCCCTGGTATTCCCGGTCGAGCCCCGCGATGATCCGCAGGAGGCTGCTCTTTCCCGATCCATTGAGACCGAGGACACCGATCTTGGCTCCGTAGAAGAACCCGAGGTGAATGTCTTTGAGGACGGCACGCTTGTCATAAAACTTGCTGACCCCAACCATCGAAAAGATCACTTTATCTGGCGTTTGACTCATACGATTCTAGAACCCCACCTCAGGACAGTCGATCGACGATGCAGCTCTTCCCTCCCTTCAGCCAGGGGATGGAGCGACGACTTGCAGAAAAGGGGGATCATACCACACATCGCCACATCCGGGAGGGATCGGGGCAGAAAGGCTGCGGCAAGATGTGGGTGTCAATCCGGCTTGGAGTCAAGCTTGCGGAGGGTACGAGAGAGGACGGCGCAGAGCTGCTCAGCCTCGTCGCGTGTCAAGCGGTGGCGCAGAAGGGCGCGTCGCAGGCGGCGTGTCAGCGCGGGCTCATTCCCAGGCAGAAGAAACTCAACCTCGCGGAGAAGGAGCAAGGCGCGTTGCAAGAGAACTTCGACTGTCGCTTGAGGCGCCGTTGGGGTGGGCAGATCGGCCGGGGGAATCGAAGACCTCGACGATTGGAGCGCCCATTCATAGCAACAGATCGCGACCGCTTGTCCGAGGTTCATCGAGGGGCAGTCGGGAAGCGTCGGGATGCTCATCCAGCGATGGCAGTGGCTGAGGTCGTCGTTGGTCAGCCCGTGCTTCTCCGGCCCAAAGACAAGGGCGACCCGTTCACTCGCCATCTCTGGTTCGGCAAAGAGTTGTGAGGGGGTCTCGACTGCTTGGCGGAATTCGACCCGGGTCGGGTCGAGCGTCCCAATGACGAGGGTGCGATCGGTCAGTGCCGCGGCGAGCGTCTCTGTCAAGCGGGCCTGTCGCAACAGGTCGAGTGCGCCGACGGCCGAGACCACCTCTTCCCAGACAGGCGGATAAGGACTGACGACCGTCAGATCGCTCAAGCCAAAATTCTTCATCGCTCGGGCGGCGGCACCAATGTTGTTCGGGTCCCGCGGGCGGACCAAGACAACCCGACAATCGGACGTTGGCGGAGAGACGAAAGCATCCGTAAAGGAGGACACAGGCCGGGGCATGAGCGTTTCAGGAGGCAGCAACGATCCGCAACCGGTGGGTGAAGGGCGTCCAGCCAGCGAGCGTCAGCGGAATCAGCCCCGTCAGTGGCGGCTCTGCCCCACGGAGCTGCGCCCAGCGGTGCTCGGCCCGCCCGGGACCGACGCGGAGGGCCGACTCCCCCACTTGGTACTCCGCAGTGCCGGAGACGAGAAAGGTCGTCCCGTTGGCCTCGGTGAGGACCGCTCCGTCCTTGCCCGCTTGCAGCTTCCCGCCAGGACGGAACCAGCACTCGACGACGATCGGAATCCGCTCCGTCCCCTGGATGTCGATCGACAACTCAAGGCCGCGCCCGTCGGCGCCAGTGACCTCCTCCAGCTCAATCCGGGTCACCAGTCGCGCCTCGTGAGAGCGTGCGCGCCGTTCCCGATCGTGCGTCTCCCAGAAGAGGGGCCGCTCCGCCGGTGGGACGTCGATCGGCTGATAGTAGGCGGCGTCGAGCTTCTGCTCGAGCCGGAAGGTCCCCGCCTTCCCGGTGGGTTCAAGCGCTGCTCCGATGAACTGCCCCTTGCCGAAGAAGGCGCTGGCCAACCGCACGCCTTCGAGGACCGCTCCGCCCTGACGCAGGGAGAGGAAGCGGGATTGGCCTGCAACGATCGTTGCGCTCAGCTCTTGTCGTCGCAGACGGACCACCCCGGTCTGAGGCAGGGGATGAACGTACGAATCGGGAAGAGGGGCACGCGGAACCTCCTCGTAGCTTGGCTTCGACGGATCCAGCTCCGGTCGGAGCATGAGTTCAGCAAGATCCCCAGAGATCGAGATCTCATTGGGATAACGGACGACCTCGGCGAGAATGCGATCCGCCATCGCGGCCATCCGCCCATCCCTGTCCCGCTGCGAAAGGATGCGATAGTGCAGAAGATACCCGGCCATGCGGACTCGCGTCTGCCAATCTTGCCGGCGGGAGTAGTCGGTGACGATCTCTCCGTCGGGATGGACGCAGTAGAACATCATCGTCAAATTGCGGCGGACAGGGTCAAAGATCTCTGGCCGGTTGAGCGTCTCCGCCAAGAGGATGAGGGCGCGATTGGTGACGCCATTGTAGACGGCGTTGCTCCGTTCCGTATACTCCCCATCTTGGTTGCAATCGATGCCCTCGGCGAGCCAGCGCTCGATGCGATTCCGGTAGGCAGCCTTCGGGAAGAGCCGATCACATCCCGCCAGGGCGGCCGCGACCACCCAGCGATGGTTCGGCGTGTGGACTCCGCCGTCGGCCATCGCATCGGCGGCGCGCCGAAGGAACTGGCCGAGGCGCTCCCGCCACGCCCGCGTCGGAGCCGACCCATCTATCTCCAGCAGCCGGTAGGCCAAGACGAGATCCTGGACGACGAACCCGGTGTCGGGTGGAGAGTGGAAATTGGTTGTCGGCAGGTCGATGGTGCCATCAGCGTGCTGCTCCCGCTCGAGATAGCCAATCGCCAACTCGATCCGCGGCACCAGTGAGGATTGATGGTAGAACCGCGAGCGGGGATGGCAGAAGAGGGCAATCATCGCTTTGACCTCCCCCGCATTGGTCGAGGGAAAGGCAAAGCCGTAGGTGGGGATGATGAACCCTCCAACCTGCCGATGGCCTGCCTCCGTCATCTGCAGTGGCAGCGTCGCCTCGAGTCGACGCTCCGCTTGGACCAGGGCAATCGCCCCTTCCCAAGTTCCCGCCTCACCCGAAATCCCTCTCTCTTGCGTCGAATCCCCTGGGAACTTCTCCCATCCACCAAGCGACATCTCGGGGCGGGAGAGCCACGCCCCACCCGTCAGTGTCACTCCCCTCAAGAACTCTCGACGATCCCATTGGTCAAGTTTGACCTGCATGTGCCTCATTCCTTTCTCATCAACAGCAAGACTGATCGGGGCAGGCCGCTTCAGGAAGCGGCGACGATCCGGAGCCGGTGAACAAACGGCGTCCAGCCAGCAAGCGTCAGGGGAATCGCTCCCGTCAGGGGCGGTTCTGCCCCCCGGAGCTGGGCCCACCGGTGTTCAGCCCGTCCGGGCCCGACACGCAGGGTCGCTTCGCCCACCTGATACTCGGCAGTGCCAGAGACGAGAAACGTCGTCCCATTGGCTGCGGTGAGGACCGCTCCGTCCTTGCCCGCTTGCAGCTTCCCGCCAGGACGGAACCAGCACTCGACGACGATCGGAATCCGCTCCGTCCCCTGGATGTCGATCGACAACTCAAGGCCGCGCCCGTCGGCGCCAGTGACCTCCTCCAGCTCAATCCGGGTCACCAGTCGCGCCTCGTGAGAGCGTGCGCGCCGTTCCCGATCGTGCGTCTCCCAGAAGAGGGGCCGCTCCGCCGGTGGGACGTCGATCGGCTGGTAGTAGGCCGCGTCGAGCTTCTGCTCGAGCCGGAAGGCCCCTTCCTTTCCGGTGACGGGTGCAAGCGCCGCGCCGATGAACTGCCCCTTGCCGAAGAAGGCGCTGGCCACCCGCACCGCTTCGAGGACCGCTCCGCCCTGACGCAGGGAGAGGAAGCGGGATTGGCCGGCAACGATCGTTGCGCTCAACTCTTGTCGTCGCAGACGGACCACCCCGGTCTGAGGCAGGGGATGAAGGTAGGAATCGGGCAGAGGGGCACGCGGGACCTCCTCGTAGCCCGGTTTGGTTGGATCGAGCTCCGGTCGCAGCATGAGCTCGGCAAGTTGAACCGCGAGGGAGATCTCCCGTGGATGCTGCACGGCATCCGCGAGAATGCGATCCGCCATCGCCGCCATCCGACCATCTTTGTCTCGTTGCGAGAGAATCCGGTAGTGGAGAAGATATTCCCCCATCCGGGCTCGGGTCTGCAGGTCCTGCCGCCGGGAGTAGTCGGTAACGATCTCTCCGTCTGGGTGGACGCAGTAGTACATCATCGTCAAGTTGCGTCGGACGGGGTCGAGGATCTCGGGCCGATCGAGATGCTCGGCCAGCATGATCAGCGCGCGATTGGTGATCGCATTGTAGACGGCGTTGCTCCGTTCGGTGTACTCCCCGTCTTCATTGCAATCGATTCCCTCGGCGAGCCAGCGCTCGACGCGCTTCCGGTAGGCGGCCTTCGGGAAGAGCCGATCGCAGCCCGCCAGGGCGGCGGCGACGACCCAGCGATGGTTGGGCGTGTGAATGCCGCCATCGGCCATGGCGTCGGCGGCACGTCGCAGAAACTGGCCGAGCTGCTCACGCGATCCCCGCGTCGCAGCCGACCCGTCGGCCTCGAGCAGCCGGTAGGCTAAGAGCAGATCCACGACAACAAACGCCGTGTCGGGAGGCGAGTGGAAGTTGGTTGTCGGGCCGTCGATCGTGCCGTCGGCGTATTGCTCCCGCAAAAGATAGCCGACCGCCAGCTCGATCCGCGACGCCAAGGAAGGTTGACGGTAGTATCGTGACCGTGGGTGAGAGAAGAGGGCGGCCATCCCTCTCAACTCGACCGCATTAGCAGCCGGGTAGGCAAAGCCGTACGTGGGGATGACAAAGCCCCCGGTCTGTCGCTGGCCCGGCTCCATCATCTGCAGGGCCAGTACCGATTCAAGCCGACTCTCTGCCTGGGTCAAGGCGAGCGCCCCTTCCCAGACCTTCTCGGATGTCGGCCCCTGCGTTGGCTCCGCCGCAAGGTCCAATCCGCCCGCCCGATCCTCCGGGCGGGAGATCCACGTTCCCCAGCCCGCCACCGCCATTCCTCTTAAAAACTCACGACGATCCCAGTTGTCAAATTTGAACTGCATCTCTTCCTTCATTATTCGATCGTAACTACTCACGGCATCAATCAACTTCAAAGGGTCTTATCTTCTTCTCGGTGATCTCTGTGACTTGGTGGTGCCATCCTCTCTTCACTTCTGACGTTGGTCGCTGGTTGGCCCAGTCCACTTTCTGATCTTCCCCACGTCAGCTTACCGGCGAGCCACATCTGCCGGGACGGTGTGAGACTGCTCTTTCGCTGGCTGAAAGGTCATCCGACGCTTCTGGAGGTAGGCCTGCTTGCCCAGATGAGAAGCAAGGGCCGAGCGGTGACCTCCGACGACATCCGAGTTGGGCAGTGCCCGTGACTTGAGGCAGTCGAGGAAGTTGCGGACGTGCTGCTGCTCAAGGGGTCGCTCGTTGCGACGGACGATCGGCTCGGGAGGCGCCATCCGTCGCTGCGCCTTCTCCTGGTAGGTGTAGCCATTGCGGTCAATGAGGAGCCGCCCCTCGGTTCCCAGAAATTCGATCGCAGCTCCCCGTGCTCCCGGCACGAGGGTCGCCTCGAAGGTCGCGACCCAACTGCTCGGGTACTCCACCTCGAGCGTAATCGTGTCCGGCGCTGTTCGTCCATCCCGGTAGGCATAGACCCCACCTGCCGCATTGGCCGCAATCGGGAGATCTTCGCCGACAAACCAGTGGACGACGTCGATCCAGTGGGTGAAGAGATCCGTGATCTGCCCTCCTCCAAAATCGAGATAGGCTCGCCAATTGTAGAACTGGTGCGCGTCGAAGGGGCGATCCTTGACCGGGCCGAGGAAGGCCTTCCAGTCAAGCCCGGCCGGCTTCTCGGTAAAGTTGGGCTTGCGCAGGTGGTAGGTATTGCCGTGCCACCACGTGCGGACAAGCGCGATCTTGCCCAGCCGCCCCGACTCGACATAGCGCTCTCGGGCGTCGCGGTAATGCTCTCCGCTGCGCTGCTGCAGGCCCACCTGCATGACGCAGCGCGCGGCCCGCACGGCCCGGATGATCTCGTGGCCCTCTTCGATCGAAAAGGTCAGCGGTTTTTCGATGTAGATGTCCTTGCCGGCGCGGCAGGCGTCGATAGCCATCTGGCGATGCCATTGGTCAGGCGTGGCGATGAGGACGGCATCGACATCCTGGGAGT
This sequence comes from Blastocatellia bacterium, assembly GCA_049317725.1. Classification (GTDB taxonomy): domain Bacteria; phylum Acidobacteriota; class Blastocatellia; order RBC074; family RBC074; genus CAIOZW01. The sequence continues at coordinate 7,393 of JBMOHS010000101.1, forward strand.
CGAGGAGGGCCCGGTAGTCGGCGTAGGTCTTCGCCTTCCCCTCGGTCATCTTCAGGCCGTTCTCGAGTGCCTTGTCGTAGCAGTCACTCAGGGCGGTAACCGTCGCGTCTGGCTCCTTGAGAAACCAGCTCATGACATCCGATCCACGGTTGCCAGTCCCGATCACACCGAGACGAACGCGGTCATTGGCCCCGAGAACACGTCCCCAGCTCGCCGCACTGAGCGCGATGCCTGCCGCTCCCTGGCGCAGAAACTGGCGACGAGCCGTCTCGCTACCCTCGGTTGCCGTCGCTCCCGAACGCTCGTGTGATTGTGGTGCCTCTTCCATCGACTCTTCTTCCTTTCTGTGGCACGGGGAGATCCACTCTCCGAGATGCCTGTTTCTATGTCCGCAAATCCCGCCTACGCGAGCAGGGAATGGACAACCCGACCGTGGACGTCGGTCAAACGAAAATCCCGTCCCTGGAAGCGATAGGTCAGCCGGGTATGATCAACGCCGAGGAGATGCAAAACCGTCGCGTGCAGGTCGTGCACGTCGACCGGGTCCTGGACGATTCGATAGCCGAGCTCATCGGTCTGGCCGATCGAAATGCCAGGTTTAATGCCGCCGCCAGCCAGCCAGTAGGTGAAGGCCCGTGGATGATGATCGCGCCCGAAGAGCTTCGATCCACCCCGAGCCTCATTGACGGGCGTACGCCCAAATTCGCCTCCCCAGATGACCAGCGTCTCGTCGAGCAGTCCACGGGCCTTGAGGTCGCCGAGAAGGGCGGCGATCGGCTGGTCTGTCTCCCGACAGAGGCGGGGCAGCTTGCTCGGAATGTCGACCCCGACCCCGTTGCCGTGCGTATCCCATCCCCAATGGTAGAGCTGGACGAAGCGAACCCCACGCTCGACCAATCGCCGCGCCAGCAGGCAGTTGTTGGCAAAGGTGGCCTGTCCGGGTCTGGTCCCGTAGGCCTCGTGAACCGCCGCTGATTCCCGGGAGAGATCGGTCAGTTCGGGTACGCTCGTCTGCATCCGGTAGGCCATTTCATAGGCCGCGATGCGCGTCTGGATCTCAGGGTCTCCCATCTCGGCCAAGTTGAGTTGGTTGAGATCGCGCAGCGCGTCAAGGGATTGGCGTCGTACCCGGGAGTCGATCCCCTCTGGGTTGGAGACGAAGAGGACCGGCTCGCCCTTTGAGCGGAACTCAACCCCTTGGTGGACGGTTGGCAGAAAGCCGCTGCCCCAGCAGCTCTTCCCTCCATCCGGATTGTTCTCACCGGAGAGCAGGACGACGAAGGAAGGGAGATCGCGGTTCTCACTGCCCAGCCCATAGCTCATCCAGGATCCCATGCTCGGGCGTCCGACAATCTGATGGCCTGAGTTCATGAAGATCTGCGCCGGCGCGTGATTGAACTGCGACGTGTGCATCGACCGGACGATGGCGATGTCGTCGGCATGCTTGGCCAATCCCGGCAGGAGATTGCTCATGACCTGCCCCGATTGGCCGTGCGCCCGGAACGTGAAGGGGGAGCCGAGCAGGCGTGGCCGGCCTTGAATGAAGGCGAAGCGTTCTCCGGCGATCAACTCCTCCGGAATCGGTTGCCCATCGTATTTGTTGAGCGCCGGCTTGGGGTCAAAGAGGTCGAGCTGCGAGGGACCTCCGGCCATGAAGAGAAAGATCACCCGCTTCGCCTTGGCGAGGGGAGGTGCGGCGGGGAGGGCCGCCTGTCCCGTCCCTTCCGAGAGGGAGGCCAGCGCCATCCCGCCGATTCCAAATCCCGCCTGCTGGAAGAAATGGCGTCGTGTCACCGCACGCCACTGGTTCTCCACTGGTTCTCTTTGACTAGTCATTGCTGGCCTCCCTCGCTTGCGCATCTTCTTCTTCCCGGAATCGCTCAGGACAGGGGACGAACCCAAATGTTGCGGTAGCGCACGGCATCGCCGTGATCCTGGAGCTTGAGCGAGCCCTTGGGACCATGGGCAATGTAGAGCGGGGCACGGTCATGCCACGTGTTCCCGTGGATCTCGACATTGTTCTGGACGAGAACACCGTTGAGCAAGACCGTCACGCGCGCTTTGCGGACGACCTTCCCCATCGCGTCAAACTCCGGCGCGGTGAAGACGATGTCGTAGCTCTGCCACTCCCCTGGCTTGCGGGTCGCGTTGACGAGCGGCGGGTGTTGCTTGTAGACCGAGCCGGCCTGCCCGTGAAAATAGGTCTTGTTCTGGTAGGAGTCGAGGACCTGGACCTCGTAACGCTCCATCAGGAAGATGCCGCTGTTGCCCCTCCCCTGCCCTTCTCCGCGGACCACTTCGGGGCTCGCCCATTCGACGTGGAGCTGGGCATCGCCAAACTGGTAGTTCGTGGCGATATCGCCGGTGCCCCGTTTGACCTGCATGTACCCATCGCGAACCTCCCACATCGCCTGTTCGCCGGTGCGGACACTCCACCATTGCGAGAGATCCTTGCCGTCAAAGAGGACGACCGCATCCGAGGGCGCCGCACCAGGTGTCGCGCCCGGAGTGACAACCGTTGGTTCGACCGCTGGCGACTCGTGCGCGGGAACGACCAGCCCCACCTTGACCGCATCGGCGTAGATCTTTTGATATTCTTGCGGAGGGACGACCGGCGGGGGCTGCGGCTGGCGCTTCTGCTGTGCCGAGGAGTAGAACCAGGAACCGCCTACCCCGAGCGCGAGGATGAAGGCGACCAACACGAGGCTGCGAACAGGATGCTCTCTCATCTTTCTATCTCTCCTTCTACCAACTGACAGAATGTGGACCGCACAGCAAGTGGACGCCAGTGGTCCGCTCGGATCGATCCGGAATGATGCCTCAGGGAAGCCTGCGTGCCAAGAGGCCGCGACGACATCCCTCTCCCTACTGCTTCGTCACGGCTTCATCGAGGTTGAGCAGGACGTTGGCGACCAGTGTCCAAGCGGCCTTGGTGGAGGCGGGTGCCTTGGTCGATGCGCCAGGCAGCAGACGGGCCGCCATCTCTGGATGGGCTCGATAATGGGCTTCCTGCTGCTGGTAGAAGGCCATCAGCCGTTCCAGCTCCGCCTCGGTCGGGCGTCGGGTCAAACAGAGGCGAAAGGCGTGGGTCAACTGCTCGCGCGTCGAGCCTCCTCCTTCCACCAAGACACGGTCGGCGAGGGCACGCGCCATCTCGAGCATCGCCTCATCGTTGAGCAAGGTCAGCGATTGGAGGGGGGTGTTGGTCCTTACGCGGCGGACCGTGCAATACTCCCGGCTGGTCGCGTCGAAGGCCATCATCGCTGGATAGGGTGATGTGCGCCGCAGGAAGGTATAGAGCCCGCGCCGATAGCGGTCCCCGCCGGTCGCCGCTCTCCATTTTTCGCGATTGTAGGGGGTACGCCAGATCCCCTCTGGTTGGGGCGGCATGACACTCGGCCCGCCAATCTTTCGGCTGAGCAGACCCGAAGCGGCCAGCGCGAGATCGCGGATCATCTCCGCCTCGACCCGGAAGCGGGGGCCACGCCCAAGCCAGCGATTGGCGGGATCCTTGGCCAACAACTCCGGGGAGACGGCGGCCACTTGGCGATAGGTTGCCGAGGTGACGATCAGCCGGTGGAGTGGCTTGGTGTGCCATCCCCGTTCGCGCCATTCGGTCGCCAGCCAGTCGAGCAACTCAGGATGGCTCGGAGCGGCCGATTGGAACCCGAAATCCTCGCTCGTCTCAACAATCCCCTGCCCGAAGAACTGCTCCCACATCCGGTTGACGCCGACACGTGCCATGAGCGGATTCTGGCCGTCGACGAGCCACTTGGCCAGCCCGAGCCGATTGAGCGGAGCCCCATCCGGCATGGGGTGGAGCACCTCTGGCGTGCCGGCTTCCACCTTCTCGCCGTGGCTGGAGAAGTTCCCCCGTTCCCGGACCCAGGTCGACGGACGGTCCACGCCCGGTTTCTCGCGCAGGATCAGTGCCGTGACGATGCCGAGCTGGTTGAGGGACTCCTCGAGCTGCTTGCGGCGTTCCCGCTCCCGGCGCAGAAGCGGGGTTACCTCCCGGAACTGTGCCGCGAGGTCCTGCTGCTCCTTCTCCGTCCGCTCCGCGACCGCCTTGGCGATCACCTGCTTCATCCCGGCCGTCACCTCGACGATGCGCAGTGGCGTCGATGACCCGGTGACCGACCAGCGGAACCGTCCCAGCGCCTGCGGAAGGCCTGCCCCCAGAAATTTGAGCTGCAGGACGACCTCGGTCGGACGATCGATCCGCAGGGGCTCGCGAAGAACAAAGACTGCTTGCCGGGGCGGACGTGTCTCCTCCGGAGTCGCATTGATCGTCCAGCCACGTGGGCGATCCGTGACCTGTCCCGGCTGAAAGTTGAAGAAGCTCTGCGGATCAAAGATTCCGATCCCGTTGTCCCATCCACCATCACGAAAGAGAACGGGCTGGCCGTCAGCCGTCGCCACGACCGTCGAGAGCAGGAAATGGCCGTAGATGTCCCGGCCCGGCCCTTGGCGCGGCAGGCTGGGGTCAGGCAAGGCCTCGATCCGGAAAGCGGTGATCATCTTCGATCCAACCTGATCTGGACGCAGAGTTGCGCGCAGGTGGTACTCCTCCATCTCCGGGTGGGCGCCGGAGGCGAGCACCGAATGGTCCGCCAGCGGAGTCAATGTCGTGCCTCCCGTCGAGCACGCCTCGACGGGGGGAACGACGACCCACTCCTGCGGGTCGGCCATCCGCTGCCGTTCCCATTTGACCTGCTCCCGGACGAGCCGGGGAGTCATCGCACCGAGCACCTCTTCCAGCCCCTTCAGTTCCGTGCGAATCTCTTTCCGCCGCCGGTCCTGCTCCGGCGTCGGCAGCTCCAACTCCGGCTCGAAGAGAAATCGCTGGTTGGGCTTGTCCCCGATCCGGTGCTCCGTGCTCTCAAAGAACGCGTACATCCGGTAGTAGTCCTCGATCGAGAACGGGTCGTATTTGTGATGGTGGCACTGCGCACAGCCCAGCGTCGATCCAAGCCAGACCGTGGCGGTCGTATTGACGCGGTCGACGAGGACTTGGTAGCGCTGCTCATCCCCGTCGGTGCCGCCCTCGCGGTTGAGAAGGGTGTTGCGGTGGAATCCGGTGGCGATCAATTGCTCGGTCGTCGGGCTGGGGAGCAGGTCTCCGGCGAGCTGCTCGATCGTAAAGCGATCGAAGGGGAGGTCGCGATTGAGCGCGTCGATCACCCAGTCGCGGTAGCGCCACATCGTCCGCAGGCCATCCGATTCATAGCCGTGTGAGTCGGCGTAGCGGGCCAAGTCGAGCCAGGGGCGGGCCCAACGCTCCCCGTAGTGGGGAGAGGCGAGCAGCCGGTCGACCACCTTCTCGTAGGCGTCTGGTGAGCGGTCGGCAAGGAAGGCGTCGATCTCCTCGATCGTCGGCGGCAGGCCGGTCAGGTCGAGCGAGACCCGCCGCAGGAGGGCCTCGCGGCTGGCCTCCGGTGAGGGCGCCAACCCCTCTTGCTCCAGTCGTGCCAAGACAAAGGCGTCGATCGGATTGCGGATCCAGCTCGACCGCTTGACCGCGGGAACCTCCGGGCGGATCGGGTGACGATAGGACCAATGGAGGGGGATCTCATCAGCGGAAGAGTCGGCGGAGACAGGCCAAGTCGCCCCTTCATCAATCCAGCGACGGATTCGCTCCGTCTGTTCAGGAGTGAGGGCTGTACCGCCAAGCGGCATGCGCGCCTCGCCTCCCTCGCCCTTGATGCGATGCAGGAGGCGGCTCTCGCCGGCATGCCCTGGCCGAATCACCGGCCCGCCAATCCCCCCTTTCAACGCCGCCTCCCGTCGGTCGAGACGCAGTTGCCCGGCCGCTTTCGTTGGCCCGTGGCACCCATAACAAGATGCGGCGAAGATCGGCTCGATCTCCCGCTGAAAGTCGACGGGAGCGGGGACCGCAGGACCAACCGCACCGGCTCGATCCCACCCCTCGACCAATCCAATGGTGAGGAGCACCAACAATCCCACTCCGCCCCATCTCCGTCTGCGCTCTGCTTGAGTCACGTTCGACACCGGCTGCCTCCTCTGACTGATGCTTCCCTCTTCTCGCTTGGACAGTCCCAATCATCCGGTCAGGCGTGGCGTGTTCCCATCCTCGGAGAGCGTCACCCGACGCTGTGCCCGCAAGGCCAGATTGGCCAGATGAGCCCCGGCAACGGCCCGATGTCCCACCTCGACCGGCGCGTTCGGCTCGGCGCGCGAGACCACACAATCGAGGAAATTGGCGACGTGTGGTTCGGTCGGGATCCCTCCCCTGTATTCGTGGAGGGTCGGCGGAGGAATCTCCGGCCGCTTCCAGACCTCTGGATAGACACGGTACCCGTCATCGTCGATGACCATCGTCGCCTTCTTCCCTTGCAGGAAGATCTTCCACCCCTCCCCATAGGAGTTGCCGTAACAGAGTGTCCACGTTGCCAGAAAGCTCGGATATTCGTAGGTCGCGCTGAAGGTGTCGGGGTTGTCTCCCCCATGATGAACGAAGATCGCGCCCTGGCAGACCGCCGAGCGCGGCGGCATCCCCTCATTGCAGAACCACTGGATGACATCAAGCAGGTGGGTTCCCTGATCGGTCATATGGCCGCCATTGTAGTCGGAGAAGTTTCGCCAGTGGAAGAAGCGGCGCTCATCGAGCGCGTAACGCTTCTTTGCCGGCCCCTGAAAGCGCTCCCAATCGAGATCTCCATCGAGGGCGAGCTTGGCGGGCATCGGCTTGCGATTCCAGTACCACTCAGCTCGGGCGAGCACCACCTCTCCCAGAACGCCCGCCTCGATCAATCGCTTCGCCCCCCGGACCGCTTCGGAACTGCGCCGCTGCATCCCGACCTGGACGATCTGCTTCGTCGCGCGCACCCCCTGCACCATCCGGACTCCCTGCTCGATCGAGTAGGAGAAGGGCTTCTCGGTATAGACATCCTTTCCCGCAGCCACCGCGTCGAGCAGGACATCGGCATGCCAATGGTCCGGGGTCGCGCTGAGAATCGCCTCGACCTCCGGATTGTCAAGCAGGCGACGGTAGTCCGTCGCCGTCACCGCGCCGGGACGCGCCATCCGTAACGCCAGTTGAATATTGGGCGCGTAGACATCGCAGACCCCGACAAACTGGCACCGCTCCGGAAACCGGTTGAACGAGCCCATGACGCTGCGACCGCGCCCTCC
>JBMOHS010000102.1:0-14391 GCA_049317725.1 Blastocatellia bacterium
CGTCTACCCAGGGTTACACCCTGGGCTGGTATGCGGCGCCCCGTTGGGGCGCTGGCTGCAATCCCGCCTTTTCGAGCACAAAATGTCCAAAGCCCAGGCCCGGAGCAACGCTCCGGGTATGCTCCCACCCCCATTCCCCGCGTTCCTCAATCACTTGTCAGGCTCCACAGGGTTGTACTTCGTGTTTCTCTCTCTTACACGCTGTCCTCATAAGAACGCTCCTGTTTCTTCATATAAGTGATTGTGCACAAAGTTGTTATCTCCTCAACAGCAGCCTTTTTCGAAACACTGATGAGAAATGCGGGCTAACGTCAGAAGGGAAGTCATCCTTGCCCCGCAGAGAGATCACGGAGAAGAAGATCGGGTCCCTTGGAGTTGATCGATGCCGCGAGTATTTACCTTTCAGGAGCGCCGGGGGGCCGCCCGTGGTCGATCGGTCTCAGTTTCCTGCGGGTTGGCGCAGCTTGTCGAGCCGGTCCTTCATCGCACGGGCCCGTGCAGGCTGCTCCGCCAAGAGGTTCCGCGCCTGTCCTGGGTCGGTGCGCAGGTTGTAGAGGGCTCCTGGGTCGGTACAAGCGTGGAGTTGGCGCGCCTCCCGAAACCAGGCCGGCTCCTTGTTGCCGTCGCCACACGTCGGAGAGTCGATCAGGACCCAGTCGCCCGCGCGCAACGCGAGATGGCCATTCGATTGGTGGTAGACCATCTCCGTCCGTGCCGCTCGAGAACCACGCCGTCCGAGCAGGAGTGCCGACTGGTCGATGCTGTCGGGGGCAGTGCCCGCCGGCAGCTTGAACCCGATCAACTGCGCGATCGTTGCCATCAGATCGATCTGGCCGAAGAGGACGTCCGAGACACGCCCGGCCGCGATTCGTTCCGGCCAGCGGGCGATGAAGGGCACCCTGTGGCCCCCTTCGCGGGTGTCCCGCTTCACCCCACGCCAGCGCTCCATGCTCGCGTGTCCGTGGCGCTGGATTCGATCGTAGGCCCCGATGACCACCTCACTCGCCACCTCCGGTCCGTTGTCGCTGGTGAAGACGACGAGGGTGTTGCGCGCCAAGCCGTGGCGATCGAGCGCCTCGAGCAGCTTTCCGACCGAGGCGTCCGTCTGCATGACGAAGTCCCCGTAGTCCCCCGCGCCGCTCTTCCCCTGGAACTCCGCCGTCGGGACGACCGGGTAGTGCGGCGAGGTCAGCGGAAAATAGAGAAAGAAGGGCTGGCGAGCACCCGCCCGCGAGGCAATGTAGCGGACGGCGTGATCCGTGATCCGGGGGAGGATCGAGACTGGATCCCAGTCCTTGCTCATCGGTCCTTTCCGATTGATGTGGGGATGGTTGGCCGGGATCGGCTCGGTGGGCGTCCCGAGCGTCCGGTCGTTCTCGATGAAGACGTAGGGCGGGAAGTTGGGCAGATCGACCCCGAAGAAGGAGTCGAACCCACGGGTCACTGGTCCATTGGCGAGGGGCTTGCTGTAGTCGATGTTGCTCAACCCATCCGGAGTGACGCCGGGCTTCTCACCATTCTCGGTCGGCCAGTCCCAGCCGAGGTGCCACTTGCCGATCGCCGCCGTCGCATACCCGGCGCTCCGGAGCATCCCGGGCAGCGTCAACCGGTCCGCTTCGATGAGGGGCGCGCCGTAGGGGGGCAGGACCCCCGACTTCAACCGCGAGCGCCACGGGTAACGTCCGGTGAGGATCCCGTAGCGTGTCGGCGTGCACGACGTCGATGGAGCGTGGGCGTCGGTCAAGCGGAGCCCTTCCCGCGCCAACCGGTCGAGGTGCGGAGTGGCGATCTTCGATTCGGGGTTGAAGCTGCCCAAGTCCCCGTAGCCCAAATCATCGGCGAGGATGATGACGATGTTCGGACGCCGGGTCTGCGCCGTGATCGTCCCCGCCAGGAAGAGCAGCGCTGCCAAACTGGTGATCGTGCGGGTGGTCTGGAGGAGCATGTCTGGTACTCACAGTCTTTTGCTGGATTGAAGGATCGAGTCAATGTACTCTCTCTCCGTTGACGCGTCAATTCTCTCTGGGATCGTCCGCGTCGGGCGAGCGCTCTTGACGCGAACTTGTCGGGGAGGAATCTTGCGATGATGGCCGTTCGTAGACTCGGGATGGTAGTTCTCGCGCAGTCGTTCGGGAGGGGAGCCGGCCTCGCGCTCTTGGCGCTCTTCACCCTTGCTTGTCAGGCGAAGCCGGAAGGAAAAAAGATGAGTACACACCAGGATCTGCTGGCCCTCTTCCGCGAGTGGCGAGCCTTTGAGCGCCCCCCGCTGCTCGAAGGGGCCCCGGACTACACCGCGGAGACATTTACCCAACGCCAGCCGGCGTATCGTGCCCTCCGACAGCGGCTCGACGCGATGGCGATCCAGGATTGGAGCGTTCCCGAGCAGGTCGATTGGCACCTCGTCCGCGCCGAGATGAACGGGTACGAATTCAACCAGCAGGTCCTCAAGCCCTGGGCGCGCGATCCCGCCTTCTACCAGTCGATCCACCGCGACCGCAGCGACGTCCCCGCCCACGAGGGGCCGACCCATCACGCCGTGACCGAACTCTGGACCTATCAGTTTCCTCTCTCGTCGACCGAGGAGGACCGGCTGCTCAAGGACCTCAGCGCTATTCCACCACTGATGCGCCAAGCCCGCGAGAACCTCACCGGCAACGCGCGCGAACTCTGGATCGCCGGGATCCGCAACCTGCGCGCGCAACGCGCCGAGCTCGATGCGCTGGTTGCCCAAGTGGGCCCCAACCCGCGGTTGCAGGCCATCCTTGCCGAGAGCCAGCAGGCGACCGACGAGCTGATCGCCTGGCTCGAAGCCGAAGCGCCGAAGAAAGACGGCCCTTCCGGCATCGGCAAGGAGAACTACACCTGGTACCAGCAGCAGGTCCACCTTCTGCCAATGACCTGGGAGGAGGAGGTCCAGCTGCTCAAGCGGGAACTGGACCGCGCCTGGTCCTCCCTCCGCCTCGAGGAGCAGCGCAATCGCCGCCTGCCCCCACTGGAGGCCGCCGCGACACCGGCTGCCTACGGGGCCAAGGCCGACCAAGCCGCCACCCGCTTCATGACCTTCCTGCGCGAGCAGGAGATCCTCACCCTGACCGACTATCTCGAGCCGGCCCTGCGGCAGCACCTCGGCCAATTTGTCCCCGCCGAGCGGCGCAACTTCTTCCAGATCGGGGCCCACCTCGATCCGCTCCCCCTCTTCACCCACTTCTACCACTGGTTCGAGCTCGCACGCATGGACCGCGAGCCCCATCCCAGCCCAGTCCGGCAGGGAGCCCTCCTCTACAACATCTTCGACACGCGCAACGAGGGGACGGCGACCGGGGTCGAGGAGATGTTCATGCACGCCGGACTCTACGACGACAGCCCCCGCTCCCGCGAGATCGTCTGGATCATGATTGCGCAACGCGCGGCACGTGGCCTCGGCTCCCTCTACGCCCACGCCAACACCATGACCATGGAGGAGGCCGGCGGCATCCACTCCGAGATGACTCCGCGTGGCTGGATGAAGACCGAGAAGGAGCTGCTCCTCTTCGAGCAGCACCTCTACCTCCGCCAGCCCGGCTATGGCACCAGCTACATCACCGGCAAGTACCTGCTCGAACGGACTCTCGCCGATTTCACCCGGCAGTGTGAGTCGCGCGGCGAGGACTGTCCGGTAAGAGCCTTCTTCGATCGCCTCAACGCCATCGACAGCATCCCGATCTCCCTTGCGCGTTGGGAGATGACCGGGCTCGATGACGAGATCCAGCGGCTCACCCGATCGCATCGCTGAAGGGCATCTCCCCCGGCCCATCGCCTTGATCAAGGCGATCGAATGGCGCTGATCAAACCTTGACCCGGTGGCCTGACCGATCATGTGACCGCGCCTCGAAGGAATCAGCCGTTCGGATGGAGAGAGTCGCATGAGGTACGGAACTTGGCTGACGCTGGCGATGGTTCAATGGGTGCTGTTGGCCGGAGTGGCCTCGGGGCAAGCCGGACGGGGAGAGCTGACCGGGGTGGTACGCGATGACCGTGGATCGAGCATCGCGTCGGCCCTGATCCGGGTCCTTCACACCGGGACGAACGAGCTGACCCACGCCTCGACCGGAGCCGACGGGAGTTATCTCATCACCGGGCTGCGCCCAGGACTCTACCGGGTGGAGTTCGAGTCGGGCGGCTTCCAGCGACAAGTCCGGGAGGGGATCCGGTTGACCACTGGCGAGCGCATTCGGCTCGATGTCGAGCTGCGTGTTGGGGAGTTGGCCTCGGAGCTCATCGTCCGCTCCGACGCCTCGCTGCTGCGGACGGAGAGCAGCAGCCTCGGTCAGTTGGTCCCGCACCGGACGATCACCTCCCTCCCGCTCAATGGCCGCAACTTCTTCTCGTTGATCTCGCTGGTACCGGGCGTGGCCGTCCCGCCACCGACCGCGGCGGGCCCCTCCTTGCCGCGCCTCAATGGAGGACGACCGCGCGTCAACGAGTTTCTCTACGACGGAATCTCTGCGCTCCAGCCAGAACCGGGGCAGGTCGCCTTTCTCCCGGTGATCGATGCCATCGAAGAGTTCAAGGTCGAGAACAACGTGCCGGCCGCTGAGTATGGCCGCTTCAACGGCGGGGTCGTCCATTTGACGACCCGGTCGGGTCGCAACGACCTCCACGGGAGCGCTTTTGAGTTCATGCGTCACGAAGCGCTCAATGCCCGCAACTTGTTTGCTCCAGCAACCGGCTCAAGCCGGCCACTCTTTCGTCGTCATCAATACGGAATGGTCATCGGGGGGCCAGTCCGGCGCGACCGGACCTTCTTCTTTGGCGACTACCAGGGGACTTCCCAGGCACTGGGAAGAGTGCTGACCTCGACCGTGCCGACCTTGACGCAGCGGCGCGGGGATTTCTCGGCAACGCTCGGCGCGCCACTCTTCCTCCAACCGTCAACCCTCACCGTGACGACCGTCAACACCGGGACGCCGATCGAGGTCATCGACACGACCGGCCAGTGGGTGCCAGCAAGGGTGGGGCAGCTCTTTCGGCGAGGGGATCGACTTGCCTATGCGGGAAATCAGCTTCCGGCGAGCGATCTCGATCCGATCGCTCGCCGCCTGCTCGAACTCTACCCGCTCCCAACCAGAGACGGAGGAGCCAACAACTTTCAGCGCCTCGCCAACGAGCGGACCCGGCAAGACCAGACCGACCTTCGCCTCGACCACCGGCTTTCATCGGATGGGCTCCTCTTTGGTCGCTTCTCGATGGCGCGAGAGCGGACGCAACCGGTGACGCCCCTGCCGGACGGGAGTGGGGCAATCACGCAGGGAACTCTCGGCGACCAGCGGAGCAATGGATATCAGGCGGTCGGGAGCTATCAGCAAGTGCTTGGTCGGGCCCTCCTTCATGAGCTCCGCGGCGGGTATACGCGCCGATCGGTCGATCGGCGCAGCGCGCGATTGAAGAGTCCGTCAGGCATTCCCGGTCTTCCGATCGGGACTCCGTTTGATGACGTGCTGCCGACGATGTTGATCGCTGGCCTCCAGCAGCTCGGTCCGCCGACCAATGCCAATACCCTCTTCAGCACCGACGTGACCCAGTTGGTCGATATGCTCTCTCTGCAACGCCAGCGCCATTCGGTCCGCATCGGGGTCGATGCGCGGCTCGAGAGGTTGACGATCCTGCAGCCGCCATCGCCACGTGGTCAGTTCAGCTTCACCGCGCCTTTCACCAGCTCGCGTGGAGGGCCCAACACCCTCGGTACCCTGCCCGGTGGCGCGACGACGGGAAGTCTGCTCGCAGGGCAGACGGGCCACCCGCTGGCGAGCTTTCTGCTCGGCCAAGTCGGCAACTTCTCGATCGATCTGCAGCCGCGTCGCTTGCGCCCCCGCGCCAAGATCCTCGAGCTCTTCGTCCAGGACGATCTGCGCCTCACCTCGCGGTTGACGATCAATGCCGGTCTGCGTTACACCCTCAACTTTCCCTCGACGGAGGCGGAAGATCAGGGGGCAATCTTCAATCTACAGACGGAGCAGCTTGAATACGCCGGCCGCGATGGCGCCCCAAGGAGTGCCCGCCAACTGGAGCGTCTCAACTTCGCGCCACGTCTCGGCATCGCTTGGCGGCTCAACGAACGGATGGTCATCCGGACTGGTTATGGCTTGGTCTGGCAGGAGCAGGCGGGCATTACGACCCCCTTCACCCTCCCTCAGTTTCCTTTTGTGCGGACCCGTACCCAACGATCACTGGATGGCGTGACGCCGGCGTTCATCCTCACGAATGGACCCGCCGTCCGCCCAATCTCTCCGAGCCTTCTCGACCCAGATGCCGGGCTGGGCCAGGGGGTCTTTGCCGTCGATCGTGATCTAGGGAGCGGCTATGCCCAGCAGTGGAACTTGGCGATCCAGCGCGAGCTGGGCCCCAACTTGGCTGTCGAAGTCGCCTATGCCGGCTCGAAGATTACCCGGGTCGGAATTCCTGACAGCAACCTCAACCAACTGACAGTTGCGCAGCTCGCTCTCAGCAATCAGTTGCTGCAGCCCGTCGCCAACCCCTTCTTCGGCGAGATTCCCCGTGACTCGTCGATTGGCGACCCCACCATTCCCCAGGCCCAGCTCCTGCGCCGCTTTCCGCGGTTCACCACCGTCAGCCTCTACCGAAATAATGTCGGGAATACGAGCTATCACGCCCTCCTGGCCAAATTGGAGAAGCGATTCACTCGGGGGCTCTCCTTCCTGGTCAGCTACACCCGGTCGAAGCTGATCGACGACGCCGGCTCCGTCTTCGATGCTTCGATCCAGACGGGACCAGTGGCCAACTACCCGGTCGCGGACAGCTTCAACCGTGCCCTTGAACGGGATGTCTCGACGGGTGATCTCCCTCACGTGTTGACGGCCAGTGGAACGATCGACTTTGCTCTGGGAAGGGGATCTCGTTGGCGGGTCTTGAGGGAGGGGTGGCAACTGGCCGTGACCGGGATCGCGCAATCCGGGCTGCCCTTTCCGGTGACCCAGCTCACCAACTTCAACGCCTTTGCCGGATTTGGTGTGCAGCGCCCCAACCGGTTGCGGAATCCCTCGCTTCCGGGCAGGGAGCGCTCAACCGCGCGCTGGTTCGATACCACCGCCTTCGCGATTGCCCCACAGTTCACGCTCGGCACTTCTTCGCGGAATCCAGTACGGGGGCCCGGCTACCGAAACCTCGATCTCGCCTTGATCAAGCTGACCCAGCTCCGGGATTCACTCACCCTCGAAGTTCGGGGCGAGGTCTTCAACGTGACCAACACCCCCCCACTGGGCAATCCCAACGGCGTCGCTGGATCCCCCGCCTTCGGCACGATCACCACCGCCGGTGATCCCCGAGTGATCCAGATTGCTCTCAAACTGAACTTCTGATGATGCAGGGAAGGCCCTGGTGACCCTTTGTGATTGCCGGGCCCGGGCCGTCAGGGTAGGATCTCCCAGGAGAAGGTTGGGGATGTCTTCCAGAATCGAGGCCTGTTCTCCTCTTGAAGGGGTGACTTGGAGGTTTGACAGGATGCGACAACCAGCGATCTTCGTGGGCCACGGCAATCCGCTGAATGCCGTGGTCGAGACCTTCTACGCACGGGGCTGGGAGGCCCTCGGCGAGTCCCTCGGGCAGCCGCGGGCCATCCTGGTCATCTCGGCCCACTGGTATGTCAATGGAGTCGCGGTGACGGCGATGGCTGCCCCACGGACCATCCACGACTTTGGTGGATTCCCCCCGGAGCTCTATGCCGTCCAATACCCGGCTCCGGGAAGCCCTGCTCTCGCCGAAGAGATTGCCGCGCGGCTCGGTCCGCTTCCCGTGCGGCTCGATCAGCATTGGGGGCTGGATCACGGGTCTTGGTCGGTCCTGCGTCGCCTCTTTCCTGGCGCCGGGATCCCGGTCATCCAGTTGAGCATCGACCGGCGCGAAGCGGGGCCCTTCCATTACGAGCTCGGGCGTCGGCTCGCCCCACTGCGCGAGGAAGGGGTGCTGATTCTGGGGAGCGGCAACCTCGTCCACAACCTTGCCGCCTACCGCTGGGGCCAACCCGATGGGCCTGCCGAGGACTGGGCTGTCCGCTTCGAGGCGCGCGTCCGTCGATCCCTCATCGAGCGGGACCCGCTGCCCTTGATTGAGTGGGAGAAGCTCGGGGAGGAGGCACGGCTCGCGATCCCGACGCCGGAGCACTACCTGCCCCTCCTTTATGTCATGGGGGCGAGCGATCCATCCGATCAGCTCGACTTTCCCATCACCGGCGTCGAGGGAGGCACCATCTCGATGCTCTCCGTGCGGTATTCTGCCACCCCTCCCACCCCTCCCACCCCTGCCACCCCTCCTGGGGGCTGAGCCGGGGGAGGGGCAGGGCAGGGGGGGCAAGAGAAGGGAAGACGCCAGTTACGGCTCGAGGAGGGCACTCCGGACAGGAGCGGGCATCGGTTGATCCTTTTTGAGGGATCTCCAGAGGATGTCATTCAGCTCGTCGAAGTCGACGAGGTCATACTCGGACCAATCCATCCGCGCAGACCGCTGCGCCCCTTCCCCAGACAGCGGGTTTTTTGCCTGCAGATCGACGCGGGCGTTCTCCCGTTGGTAAGGTCGTAAGTCAGGTGTTGTCGTGAACACCTGATAGAGTGGGGTTGCCAGCTGATCGTACTGTGTCATCGGAGGGAGTCCGAGGATCAACTCCATCGTCCGAACATACGAGACCGTGGTGTAGAGCGTGCTGTCGACAATTCCACCCCGCTTGACGTAGGGGGAGATGACCAGCCCCACCGTCCGCCGTGAGTCGACGTGGTCAGGTCCGTTCTGTGCATCGTCCTCGATCACGAAGATGGCTGTCTCCGCCCAAAATTTGGACTGACTGACCGCCTCGACGATCATCCCAAGTGCGAGATCGTTGGAGGCGACACAGGCCGTTGGGGTGAAGCGACCGGGCGTCAGTCCGTCGGTGTGGTCTTCCCCAAGCGACATGACCATGTAGTTCCACCACTCGCCCTTCGCCTCAGCCTCTTTGAGCTCCTTAAGGAAGACTTCGGCCAAGTTGGTGTCGCGTTGTCGCCCTCCTGGCGCACTCTTCAGCTTCAACCACTCGCGACTGTAGTTGTCCCGCAGCCCGCTGGCCCCAGTGAAGATCGGTTCGGTATCCGGAGAGGACCGGAACGAAGCGAACTCCCCATAGCTCCGAAAGGTCTTGCCGTGCTTCCGGCAATTGTCCCACAGATAGCCTGCGGGCGAGGCCGTCAGCCGCTCATCTGCCTGGGGTTGCCCGCGACGGCTGTAGCTGTTGACCCAAGCCTTCTGCGTGAAGTCGGTCACATAGGCGGCGTTTGACCACTGGTGACCGTCCTGCGAGACCTCGCCATTGCAGAAGAGGTTGTCGAGAATGACCGTCTCCCGAGCCAGTTTATGGGCATTCGGTGTCACCTGCTCGCCGAAGAGCGTCAAACTGGAATCTCCATTTCCTTTGCCAAGATCGCCCAGCACCTGATCGTAGGTCCGATTCTCACGGATGATGTAGAGAACGTGCTTGATCTTCGGGAAGACCTCGCGAAGAATCCGGTCGGCATGCGCTTGATCGATCTGGGCCTTGGGGTTCGGAAAGTTGGCGCGAACTTGTGCCGTGTACTCAGCCAGCCGTGCCCGATCGGGCACTTCGATGACCGACAGGACCCCTTCGAGCTGCGAACCAACGTAGTCGTAGGGTTTCGTCGGATCCGGCGAAGCAATCTTGTACTCGGTTGACGCCGGGAAGTTGCCGCGCAACTTGAGCCCGCCTTTCCCAGTCCCGACGAGCAACCGTTTTCCATCGGGTGTGACCGCAACGGAGCTGGGATACCAGCCGGTTGGAATGAATCCGAGAACGGTCGATTGACGGGAATCGCTGATCTCGATCATGGCGACATTGTTATTGTCGGCATTGGCGACAAAGAGCTTGCGTCCATCCGCCGTGATCGCCAACGAGATCGGGGAGGATCCGATGGGAGCCTCACGGTCGAGCGAGGTCCGGATCGTCTCGATCACCTTTCCCCCACGCAGCACACTGATGCTGTTCGATCCGGAATTGGCGACGAAGAGTCGTCCATCCCGGCTCCAGGCGAGGTCGTTTGGATGGCTCCCGACCTTGACACGCGAGCTCTCCTTCAGGGTTGCCGCCGAGAGAAGGCTGACCGACTCCTCTCCCCAGTTCGAGACCGCCAGCGTCCGACCATCTGGGGAGAGTGCCGCCGCGTAGGGGCGATATCCAACCTTGGCGGAGAGGGCATCTTTGAAGTTCTCTCCACTCAGCCGATAGACGGTGTCGTTCTGGATGTTGACCACAAAGAGGGTCCCGTCCGGGCTGAGGGTCACTCCGGCGACGAATCGATCCTTCTCGACCAGCCCCTCGATCGCGACCGATGGCTTCAAGGTGAAGCGGTTCTGGTCTAACCCGATCCGCAGTACGGGATGCTGGAGCGCCTTGAGCACATCCTCAGAAACCCCTCGCTGTTTGGCCAGCCCGCTAAATTGGGAGGTCAGCGGCCCTCCCCCAGACACGAAGATCTCACCCGTCCGGGGATGCTGTGCCATCCCGGTCCAGTCCTTGGCGACATTGATCGTTTCCACCAGCTTGGCAGACCCGATGTCGATCAGATTGACGCTGTGATCGTGCCATCCCGCCGTGTTGACGAGCGCCTGCTGCCCGTCTGGAGTGACGATGATCCGCATCGCCATGTCTCCCGGCAGCGCGACGTGACGCCCCGCCGGCGTGATCTGCCATCCGACCGGCAGGATGACTCCCCGTCCGTCTGGACCGGGACCACCCGGGGTCAGGCGTGGTCTGATCTGCTGGTACGCGACGCTCGCGCCAGCCGTCAGGACCGCCAGCACCGTCAATGAGATGATGAAAACCTTGCTTCGCATCCTGCTCGCTCCTTTGTTTTGGTCACCTGTGGATCGACCTCGATGGTCACGTGATCCTCCCACAGGAATGGTTAGGTCAGCGTCACTTCCAGCTTAAATCTCTGTTAATTCCGACCCCAGTCTTGATGCAGACGATCCCGTTAACAATCACCGGGCCCACGGCATTGATCGTCCCCCCCCTTGGCCGTCCGTGCGGCCGTCTCCGCCGCCGCCATCCCTCCCCCTGGCTGCCAGCCTGTCAAGTAGACCGCCAGCGCCCGAATCTGCCCCTCCGCTGACAAAGCAGGGACCGCCCATATCCAGTGCCCAGGTGGTAGCGGACAATTTGCACCCTGCCTCATTCCCTTACAACTGCTGGTGAGGATGATTCAACAGGTCGCGCGAATACTGGCGAGATCGTTCCCCCTCTCGATTCGCTTGAAGCTGTTTGACAGATCTCAAGTCCGGCATCATGATCTATTTCTCTGCCGATCAAAATTATATTCGATGTGGTATTCGGTCTAGGGAATGCCTCCTTCACAACCAGGGATCCGCTTGATCCCTGAACTGGATAAGTAACGATTGAAGGAATCGTTCCCCGATGTTCATCAATCTGGAGAGTCCCCTCATGGGAAAGAAGATTGAGGATCGTTTGAAGGAGATCACCGAGCCGATCACGCTTCTCATTGGCAAAGTGCGTGAAGGCGATAATGTCGCCCGCGAAGAGCTTTGGAAGATCTTCTTTCCGCTGCTCAAACAGAAGGCCGATTTCTGCTTGAGGGGAAACAATGTCGCCGCGGTCATGAGCCCATCCGATCTGGTACAGGATGCCTCGATGGTCCTGCTCAAGTGCGAGGAGATCGGCTGGAACGATCGTGCTCACCTCTACGCCTTCGCCGCGACCGTCATGCGCCACATCATTATTGATCGCGCCAGAAAGCATCTCGCCAAGAACCGTATCTACCTTCCAATCGACGACTTGGCCGGAGCGCCCGTACCCCAGGATCCCTCTGTCCTCGAGATCGACGAGGTCCTCCATCAATTGACCCAGGCCGATCCCGTCAGGGCGAGGGTCTTCGAGCTGCGCTTTTTTGGAGGATTGACCAATGAGGAGATCGCCCACGTGACGGGAGTCTCCCTGGCGACAGTCAAACGCTACTGGACCTTCTCCCGGGCCTTCATCCTCTCCAGATTGGGAGAGCACCACCTTCCGCAGGAGAGCTGAGAGAGGCTCCTCCATTTTTTGTCTATCACATGGAGATGAACCAGAACAGGTTGGACCGAGTCGAAGCACTTTTTCTCGCAGGGCTGGAGATGTCCTCGGCCGAGCGGGAGGACTTCTGGGCCCGCGAGTGTGGAGAGGAACAGACCCTTCTCGACGAGCTTCGGCACCTTTTGCGTGCCCACCAGACTCCTGAACATGAGGACCCCCTTGAGGGGTCTGTCTGGGCCCTGCAAGAGGTCAACTCCTTCTTTGGCGGCGAAGATCTGGTTGGCAAGACGATCAATGACTACCAGATTCTGCAATCGCTTGGCCAGGGCGCAATGGGAGAGGTCTACCTTGCGCAGAAACCTCCCCTTACCCGGCAGGTGGTCATCAAGATGGTCGCAGATCCTGGAAATGCCGGATTCCGGAAGCAGTTTCTTGAGGAGATGCGGGTCCACGAAAAGCTGCGACACGAGAACATTGTCATGCTGCTCGACGCGGGAACCTACGGTCAATATCCGTACATTGTCCTCGAGTACTTTCCTGGTCAAACTCTCCACAAGTATCTTCGGGGGCCCGATGGCCAACCACGCACACTTCCCCTCGATCAGATCCTGACCATTACCCGACAGCTCGCCGACGGGCTCGCCTACGCGCACCGGGAATTTCAGATCACCCACCGGGACATCAAACCGGAGAATATCCTCATCCTGCCCGGCCCACCGCTCCGGGCCAAGATTATCGACTTCGGGATCGCCATCCTCCCGGAACTTGACCTCCGCTGGGGAGACCGTTTTACCTCTCGCCGTTTTACCTATGGCGCTTCTGGGACCCCCCTCTACATGTCCCCGGAACAGATCCGCAATCTCGTGGCGTTAGAGAGAGTCGCGACGATCGACCCAAGGACTGATATCTTTGCCCTCGGGCTGGTGCTCTATGAAATGCTCACCGGTCAACCCCCTTTTGGCCCCGATCTTGTCCGAGATGAACGCCAGATTGTCTGGCCAACCCGCCGCCGTGAGGACCTCTCTCCGGCGGTCGACGATCTCCTTCGAAAGGCCCTTGCCGAGGATCCAGTGGCGCGCTACCAGACGGTTGAGCAACTCTTTCATGACCTCGAGGAGGCACTGTGCCCTCTGCTTGAGGGGCGCCCAGCGGGTCACCCACACAAACCCCGGTATTGGGGGGTGCTCACTCGGCTCTTCTCCCCTTTCTCATCCAAGGACTGAATGTGTGCCCTCTTCTTTCCACCTTAGTAAGATTTTTTTCGCCTCTCGGTAAAAATCTTGAGCTGAAATAGGCACGCTCTGCGCTTAAGTTTACATGAACCCTCATTTAATCAGAGGCGTGATCGATTTCGGACAACGCTCATCAATTCCTGCCCAAAAAGGGAGGGGGCTGGTGACGCTGGGAACTGGTCAAGTCAGGGAGAAGCAGGGAAGAGGGGAGATGGTGCCAATGGGCTCACTGGATGATCCACACCACCATCTGAGCCCTCGTCTCATTTAACTTAGAGGCGTCAGCCTGCGCTGAGAGAGCCGTGCCCCCCCTTGAATGACTCGTCCGAGAGGGGGCTCGGGGACACCCCATCAAGAAAAACCAACAGGGGTCTAATGAGCTACAGTCAAAAGATCGTCATTGCCTTGCTTGCGGGGCTCGTCTTCTGGGCGGGTCTGAGAGGACCCTGGATGGAGGTTGGTGCCTCCTCCGCGCCACCTGCGTCCATCGCAACCCGATGGGTCCCAGGACGGCTCCGGGCAGTGGCCGGAAGCGAGCCGTTCTCCCCGACGAAGAGAGTGGCAGAAGCTCTTCGTCTGGCGCAACCTGTCGGATTGGCCTATCAGGTGGCGGGACAGGCGGAAGGAACCGTTACGTCGGTCTCGGCCGCCAGTTCCATCCCGGGCGGGCCCGTCGCCCCGGAGTCGATCGTCTCGGCATACGGGAGCCGGTTGGCGATCACGACAGCATTGGCGGCACGTCCCTTGCCCACCCAGTTGGCGGGGACCACTGTCACGGTCAATGGTCAGCGTGCGCAACTCTTCTTTGTCTCTCCTGGTCAGATCAACTACCTGATGCCGAGTGGCATCCAGCCAGGCGATGCCCAAGTGGTCGTCACCGCCGCGGATGGGAGTGTCTCTCGCGGGGTAACCGCCATCGTACCGGTTGCTCCTGGCATCTTCACGGGAAATTCGGATGGAAAAGGGGTCCCGGCGGGATACGTGTTGCGAGTGACGGGGAGTGGGCTAGCAAATGAGCCGTTGTTGTGGAGGGATGCGCAGAATACAGCGGTTTGCGATTGAGTGTCTATGAATAGCCGCAATGGGTAAACCATCCAT
>JBMOHS010000103.1:0-14308 GCA_049317725.1 Blastocatellia bacterium
CGAGGGGCGAGGGGTGAGGGGTGAGGGGCGAGGGGCGAGGGGTGAGGGGCGAGGATGGCTTGACCAATATGCCAGTGTCGGGCACTCTGAGGATCCGAGCTGGGGCGATGAGTGGAAGATCCGAAGCGCGAGGGTCGTGAGAGGTCGAAAGTCTGTCTGGAGTCTGCGTGCAGCAGGGAGGGGGTTGCGAATGGGGGATGGGAGTCCGTTTCGTCTGATCCATCGGGCAGTGCCGCCGCGCGATGGCCTTGCCACGACTTCTGATGCGGCGGGTTTGGGTGAGAAGGGGCGGCCACCGCTTCTGCTGTTGCTGCACGGGTATGGGGCCAACGAAGAGGACCTCTTCTCGCTGGCCTCGTACGTCGATCCACGGTTTCTGGTGGTCAGCCCACGGGCGCCGATCACGTTGGCTCCTGGGGCCTACGCTTGGTTCAACCTTGGGCTGGGTCCGCAAGGGTTTGAGTATGACTCCCGGGAAGTGCGGACTGGACTGGACGCACTCGGTCAGTTTCTCGATGAGGTCCGCAACCAGTATCAAGTTGATCCAAGCCGGGTCTTTCTGCTGGGATTCAGTCAGGGGGCAATGATGGCCCTTCAGTTGGCGTTGACCCATCCGGGACTGGCTGCGGGGGTGGTAGCGCTGAGTGGGCGAGCCCTTCCCAACCTTGACCAACAGCTCTCCAACCCCGAGGCCTTGCGAGGCTTTCCCATCTTTGTTGCCCACGGGACGATCGACGCGGTGCTGCCGATTCATCACGGCCGAGAGACCCGGGCGGTCCTCTCGCAATTGCCGGTCGAGCTGGACTATCACGAGTACCCGATGGGGCACGAGATCACGCCTGAGAGCTTCCGTGACGCCAGCGGTTGGTTGACGCGCCACCTCGATCGTTGAGATTGCCGTCAGGCAGGTTCCCGGTTGGTTTGATGGGCTTGGCTGGTACGGCAACTCGCTGACAAGGCGGGAATGTCATACTTTCCGAACAATTGTCTGCGATATCAGGCACTTCTGACGCAACCACGGAACCGCTTCGAACAGCTCGATTGACGAAGGAGACTGACGATTGGACGCATCCCCCCCCTCGACTGTGCCGATCAAGTCCTATAAGTACTACGACTTGATCATGGCTGCCTTCGTCACGGTATTGCTCTGTTCAGGGGTCATCGGCGTACAGAAGGTCAGCCTTCTGGCAGGAATCCCGTTTGGAACGGCCATCCTCTTCTTTCCGTTGAGCTATCTCTTTGGAGACGTGCTGACGGAAGTCTATGGATTTGCCCGATCCCGGCGAGTGATCTGGGCCGGCTTTGGAGGGCTTCTCTTCGCGGCAGGGATGAGCTGGGCGGTGGTGCAGATGCCGCCCGCCCCTGACTGGCCGCACCAGACCTGTTACGAATACATCTTCGGGAACACACCCCGGGTCGTCTTCGCCTCGCTGTTGGCCTTCTGGGCGGGAGAGTTCACCAACTCCCTTGTGATGGCGAAGATGAAGATCCTCACCAACGGGCGCTGGTTGTGGACGCGGACCATCGGCTCGACGATTGCTGGGGAGGGGGTCGATTCGATGATCTTCTATCCGTTGGCCTTTCTGGGAGCAGCCGGGTGGTCAGGTAGTCTCGTCCTCAAGGTGCTGGTCACGAATTATATTTTGAAGGTGATGTGGGAGGTCCTGGTGACACCGATCACGTATCAAGTCGTTGGATTTTTGAAGCGGCGGGAGCACGAGGACTACTTCGACCGCCAGACCAATTTCAACCCCTTCCGACTCGAAACCTGAGCGGAGCTGCTAACGTCTCTCCTCGTTGGACGGCCAGGGGCCACAGGGGCCAAGAGGAGGAAGCCGGGTCGACCGGCGAGCACGATTCTCTTGAGGTAAGGAGCAAGTCATGAGCGCAATCGCACAAGTAGAGATGGGAAGTTGGAAAGAGAAGCTCGATGCCCATGTTCGGGAGATGATCGCGTGGCATTTCTCGCCGGAGACAGGATCTCCCTTCTGGCTCGACTTCGCCTCGCGGCTCGATTGGGATCCCCGCAAGGAGATTCACACCTACGAGGACCTTGACCGGTTCGGGTTCTTCCAGGATGAATGGCTCCGTGGGGGGCCGGTGCGCCGTTGGGTGCCGAAGGGGCTGGCCGACAAGCCAGTCTACGTCTTCGAGACGGGCGGAAGCACGGGGATCCCCAAATCCCGGGTCAGCATCGAGGACTTCCGCATCGACTACGAGCATTTCAGCGAGACGCTGCCGGATCAGTACTTCCCGAAGGGGGCGGACTGGTTGATGTTGGGGCCGAGTGGGCCGCGTCGGTTGCGATTGGCGGTGGAGCATCTCGCCCAGCACCGGGGGGGGATCTCCTTCTGTGTCGATCTCGATCCCCGCTGGGTGATCAAGCTGATCAAGTGGGGCGAGATGCAGATGATGGAGAAGTACAAATCGCACGTCATCGACCAAGCCCTGACGATCCTCAAAGCGAACGATTCGGTCAAGTGCATGTTTGCGACCCCGAAGCTGCTCGAGGCCCTCTGCGAGAAGATCTCCCTCAAGAAGGCAGGGATCACCGGGGTCTTCTGTGGGGGAACGGAGATGACCCCCCAGTTTCACCGCTTTGCCCAGGAGGAGCTGATGGAAGGGGCCTACTTTGCCCCCACCTACGGGAATACGCTGATGGGCTTGGCCGTGCACAAGCCGTTCACGCCGGAAGACAACTACGCGATCATCTACTACCCTCCGACACCGCGGGCGATCATCGAGGTCGTCGATCCGGATGAGCCGACGCGCGTCGTGGGCTACGGGGAAACAGGGCGGGTTCGCTTGACCACCTTGACGCGTGAGTTCTTCATGCCGCGGTTCCTCGAGCGGGACGAGGCCGAGCGGGAGCCCCCTTGCGCCGCCTACCCGTGGGATGGAGTGCGGAACGTCCGGCCCTTCTCGCGCTTTGCCACGTCGGTCGTCGAAGGAGTCTACTAGCATTTTTCCTTCTTCTTTGACGAGGATCAGGGAAGGAATCAACCGAGGGAGGGGATTGCCTTGTTACACATACCGATTCTACGACACGGAGAGCCGTACCGCAGTGTTGACTTGGCGCGAGTCCCGGACTTCCGGACACGCGAGCCGCTCGTCGAGATCAGCCAAGCCAATGCCGGCTTGATCCGGCGTGACCTGCTCGACCAAGAGACGGGACGCAAAGCCCTCGCAACCCTCTCGACGGAAGAGTTGATCGCCATGTGCCGACAGGCCGCTGACTACTTCATGACGGCGACGCTGCCGGTTGGGGAGGAGTCGCAGAGCCCGGATGAGTATGTCGCGCAGTTGTCGGCAACGACGGGGATGCCCCACGTTCTCGTCCGGAAGAACATGACCAAGATCAGCGGGGTCATGGCCGAGATGGGGAGTGTATTGGCCGGGTTGACCCGGGGGCTCGATCCCCAGATTCTCGACCGCGGCTTTGGGGTACACGAAGGGCACGCCGTCAGTTTCTATCCGCGGACCAGCTCGCTGGGGGTGATTCTTCCGAGCAACTCCCCTGGGGTGCATTCACTCTGGATTCCGTCGATTGCGATGAAGATCCCGTTGGTTCTCAAGCCAGGGAGTGCCGAGCCCTGGTCGCCATACCGGATTGCCCAGGCGCTGATCCGGGCGGGAGTGCCGGCGGCGGCCTTCAGTTACTATCCGACCGATCACGGGGGCTCGGGGGCGATCCTGCAGCATTGCGGGCGCGGAATGTTCTTTGGGGATTCGGCCTCGGTCGGGCGCTATGCCAACGACTCCCGGATCGAGCTGCACGGGACGGGCTACACCAAGATTGTCATCGGCGAGGACTGGGTTGACAACTGGGAGCAGCATCTCGATGTCATGGTCGCCTCGATCACCGAGAACGGGGGGCGGTCGTGCATCAACGCCTCGGGGGTCTGGACGCCGCGCCATGGGCGGGAGATCGCCGAAGCGCTGGCTCGCCGGGTGGCTCAGATCGTGCCGCGCGCGGTGACCGATCCGCAGGCGCTGCTCGCCCCCTTCGCCAATCCCGATGTGGCGGGGCGCATCTCGAAGCTGGTCGATTCCGGGCTGCGAGAGGAGGGGGCGACCGACGTCAGTGCGGCGGTGCGAGGCGAGCGGTTGGTGACGAAGGATGGCGCGACCTACCTTCTCCCGACGATCGTGCATTGTGAACGTCCTGACCACCCGCTGGCCAATCGTGAATTTCTCTTCCCGTTCGCGAGCGTCGTCGAGGTCGATCCGGCAGAGATCCCGGAGGTACTCGGACCGACGCTGGTCGTGACGGCGTTGACCGAGGATCCAGACCTCATTCAACGGTTGATTGCTTCGCCGCACGTCGATCGTCTCAACATCGGGTCGATTCCGACGATGAAGATTGCGTGGGATCAGCCGCACGAAGGCAATCTCTTCGAGCATCTCTATGCCCGTCGCGCCTTTCAACGTGCGGGGGCCTAAGCGGGCAGGTCGGCAGGCGGCATGTCGTCCGATCAAAGTGGAACTGGAATGCGGATTCTCTACCTGACAGCCGGGGCTGCGGGCATGTATTGCGGGAGTTGCCTGCGGGACAACGCCCTCGCGGCGGAACTGCTGCGCCAAGGGCACGATGTCACGCTCCAGCCGCTCTACACTCCCCCGCTGACGGATGAGCCGAGTGTCAGCCAGGAGAAGGTCTTCTTCGGGGGGATCAGCGTCTACCTTGAGCAGCACAGCGCACTCTTCCGCCATACGCCGCGTTGGCTCGACCGGTTGTGGGACTCCGGAGTGGCCCTGCGGGCCGCATCGAAGCGATCGATTGCCGTCGATCCAGACTCCCTCGGGCAGTTGACGCTCTCGATCCTCCAGGGGAGGGAGGGCCGTCAGCGCAAGGAGATTGCCAAACTGATCGACTGGCTCCGGGGGCAGGTGCGAGCGGGTCAGCCGCGCTATGACGTCGTCGATATGCAGAACTCGATGCTGCTTGGCTTGGCCAAGCCAATTCGAGATGCGATCGGCGGGCCGATCTGCTGCACGCTCCAGGGCGAGGATCTCTTTCTGGAAGGGCTGCGCGAGCCCTTTCGTCGTCAGGCACTCGCCCTCATTCGCGAGCACGCCGAGTCGGTCGATGCCTTTCTGGCGGTAAGCACCTTCTACGCCGACTTCATGGCCGACTACCTGACAATCCCGCGCGAGAAGATTCACGTCGTCCCCTTGGGAATCAACCTGCAGGATTATGAAGGCCAGGCAGAGGCTGGGCGTAGGCCGCTGACCGAGCGTCCCTGGACGATCGGCTACTTCGCGCGGATCGCGCCGGAGAAGGGGCTGCACCTGCTGGTCGAGGCCTACTGTCGGCTGCGCGAGCGGGGTGACTTCCCCCCGGCCCGGCTTCTGGCGGCAGGGTATCTCGCCCCCGAGCATCGCGGCTACCTGCGAGCGCAGGAGGAGCGACTGTCGGCGGTTGGCTTGGCCGACGAGTTCACCTACCAGGGAGCGCTCGACCGGGAGGCGAAGCTCCGCTTCTTCCGGGAGATCGATCTGCTCTCAATGCCGACGACCTATGCCGAACCGAAGGGGTTGCCAGTTCTCGAGGCGATGGCGAGTGGTGTACCCGTCGTCCAGCCACGCTGGGGTGCCTTCCCAGAGATCCTCGAGCGGACGGGTGGCGGGGTGCTTTTTGAGCCGAACGACGTCGCCTCTCTGGCGGAGGCCCTGCGTGAATTGACGAACAACCCGGAGAGGGCGCGAGACCTGGGGCGCGCGGGGTGGGCCGGGGTGAGAGCGCATTATCCAGTGGCCCGGATGGCCTCGCAAGCGGTCGATCTTTACGCATCGTTAGCCTGAGTCGAGGAGCAACGAATTGTTGGAAGTGGTGCAGGTCAGCAAGGAGTACCCGACGGCGCGAGGTCCGCTCTCGATCTTGCGCGAGGTGACACTCACCTTCCGCCCCGGAGATGCCGTGGCGATCACGGGACCTTCCGGGAGCGGCAAGAGTACTTTGCTCTACCTCCTTGGAGGACTCGAGCCCCCCACAGAAGGGGAGATCCGCCTCGATGGCCAGAATCCGTATCAGTTGAATGAGCGGGAGCTGGCGGCCTACCGAAACCGTCAGGTAGGGTTTGTCTTCCAGGATCATCACCTGCTGCCGCAGTGTACAGTGTTGGAGAACGTGCTGATTCCGACCTTGGTTCGACCGGCGGAGGAGCGGGGGAGGGAAGCGCGGGCGAGGGATCTTCTCGGGGCGGTCGGGCTTCTCGATCGACTCGATCATCGGCCGGCGGAGCTCTCTGGAGGGGAGAAGCAGCGGGTGGCGATCGCCCGTGCCCTGATTGGCTCGCCCACGCTTCTGCTCTGTGATGAGCCGACAGGGAACCTTGATCCGGTCTCGGCCGCAACCGTCGCCGACCTGCTCCTCGACCTTCACCGACGGGAACAGACGATCCTGCTGGTCGTGACCCACAGCGCCGAATTGGCTGCCCGCTTTCCGATCCACTACCAGATGCGTGGAGGAGCCCTCCATCCCGCCGCCTGAACAGAGCGCCCATGACAATTCTGTCGCTGCTCCAACGCAATCTCCTCTACTACTGGCGAACCAACCTGGCGGTTGTCACCGGAGTGGCCACGGCGGTGGCCGTCCTGGCGGGAGCGCTGTTGGTGGGGGATTCGGTGCGGGAGAGCCTGCGGGGACTGGCCCTTGCGCGGCTTGGTCGGACAGATCTGGTGGTCGCCGGGACGAGCTTCTTTCGGGAGCGGCTGGCCGAGGAGATGCAGGCCGGGATGGGGGATCGGTCACCCCTTGTCGCGGCGGTTCCGCTGATCGCCCTGACCGGGCTGGCACTCGAGGACGAGACCCAGGCCCGCGCGGGGGGCGTCGCCGTCTACGGTGTTGATCGACGCTTCTGGGAATTTCACGGGGTAGAGGTGGCAACTCCGGAGGGGAACGAAGCCCTGGTCAGTCGCGGGTTGGCGGCCGAGCTGGGGTTGGAGGCAGGAGACTCCCTGGTGGTTCGTGTCGAGAAGCCCTCGCCGATTCCGCTGGAATCGCTCTTCGGCCGCAAGGATGATGCGGGCCGCACGATGCGGGTGACAGTTCGCGAGATTCTCGCTCCGGAACGGTTGGGAGAGTTCTCTCTCCAGCCAAGTCAGGGAATGGTCCGGGCCGTCTTCTTGCCGCTCGGGCGCGTCCAGCGCAATCTGGATCAGGATGCCCTGGTCAACGCTCTGCTCCTGGCGGCGCGACCGGGGCCTGCCGAGGCGGCGATCGTAGTGCGGGAAGGGGAGCGTCTCGTCCGGGAACGATTCACCTTGACCGACCTCGGCCTGCGTCTGCGTCAGGCCGATTCGGCTGGAACTTGGGCAGTGGAGAGTGCCAGCGGGGTTCTCTCAGAGCCGATCGCGGCGCAGGTGCGGAAGATGGCCGGTGAGCTTGGCCTTGAGACCGCTTCATTTCTGACCTACTTGGCAAATACGATTCGCCGGGGAGAGCGGGAGGTTCCCTACTCCCTGGTGACCGCACTCGAAATCCCGCGTGGGGCCACCCGAAGCGCGGCGGTACCTCCCACACTTCTTCCGGTCACCGGGGCTACTACTCCAGAATCTCCCAGGAATGGGGTTGATACCCATCCTCCGCTGGTACTCAACCAATGGGCAGCCAAGGATCTCGACGCTCGTCCTGGGGACCTTGTCTCGCTCGACTACTACCTCTGGCGCGAGGATGGGACGCTCGGCACGGCGACGACGACCTTCCGGCTTGCCGGGGTTACGCCGCTGGAAGGGCTGGCTGCGGATCGCAACCTCGTGCCGGAATATCCTGGAATTACCGGGTCGGAGAGCCTCTCCGATTGGGATCCGCCCTTTCCGCTCGATCTGGGTCGAATCCGGAAGGTCGATGAGGACTACTGGGACCAGTACCGAACGACGCCGAAAGCCTATCTCCCTCTCACCGAAGGCCAATCTCTCTGGACGACCCGCCATGGTCGCCTGACCTCGCTGCGTCTCATCGCGCCAGTTGGTCCGCTTGGTCAGACTCTCGCTACGTCGGAGAAGGATCTCGAAGAGCGCCTTCGTCGTGCACTCGATCCCTTGGCCTTTGGGGTAGCCGTTCAATCGGTCCGGGCGGAGAATCTCGCCGCTTCGCGAGGAGCGACCGACTTTGGCGCTTATTTCAGCTACTTCAGCTTCTTTCTGATGGCCTCGGCGTTGCTGCTGGTCGCCCTCTTCTTCCGGCTGGGATTGGAGCAGCGGGCGCGGGAGCTCGGGCTCTATTGGGCACTCGGCTTTTCCGGTCGGCAAGTCCGTTGGCTCTTCCTCCGGGAGGGCGCGTTGCTGGCGGGCATCGGCAGCCTGCTGGGAATAGGGGGCGCACTGCTCTACGGGGCGCTGATGATGTTTGGGCTCCGGACGTGGTGGGTTGGGGCGGTCGGCACTTCACTTCTCCAGCTCCACATCAATCCCGGATCGCTGTTGGTGGGCGGGCTGGCAGGTGTGGGAATAGCCCTGATCGCGATTGCGCTCACGCTCCGTTCTTTGAGCCACAGTTCGCCGCGTCGTCTGCTGGCAGGAAGTTTGGTGGAACGCGCGACCGGCCAGGGGCGGCTGACAAGGGTTCCCTTCCATCGGCGCAATTGGTTCTCCGTTCTGCTGATGCTGGTGGCGGCTGGGCTGCTCCTCGGAGTGATCTGGAAAGGGCTCGACCCGGCGGCAGGATTCTTTGGGGTCGGAACACTTCTCCTGTTGATTCTCCTGCTCAGCTGGTCGCGTTGGTTGCACTATCAGGAGCAGGGAACGGGGCGGAGTGGACTGGGAGGCCACCCGATGTTCGCCCTTGGGTTACGCAATGCGACCCGACGCCCAGAGCGGAGTCTGCTCTGTGTCGCCCTGATCGCCGCGGCCACCTTCCTGCTCGTCTCCGTCGAAGCCTTTCGCCGGGGGACTCCAACTTCACCAGAGAATCGCCAATCCGGGACTGGCGGCTTCGGGCTGGTCGCTGAAAGCCAGCTCCCGATCGTCCACCACCCGGATCTTCCCGAGGGGCGCGCCGAGCTTGGGCTGGAGAGCCCGATCCTCGATGGCAGCCGGATCACCCGCTTTCGCCTGCGCGCCGGGGAAGACACGAGCTGTCTCAATCTCTATCAGCCACGCAAGCCGCGCCTTCTGGGTGTTCCCGCCACCTTCATCCAGGAGGGAAGGTTCTCGTTCGGGGCCTCGTTGGCCGAGACAGAGGCGGAACGGGCCAACCCGTGGGAGCTGCTGCGGAGGAGGCCCTCGCCCACACGGGAGGGAGAGCCTCCCGTAGTGCCGGTGATCGCTGACGCCAATTCGCTCGCCTATGTCCTCCACCGGAAGGTCGGGGAGGAGCTGGAGCTGATCGCCGGTGACGGGCAGCCTGTCCGGCTGCGAATCGTTGCCGCGCTGGCTGACAGCCTCTTCCAGGGAGAGCTGCTCATGGCAGAGGAGGACCTTCTGCGCCTCTTTCCGGCGGAGGTCGGCTATCGCTGGTTTGCCGTCGATCTGCCCCCGGCCCAGCTGACTCCGGTGGCCGCTTTCCTCGAGGATCGGCTCGCCGATTACGGCTTCGATGCGGTCAGTGCGGCTGAAAAGCTCGCCCGTTTCCACGAGGTCGAGAATACCTATCTCTCGACTTTTCAGACGCTGGGCGGCTTGGGTCTGCTGCTCGGGACCGTCGGATTGGCAATCGTCCTGCTGCGAAATGTTCTCGAGCGCCGCGCGGAGCTGGCGCTGATGCAGGCGGTGGGGTACCGGCAGCGGCATCTCTCGGTGCAGGTCTTGGCGGAGAACCTCTTGCTGTTGGGCGTTGGGCTGCTCATCGGATGTCTCTCCGCCGCAGTCGCGATTGGGCCAGCTCTCTCTCAGCGGGGTGGGCACTTGCTCGGCAGCTCGCTCGTCCTTCTCCTTCTCGCGGTTCTGATCACCGGGATGCTCGCCTCCCTGCTTGCCTTGCGGGCCCTTGCCCGGTCACCGCTCCTCGCCGCCCTGCGGGGCGAGTAGTTCGAGGAGACCGGAGCGGGCTCTTTGCTCCCTCATCTCCTGCCTGCCTCTTCCAACCGATCCCTTTTTGATCGAAGCCGTTTTTGTTACAGTGAGCGCTGGTCTTCCTGGAAATGGGGCAGGAGTTGGTCAGTACTCTCTTTCTTTCATGAAAGGGGCCCCTTCTGCGGAACTGGAGCCACTGCTGCCAGGAGCCAAAAGGAGCTGAACGAATGAACGAACCCGCGACCAAGCAAAGAGTGACCCAACCCCGCCGACGCAACCCAGGTCGAAGGGGAGTGGGCTGGGTGCTCGGTTGGGCACTGGTGATCATTCCCTGGATCCAGGCACAGGACTATCCGCAATGGCGCGGAGAGACCCGGGATGGCCAGATTGCAGGGCTCCCCGTTCGCACGACCTGGGGGGAGCCGCTCCGTCCACTCTGGTCGGTGCCGGTCGGGGCGGGCTATGCCACACCCCTCGTCGTCGGCGGTCGCATCTTTGTCCACGCCCGTCGAGGCGAAGAGGAGGAGGTCCTGGCGATCCAGGAGTCTACCGCGAAGATCCTCTGGTCCGATCGGTATCCGGCCCCTTATCAAGTTGACTCCGCCGCCGAGGGTCATGGCAAAGGCCCAAAGTCGACCCCTGCCTTGGCGCAAGGGCGGCTCTATACCGTGGGGATCTCGGGCATCCTCTCGTGCTATGACGGTGCCAAGGGAACCCTCCTCTGGCGCAAACGCTTTGCGGACCGTTTCCCCTCCGCCTCTCCCGTCTTTGGCACATCGGCCTCTCCCCTCGTCGACGCCGGTACCCTCTACCTGCACGTCGGTGGGACGGGGAAGGGGGCACTATTCGCGCTCGATGCGGTGACGGGAAAGGAGAAGTGGGCCTGGACGGGCGATGGTCCGGGCTATGCCTCCCCTGTTCTGGCCGATCTCGGCGGCACCCGGCAGTTGATTACGCAGACTGAGCGCTTCCTGGTCGGGCTGATGGCGCAGACGGGCCAACTCCTCTGGAAACTGCCCTTCGAGACCGCTTATCGGCAGAACATCGTCACCCCGCTCATCTGGCGCGACCTGATCATCTTCTCCGGTATTTACAAGGGCGTCACCGCCATTCGTGTTCGCCGCGAGAACCAGCGTCCGAACGCGTTGTGGACGACCGAGCAGGTCTGGCACAACCGGGAGTTCTCGATCTATATGAGCTCCCCGATTCTCACGGGAGATCTGCTCTGGGGCCATAGCCACCGCAACAAAGGCCAGTTCTTCTGTCTCGATGCCGCGACGGGGCGCGCGCTCTGGTCGGGAGAGCCCCGGCAGGGTGAGCACGCCTCGCTCTATCACGCCTATGGCCAGCTCTTCCTCCTCAACGAGATGGGGGACCTCTTCATCACCACGACCGATCCCCGTCAGCCGCGCCTGTTGCGCCAGTCTCATCTGGGAGAGAGCGCAATCTGGACTCACCCGGTCATCTATCGGAACCAGATTCTCGTGCGCGACCAGACGCACCTGCGTCTCTACCGGTTGTTTGCGGGATGAATCGGGGTGGGGGAGTGTCACGTGCGGCCCTCGATCGGAGAGAAGCCGGAGCAGGAAAGGAGTCTCGATGTTGGAAGGATTGCGGGTCGGAGAGACGATCGAATTGGAGCGGGACATTCCCGCGGAGTGGTCGATTTCGACCATCGATCCGGCGTTGCCAGCTGTCCTTGGGACACCGGCGATGATCGTGCTGATGGAGATGGCGGCGGCACAGGGGATGGTCCGCTTCCTCCCCGAGGGGTATATCTCATTGGGGGTGGAGGTGAGTGTGCGCCATCTCGCGGCCACCCCTGTTGGAGAGCGAGTCCGGGCGCGCGCGACCGTCATCGAGGTGGCCGGTCGGCTCGTCAAGTTTGAGATCGAGGCTCACGACAGTCAGCAGTTGATCGGCTCTGGGACGCACGTTCGTTCGGTCGTCGAAGTCGCCCGCTTTCTGCGCCGCCTCGAAAATCGGCTGCCTGCTTCCGGAAAGGAGCCGGCATGAGTCTGTCATTCTCTCTGGTGCTGCTTGGCGGCCTGCTACTCGGGATGACTGCCCTCTGGTGGGTCAGCCTGGCGCGACGCGACGCGAGCCTCGTCGACCGCTTCTGGGGAATGGGCTTTGTCGTCGTCGCCGTGGTCGTCTGGGCCAGCTTGGCGCAACTATCGATACGGGCTTCGGTCTTTCTGGGTCTGACGATTCTGTGGGGGGGGCGGCTGTCGCTCTACCTGACGTGGCGAAACTGGGGACACGGAGAGGACCGACGCTACCAAGCGATCCGCCAGCGCTATGGTCAACGCTTCCCCCTGCTCAGTCTGCCGGTCGTCTTCCTCTTTCAGGGGACGCTCGTCTGGGTCATCTCCTGGCCCCTGCAGGCGTTCGGGGGGGAGGCACGCGCGTGGGGGCTGGCCGAGACCCTCGGGGTCGTGCTCTGGACGATTGGGTTTGCCTTCGAGGCGGGAGGGGACTGGCAACTCGCGCGATTTCTTCGCGATCCTGCCAATCGTGGTCGCATTCTCGACCGTGGGTTCTGGGCGCTGACGCGCCATCCCAACTATTTTGGGGACGCGGTGATCTGGTGGGGGCTCTCCCTCCCGGTTATCGCCGTGGGCGGGTGGTCGATTGCGCTGGCCACCTCTCCGTTGCTGATGACCTTTCTGCTCCGGCGGTTTTCCGGCGTCCCGCTTCTCGAGCGCTCGCTGGTCGAGCGTCGACCGGGATACCAGGACTACATCGCCCGCACCAACGCCTTCTTCCCGGGCTGGCCCCAACGTCAGGCGCGGGAGGAGGACGAGTCAGGACCGACAGCGGCCCGTCAGACGATCCGCCTCCAGCGAGTGGGACTCTGGCTGATCTTGACGGCTCTCCTGGGGTTGCTTCTGTACCGCTGGATTCGGCTGGGGGAGGAGTGAGGGAGGTGAGACCGCCCCCTTTAATCGCTATCGTTGGCCCTACTGCCTCCGGGAAGAGTGACCTGGGGATTGCGCTCGCCGCCCGTTTGCAGGGGGAGATCATCAATTGTGATTCCGTCCAGGTCTTTCAGGGGATCGAGATCGCCACGGCCAAGGTTCCCCTCGCCGAGCGTCAGGGCATTCCCCACCACCTCCTCGACCTTGTCCCACCGACCTACGAGATGACTGCGGTCGAGTGGGCAGCGCGGGCCCGGGAGGTGATCCAGCAGATCGAAGCACGGGGCCAGCGCGTCTTCTTCGTTGGTGGGACCGGCTTCTATCTCAGGGCGCTGACGACGCATTTCTGCGACACTCCCCCGATCGACCCCAGCGTCCGCGTCCGGCTTCAGGAGCTGCTTCGGCGCCGGGGGCCTGATTCTCTCCACCGCCTTCTGCACCGAGTCGACGCTCCGCTGGCGAAGCTCTACTCCCCTCGGGACTGGTCGCGCGTCTTGCGTGCGCTCGAAGTGCGCTTTTCGACGGGGTTGCCCTTGTCCGAATGGCAGCGCCGCTCCCCTGTCCGTGCTACCCCCGAGGCCGCCCGTCTCCACTACCTCGTCCTGCGCCCTCCCCGCGAAGCCCTCTACCAGCGGATCGATCGGCGTGTCGACGAGATGGTCGCCCACGGGCTCCTCGCGGAGATCGAAGCCCTGCTCGCCGCAGGGGTTCCATCCACTGCCCGGGCCTTTCAGGCACACGGCTACAAGCGGTTTGTCGAATATCTGCTTGGCCAGCGTACGCTCAATAGTGCCATCGAGCAGATGAAGCTCGACACGCGCCATTACGCCAAGCGGCAATGGACGTGGTGGCGGGCCCAGTCCCCAACCGTCTGGCTCGACGGCTTTGGGGGAGAGCCCGCCATCCTCGCGGCGGCGTTGCAGGCGATCGCGGAGATTGATGGCCTTACTGCTTCCGGAACTGCTCCATGAACTCGACCAGCCGCTCGACCCCTGTTCTGGGGAATGCGTTGTAGATCGAGGCGCGAAGCCCGCCCACCGAACGGTGCCCCTTCAGCCCGTCGAGACCCGCCGCAGTTGCTTGCCGAAGGAATGACTTCTCCAGCTCTTCACTGGGCAGCCGGAAGGTGACGTTCATCAAGCTCCGGCACTCCCGCTCGGCGTGCCCTTGATAGTAGCCGTTGGAATCGTCGATCGCTCGATAGAGCAGTGCCGCCTTCTCGTGGTTCTGTGCGTGGATCTGGGCGAGCCCCCCCACCTCCTGCCGCAGCCACTTGAAGACCAGCCCGCAGAGATAGATCGCAAAGCACGGCGGCGTGTTGTACATCGAACCATTCTTCGCCATGACGCGATAATCGAGCATGGCTGGGAGTCCCTCAGGGATCCGGTCGAGCAGATCGTCGCGCACGATGACGATCGTCACCCCCGCAGGTC
>JBMOHS010000104.1:0-14250 GCA_049317725.1 Blastocatellia bacterium
CCCTGCCACCCCTGCCACCCCTGCCAGGCCTCACCCACTGAAAAATTGCGTACCAGGGTCACAAAGCCTCCAATGTGGTCTTCGTGGTCGTGCGTTGCAACGATGCGGTCGAGTCGGCGGATTCCTTGGCTCCAGAGGAAGGGCATGAGGGCCATCTCGGCGATCCCGGGTTGGTCCTCCTCGAAGGTCCACTCGGGCTCGACTTCCTGGAAGTCGCGGGTTCGACCTGGTCTGGCATCGCCGCCGCTGTCGATCAGCATGAGGTGGCGATCCGGAAACGAGGCCAGGATCGCGTCGCCCTGCCCAACGTCGAGAAAGGTCAGGCTGAGTCGACCGACTGGCCGCGCGTGCGGCACGAGGGGGAGGAGAAAGACCAGCGGGATCGAAAAGAGCAGCAGGCTCGCCCCGACGACCAGCTTGGCTGAGCGTCGCGAGCGATTCCGTTCTTCTGCCCCCTCGGGAGGCCCGAGCGGGTTCCACTGCTGGAGACACCAGAGAAGAACCAGGAGTGCCCCGCCATAGACCATGAAGAGCCCCGGCCCAATCCCTGGAATCCCCGGCGGACGCAGGCTGCCACCCGGCCAACGGGCCATTGCCTCCCCGATCTTGACTGACCAATCACCCAGCACGCCGAGAAGACGCGCCCAGCCAACCTCGGCACACCAGCCGCTCTCTGCTCCGGCCCCCCAGAGGAACGTGTGGAGCCCGACTTCGAGGGCACCGCCGACCATGAGGATCGTAATCAGCGCCGACTCGATCAGGTTGATCGCCGGAGAGAGCAGCGAGACCCGATGAAACCGGTCGATCATCAAGGGAAGCAGCGCGATCTGGATCAGCGTCGTCGAGAGCAGGCCAAGCCCAATTCCCCGCAGAACTGGCTGCAGTCGGCGCCGTGAAAGCCAAGTAGCGGCCCGAGCCTTCGGCAGGCGATAACGGATCCGCTCGCGGCGCATCTCTCGCTGGAACCGCGCCCCATCCCAGAAGAGAACCTCCGCCCCCCCCTTGACCCATCTTGGGGCCCGTGGCGGAAAGGGAGTGGCAACCGTTGGCTGCCACTCCCCGATCGCCCGCAACCGCTCTCCAAGGGGGACGACCCAGATGACAATCACTGCCACTGCCAAAAAGGAGAGCTGGAACCCGGGATCGAAGAGTCCCTGCGGTTGCCAGGCCAGCATCCCCAGGGCTGCCGCCCCCAGACCGTTGGCCCCGGAGTGGGATCGGGCCAGCTCCCGCCCGATCAAGTGGATCGACAACATCAGGACTGCCCGCAGGACGGGCGGCTCCGCCCCGACCATGGCCGCGTACCCCCAGATCAAGACCAGACCGATCGCCAGCCGCGTCTTCCGTCCGGAGATCACCCACCCAAGCCCCTTCCAGACCAGCATCGCCAGAATCGCGACGTGGGCCCCGGAGATCACCAAGAGATGAAAAGTCCCTCCGTCACGAAAGGCCTCCCCTGCTTGACGCGAGAGAAAGTAGCGATTGCCGAAGAGGGAGGCGACCAAGAGTCCTGCCGCCGGTTGCTCGACCTCTCGCAGGAGGATCCGAATCGCCTCGGCACGCCCCCGCCAGAGCCACGCCAAGACACGGGAACGCGGGCCCCGCCCTTGCCTCTCCAGCAGCAGCGGGCTCTTGACCGTGCCGGTCGCGGCAATCCCTCGCCCCTCGAGAATCTCTCCCAAGGGTGGTGCCCCTGGGTTGCGGTAGCCCCAGCGGAGCCGCAACCGCACCAGCCCCCGAAGCCGATCGCCATACTCCAACCCGAGTGCGTCGTACTCCCGACGAGTGACGAGATCCCGAACCGGCACGACCAACCGGACGCTCCCCCGCACCGGGACTGTCCGGCGCTCTGACGTCACGTGCGAGATGTCCAGCCAGAGGTGAATCCGGTCAGGGGCCAGCTCCGGCTCCCGCTTGAGGCTTCCCTCAAGCGCGACCGGCTCCTCTTCGTGAAAGACGCCCGCTTCGTAGAGCGCCCGGATCGACCCGGTCTGCCGCTCCTCCAGATCGACCTGCCAGCAGAGCCCTCCAGCTCCGGCCAGCCCGATCCACAACCCGAATGCGGTGCCACGACGCCACCGCAACGCGAGCGGAAGCCCCCAACCGAGCCCGGCCATCCCGATCCAAATCGCCGTCGGAACCTTCCCAGTCGCGGCGAGAGACATCCCAGCGACGAACGAGATTCCCGCCCACCACAATGGCGCATCCCCGCTCCCAAGCCCTGGGAAGCGATACCGTCTCACCGAATCGAGTCTGCCTTCCACACTCCCCTCCCTCTCCACTTTCGAGTGATGGCTCGAACAGGGCTCCGCAATGGCACTCAACCAAAGGGGTGGCAAGGGGTGGGGGGTGGCAAGGGGTGGGGGGTGGCAGAAAGCAGCGATCAGCAAGACCGATGCAGCTGGACGACGGTCTCGACGTGGTATGTCTGAGGAAAGAGGTCGACGGCCGTCACGGCGATTGGATGATACCCGGCCGCAGCCAACTGTTTCAAATCGCGGGCAAGCGTCGCCGGGTCGCAAGAAACGTAGACGATCTGGGTGGGGGCAAGGGCGACGATGCGTTCGATGACCACCCGACCGGCGCCGGCACGCGGAGGGTCGAGTACGAGAAGATCGGGGCGCTCCCATCCGCGGGTTCGCTGACCCAGCCAATGCTCGACGGAGAGCGGCTGATAGGTCACGTTCTGCAAGCCGTGGCGCCGAACGTTGGCCTCGCCGTGCGCGGCGGAGAGCCGACTGCCCTCGACCGCACAGACGCGCCGGAAGCGACTGGCCAGCGGCAGCGTGAAGAGCCCGACACCGGCGTAGAGATCGATCGCCGTCTCCCCGCTGGTCTCCCCCAAGACCGTCTCGACCAGCGGCCCAACCAGGAACCGGTTGCCCTGAAAGAACGACCGGATCCCAAAGCGGTAGCGATAGGCTCCGACGGCCTGTTCGACCGTCCCGCGCGCGTCGACCTCAGCGGTGCGCCCACCCTCTCCCGTTGCCGGGACTACTTGGACCTGGGGTCCGTTGGGGCCCTCCCCCGTCACGACATAGAGCCGCGTCGCCTCGGAAGGGAGTCGGCTGGGCGACTCACGCAACTCCTGGAGCCACCGATTGGCCTCGGGAGGAAGTACCGGACAGTCCACCTCCAGTTCACAAAGACGATCCGACGCGGCCTCGAGGAACCCGATCTGGGTCTCCCCTCCAGCCGATCGCCCAATCCTCAACTCCGCACGCGAGCGATAGCCCCAGGGCTCCCCAAAAAGAATCGGGAGCGGTCCCGTCCAGTCGATCCCGCCCAGACGCCGCAACGATTCCCGAACGAACCCGACCTTGGCCTCCCGCTGCGCCTCGTCCGTCAGGTGCTGGAGCTGACACCCCCCACATCGGCCAAAGTAGCGGCACGGAGGCGTGCGCCGCACCGGCGAGGGATCGAGCACCGTCACCAATGTCGCCCGCGCCAAGCGCCGATCGACCGAATGAATCCGGACCCGCACCCGATCCCCTGCCGCCGTCAGAGGGACCAGCACCGTCGAGTTCCCCACTCGCAGGAGCCCCTCCCCCCCGTAGACCAACTTCTCGATCTCTCCCTCGTACTCGACTCCAACCTGGAGCGGGGAGCTCTCTAGCGTAGTATCCATCTTTTTTCTTCTGGCTTCTTTTGGGCTTTTTCCGGATGACGGGACGCTTGCGGCCGCTCACAACCCAAGGTAGAAGAGGCTCAGCCGCGGAAGCCGGAATTGCTCCCTCAGGCGACGGACGAGGTAGTTGTCGAGTGTCTGCTGGTAGATCTCAGGCTTCATTGTCTCCCGGTACGGTTTGAGTTGCTGGCGCCCCTCGCGCCCCCATTCCTCAAGGATCGGCGGAGGCAGCTCGGCCCGCAGCCCCGTCATCAGCGTCTCTTCGACACGGGTCAAGTCGGCCTCAAGTGCCTCGTAGGAGATCTGCCGCGCCACCTGCAACTCCCCGAGGAGCGCCTCGATGCGCCCGATCGCGCGGGTGATCAATTCCCGTACTGGACTTTCGAGCGGCTCCTCTTCGCGGCGTCGCGCGAAGGCGGCCATCTGCTGCGTGAGGTAATCCCGGACACGCTCGCGTTCAAAGAAGGCCCCGTCTTCCCCCGTCTGGCTGGTCGGCCCCCCGGTCGTGGCGGTCTCGGCGGCTGCTCCGACTCTCGACTCCAGATAGTCTTCGTAACAGGCCTCCACCTCTTGACGGCAGTAGAAGAGCGTGTTGACCTTCCGCCCACGCCGCGTCTGCGCCATCCGCTTGTCGTGGGCCTCGAACGATTGGTGGATTCCGCGAAGCACGATGTGGAGTGGGATTCCCCGCTGCTTCCACGCCTCGATCAGCGACCAGTCGAGCGGGGAGACCAGGAGGTGGCTTCCTCGCCGACGAATAAACTCCTCTTCGATCTCGGTAAAATAGGTAAAGTAGTTCACAGGGAAGGGGCCTCCCCAACCGGTCGCAAATGTGAGACCTCCCCGGTGACAATCGTGCGAACCGTCCCGCTCGGGGTAATCAGCCGGAGCGCTCCTTCCAGGTCGAGCCCGGCGGTAACCCCCTCGACGCGCTCCCCAGCCACGGTGACCCCGACGGCCCGACCCCGTCCATAACTCGAACAGGCAAGCCAACGATCCCGGATTGCGCTCTCCCCTTCGTTACACCACTGTTGATACCAGTGTGCCAGTCGCTCAAGGAGCCGTGTCCGGACGAGGGCAACCTCGATCGATCGCCCAGTCTCGA
This sequence comes from Blastocatellia bacterium, assembly GCA_049317725.1. Lineage (GTDB taxonomy): Bacteria > Acidobacteriota > Blastocatellia > RBC074 > RBC074 > CAIOZW01. The sequence goes on from JBMOHS010000104.1 coordinate 4,734, forward strand.
TCCGGTACGAGGTCGCAGTCTGATCGAGTGGCGGTGGAAACAAGTGGTGGTTGAGGTTGATGCCGATCCCGACGATGGCCCGCTCAAGGCGTCCACTCGACGACGTTTCACTCTCGATGAGGATGCCGCCAATCTTCCGCTCGCCAATCAGCAGGTCATTCGGCCACTTGATGTCGACGCCATCCAGCCCCAGATCGAGCAATGTCTCCGCTCCCGCGACCGCCGCCAGCAGGCTCAACCAGCCCGCCTTTCTCATCATCGTTCCCGGGCAAAGCAACGCGGAGAGATAGAGGCCGGCCCCGGCCGCCGAATGCCACTGATTCGACTGGCGCCCCCGGCCAGCGGTCTGCTCATCGGCGGTCACGACCGTCCACTCCGGCGCCTCCCGCATCCCTTTGAGGTAGGTATTGGTCGAATCGACCGTCGGTAGATGATGGATCAGAAACGGTTGATGACCGCTGGTCTCCGGCATGTCCTCTCCCGCCTCTTCCCTTCTCTCCACGACTCTCAGGCAGGCTTGATCTTGAAACTGATGTCGACTGCAGGAACGGAATGGGTCAGCGCCCCAATCGAGATCAGGTCGACCCCAGCCTCGGCATAGCTCCGGACATTGGCCAGGGTAATTCCCCCAGAAGCCTCGGTCAGCGTGCGGCGCTGCTCTCCGGGTTCATGGGCCTCGACGAGCACCACCGCCTCCCGCACCATCTCCGGGGTCATGTTGTCCAACAGCAGAATATCTGCCCGCGCAGCGAGAGCTTCCTTGACTTGGCTGAGAGTGGCCACCTCGACCTCGATCTTGTGGAGATGTCCACAGGACTCCCGCGCCCGACGGACGGCCTCGGTCACCCCACCCGCCAGAGCAAGGTGATTGTCCTTGATCAGAACACCATCATCGAGACCCATTCGATGATTGGCCCCACCTCCCACGGTCACCGCATACTTCTCGACGAGGCGCATCCCAGGAGTCGTCTTTCGCGTGTCGACGATCCGCGCCTTCGTCCCGGCGACCGCCTCGACATACTGTCGGGTCAACGTAGCAATTCCGGAGAGCCGCTGCATGAAATTGAGCGCGACCCGCTCAGCAGCCAACAACATCTGCGCCTCCCCTGCTACCCGTGCAAAGACCTTTCCTTTTGCGACGACTTCGCCATCCGCCGCCATCGATTCGATCTGTAGGTACGGATCGAACGAAGTGAAGACCGCATCGGCGACCTCCAACCCAGCCAAGACCAGCTCCTGTTTAGCCAGAAAACTTCCGCGCGCTTTGGTACCTGAACGGACAACCGCCCGCGAAGTGACATCTCCGCGGCCGAGATCTTCCTCGAGCGCCTGAGCCACCAATTCGAACACTTCATCGAGATCGAGTGGATTGAGCATCGTTCTCTCGTCCTGACGCGCACTCCAGGCGCGCCCAAAGGGCCTCCTAGAGGCCTTGGATCATCGCTTGCAGCCGGGCCATCTGGTCTTCCAACTCCGCCGCGCGATCCCGGGAAGCCGTCACGACCTCTGCTGCCGCTCGGGCCAGAAAATCCGGATTGGACAGACGCTTCTCGAGTCCATCCCGCTCCGCCTGCATCCGTCCGAGCTCCTTCCCGAGGCGAGCCCGCTCCTTCTCGAAGTCGATCAGCCCTCCCAGGGGCACTGCAATCTCTCCGACGCCCAAGACGGCTCGCGCGGCCTGCCGCGTCTCCCCGAGGGTCTCGACGATTTCGATCGCCTCCATCCGGGCCAGCCGCCGAATGTGGGCCCCCATCTCGTGCAAGACCGCTTCCGTCGCGGGCGTCGACGGCGCAATCCGCACCGTCAATGGCACCGACGGGGCAAGCTGAAAGGTCGACCGAATGTTCCGCAGCTTGGTGATCAGCTCGATCACCAACTCCATCTGCCGCTCGACCTCCTCCGCTTCGGTATCGGATTCCCCCCCGACCGGATAGCTCGCTAGACTGACCGACTCTCCCCGATGGGGCAGTCGTTGCCACAACTCCTCGGTAATGAATGGCATGATCGGGTGGAGCAGCCGCATGCTCTGCTCCAAAAGGTAGATGATCCGGCGCTTGACCGCCCGACCTCGATCCGTCGGCTCCTTCTCAGTCACGAAGGGCTTCGAGAGTTCGATATACCAATCGCAGAACTCGTCCCAGAAGAAGCGGTAGAGAACTGCCGCCGCTTCGTGAAAGCGAAAGCCGGTCAGCGCATTGTCAAGCTCCCCCGCGACACGCTCCAGCCGGCGCCGAATCCAACGGTCGGCCAGCTCCGGCGGGGCCAGCTCTGTCTCCCACGCCACCGTCTCCGCTCCCGCGAGCTCCTCCGCGCAATTGAGCATGACGAAGCGCGTGGCGTTCCAGATCTTGTTGGTAAAGTTGCGGGCCGATTCGAGCTTCGACTCCTGCATCGACAGATTCTGCCCGGCGATCGCTGCCTGGGTCAGCATAAAACGGACCGCATCCGTGCCATACCGGTCGAACATGTCGAGGGGATCGACGACATTCCCTTTCGTCTTCGACATCTTCTGTCCTTCGGGGTCAAGGACGATCGCCGTGATGTAGACGGTCCGGAATGGAACCTCCCCCATGAAGCGCAGTCCCATCATCATCATCCGGGCAACCCAGAAGAAGATGATGTCGAAGGCGGTCACCAGGACGGTCGTCGGATAGTAGGTCGCCAGATCGGCAGTCTCGGCCGGCCAGCCCAACGTCGAGAAGGGCCAGAGCTGAGAAGAGAACCAGGTGTCGAGCACATCCGACTCTTCGGTCAAGATCCCGTCGGCATCCAGCCCACGCGTACGCAGCCGCTGGCGCGCCTCCTCCTCATCCCGCGCAACGACGACCTCCCCTGACGGGGTGTACCAAGCCGGAATCCGATGGCCCCACCAGAGCTGCCGCGAGACGCACCAGTCCTGGATATTCTCCAACCAGTTGAAGTAGATCTTGGCGGTATGGTCGGGAACAAAGCGGGTCCGCCCTTCCCGGACCGCAGCGATGGCCGGTTCGGCCAGCTCTTTCATCCGGAGAAACCACTGCATCGAGATGAGTGGCTCGACCACCGTGCCGCTGCGTTGACAATGGCCAACATTGTGCGTGTAGGACTCGACTTGCAGCAACAGACCGAGCGCATCGAGATCCTCCAGCACGGCCTTCCGGGCCTCGTACCGATCGAGTCCCCGGTACTTCTCTGGGACTGCCTCGGTCATCCGTGCATCCTTGCCAATCACTTGGATGAACCCGAGCCCGTGCCGTTTCCCCATTGCGAAATCGTTCGGGTCGTGCGCCGGAGTGACCTTGACGAAGCCCGTGCCAAACCCGCGCTCGACCAGTTCATCCTCGATCAGTCGAAGCTCCCGTCCAACGAGTGGCAGGAAGACCGATTGACCGGCGATCTTGGCGTAGCGTCCCCCCGCTGCCGCATCCAGTGGATGGAGGGCAACTGCGGTATCTCCCAGCATCGTCTCCGGCCGGGTCGTCGCCACGACCAGAAAAATCCCCTCCGGCGTCTCGATCAATCCCTCCCTGGCCGTCGTGGATGCACCTACCTCCCGTGCGTTCGCGGCAAGGTAGGCCTCCTGCAGCCCCTCGACCCGTGTCGTCACAGAGTGGCCCACCGGATAGGCGAGATGGTAGAGCTGGCCCTTGACCGGCTTCATCTCGACCTCGAGGTCTGAAATGGCTGTCTGCAACCCGGGAGACCAGTTGACCATGTACTCCCCACGGTAGATCAGCCCATCGTCGTGCAGCCGGACAAAGACCTCCTTGACCGCCTCAGAGAGCCCCTCATCCATCGTGAACCGTTCACGAGACCAGTCGACAGACTCTCCCAAGACCCGCATCTGACGCTGAATCGTTCCTCCAGAATGGGCCTTCCACTCCCAGACCCGCTCGACGAACTTCTCCCTCCCCAGATCTTGGCGACGAACTCCTTCCGCCGCCAGTTGACGCTCGACCACCATCTGGGTAGCAATTCCCGCGTGATCGGTTCCCGGCAACCAGAGTACCCGATCCCCCCGCATCCGTCGCCAACGGGCCAACACATCCTGCAAGGTGTGGTTGAGCGCGTGTCCCATGTGGAGGTAGCCCGTCACATTCGGGGGCGGAATGACCATCGTAAAGACAGGGGCGTCGGGCTCCCCGCTCTGGTCAGGTGAAAAGTACCCCCTCGACTCCCAGACCGGGTACCAACGGGACTCCACCTCCTTGGGTTGATAGGCCTTAGGGATTTCTCGCTCCATCTCGCTCTTGCTGTTTTCGCTCATGTCGCTTCGTTACCCAGGGGCTTTACCCCTCTGTTCGCCACGGGAGAGGGACCTCTCCCGCCTCTCTCACAACTCATCCAGCTCGAGCAGGGATTCTCCATCGGAAGGAAAAGGCAGCCGCTCCTGCGGATAGGACGGCTCGGGCAGCTCAAGCAGCGCGGCCGGGACGGCCACGATCAAATCAGAGATGCGAGCCGCCACCGCCTCACTGATCCGGCCCGTCAAGGCCTCTGTCACCTGCGCAACGACCCGTGCCACAATCTCGTCGATCACCTCCGGTGCCAGCTTCAGCTCCCCCTCCAGACGAGGTTTTGGAAGCGGCAGAGCAGCCTCGCCCTCCTTGATCGGTTGAGTCAACGGTTGATCGTCTTCCACCGGGCTCTCCTCCTCGGCCGTAATCTCTTCCAAGACACCTTCCGCGACCTCCGGCTCGGCCATTCCCTTCTCCTCTACCTCGGGAATCAACTCCAGTTCCGGCACCAACTCCTCCCATCCACCGGCTGCGGTGCTGTGCCCTTCGTCAAGGATCAGGTCCTCCGACCCCACTTCCAACACTGCCGGGACGGGAACCGCCTCCAGCTCTTCCACTGGACGACCTATCAGTTGTTTGACCGTCGCGACCAACGAGCGGATCGATTGGAATGGCTTGGTCAAGTGCAGATCTGCGCCCACTTGACGAGCCCGCTCCTCGTTGTACGTCTCAAATGCCGGGACCAGCAGGACGACCGGGATGTCGCTCAAGGACTCATGGTGCTTGATAAAGTCGCAGACCTCGTATCCGTTCTTTCCCGGAGTCGAAACATCCGCCAGAACCAGGGCTGGTCGAAGATACTGGAGCCGGGCAATCGCCTCGTTCCCGTTGTCGAGCGTCACAACATCGACCCCCTCGTCCGAAAAGGCCAATGTGATGATCTTCTGTACGGTTACACTCTCGTCCACCAGCAGAATTTTATTTCCCACGAGGACCTCCCTGACACACGACGACGTCCGTTTTCCCTGGAAAACAATCGCGGACAGTTTGCGGGAGAGGAAAGAAGAATGGCAAGCCGGTCAAGACGGGATCGGAGAGATTTTCTTTTCGGGCATCTCCGGGGGGCCTTCGCCCCCCGGAGATGGCGCCACCCTAACGGAAAAGCCCGCGAAGTCCTCCCCGCTTCTTTTTGGTCTCTTTCGGCTTCTCTTTCTCCGATTTTGACTCAGCTTTCTCTCCTGCCGCTGGAGCTGTGGTCGCCGTCCCCGCCTCCGTCGTGGATGCGGGCGGAGTCGCTCCACCCGGGGACCGTTCCGTCACGGCTGGAAGATTGAAGACGTTGTCGACATTGACCCGGGTACTCGCCCGCACTGCCCGTGTCCCCGTCGAGCTGTTGACCTCCGATGGACGGGGGAGTCCGGCCTCCTCCACATCCTTCTCCTCCCCACTCCGACTGAGCAGGACTCCATCCTTGGAGATGTCCAACCCGTTGTAGCCAAGAATCAGGCTGAACTTGCCGACAAAACTGGGGCGCTCCGGCGCTGGCAGATTGTTGACCGGTACCGGCATCTCCTTGCCCAGTCGCTCCAGATACTCCCTCCCCTTCTTGGAAAACTCACTGTTGGGATAGTCCCGCACCAGCCGCGTGAAGTATTCCGACGCCTCTTCCGGCTGCTCCTGCTCGATCAGCGACACTCCCAGGAGATAGAGCGACTCGTCAAAGTAGCTGAAGAAGGGGTACTGGGTGATGATGTCGCGCAACCGGCTCTCCCCAGCCTTGTAGGCTTGGCGCGTATTGATGTAGAAGCGGGCAATGTCGAGTTCGTGCAGGCCGAGAACCTGCTGGACATCCTTGAGGTCGTTCTCGATGGCCGGGCGGACTACTGCCGTCTGGCAGTTCTGCAGCGCGGCCTTGAGTTGAAACTCCGCCTGCTTGGCCTTGCTCGCGTCACGATTATAGGCGCCCATCTGGCGCATCAGGGCGTGGGCGATCTTATGTTTGACGTCGCAGACCCGCGGGTGAGTCGGAAAGTACTGGGCAAAATCCTTATACCCCCCAATCGACTGCTCGAGATTGCCGGTTCCTCCCTCCAGGTAGAAGGAGTCGGCAATCGCGAGCTTGGCGAGGGGAAGGTATTCACTGTCCGCATAGGTGGTGATGACCACATTGTAGAGCAGACGGGCCTCGTCGTAGCGGCCTTTGCGTGCCTTCTGCGAAGCCTGCTCGTAGAGCTCCTTGTCACGCCCGGGCAGTGGTGCGTTCTCGTTGGCGACCTTGTTCTTGCCACCACAGGCAGTCAGCAACACCAGCAGGCAGACTGGCAAGATCAGTGCCCGGGAGTTCAATCTGTCTCGGGTCATACGTACAACTCCTTCTTCACTCGTTCGGCAAAACATTGGTTCTTCCGGACCCATACCTGTCAAGATTTGTTTGATCACGTTCGACCGGGAGTAGCCAGGGATGGTCCCGTCCCTCCCCCTGATTCACTCGCTCCCATCCGACTCGAAATGGTCGAGCCTTCGTACTCAATCGCTGCGAGTGGGCAGGGCGACGGGTGCACCAAGGCTCAACGAGACGCGGACAATCTGTCCCGATTTGACCGTGGTCCCCGCGCGTGGCGATTGGTCGCATACCTGACCGGCTGGAATGTCAGCGTGGGGGATGCGGCTCCGCACCCGCATGATCAAGCCGTCATCTTCCAAGCGGTCTTGCGCTTCCGACTCTTCGTAGGAGATGACGTTTGGCACTTCCACAGTCCTTCCCCGAAGTGTCCAATAGACAACCGTCAGGGCGCTGAGACTGAAGACCGTGACCAGCAGCAGGAGGACTGCGACCCGCTTGAGCCAGAAAGCACGGTAGGTCTGGGGGGCTTGGTGCCCCTCATCCATTGGCTTCATCGAAGCACTCCCTCTCATCCCGTCGACCAAACCTTTTCACAAAGGCAGATACTACCACCTGTCCCCAAGGGAAGTCTATATGGGCAGCCGAGCCGTTTGACGCCACACATCATCGTTCTTCCTGCTCATTCCTCCTCATCATGAATCGTCGTTAGACGGATGATCTCGAAGGTGCGAGCCCCGTTGGGCGTCTGGACCCTGACTTCATCGCCTTCCTCTTTATTCAGCAGACTCCGACCGATCGGAGACGAGGTCGAGATCAATCCTTGCTCATAGTCAGCCTCCTCAGGGGTGACGAGGCGGTAGGTGACCTCCATCCCACGGTCGATATCCCGCAGCACCAGAGTCGACCCATAGGACGCCCGATCGCGTGGCAACTTGCTGAGATCGATGCTCGACAGCTTCGCCATCTGCTGCTGGAGCTGGCGGATCCGCGCGCGGACATAGTCTTGACGCTCCCGCGCGTACTTGTATTCGGAGTTCTCGGACAGATCCCCAAGCGCGGCAGCGGTCCGCAACGCTTTGGGTAATTCGACGGTGAACTCGTATTCGAGGGCCTTGAGCTCGGCCAGGATCTTCTCTTTGCCGTTCAGTTCTTTTGGCTCACTCACAACGTGTACTCCTCTCCAGATCCCTCCCGGCGCATCAAGCCGAAAAGGCCTCCCATTTCCGGCAGAAGGGAGGCGACCAACACGCCTTACGTTGACAATTTCCCGAGTATCGTTCGGGCTTCTTGGGAATACCACTCGCGAGAGGTCGCGTCCAACTGGCGAGGCGCCTCGGCATCTCCCGTATAAAAAAGAGGACTGCCGCAATCCCACCCAATCGGATCGACACGGATCCATCCGGATCGGACTTACGGCAGCCGGAGAAACACCAAGCGTGAGGCTATCATACAAGCCAGCGAGCTTCAATGACCCCCATCGCCCGAAAGACGGCCCCTCCCACTCACGCACCGAGCGGAGAGGAACAGGCTCGATCAGATCTTCAGGAGATCGACCAACTCCTGCACCGCGGCAGCTGACTTGTGGAGGGCGGCGCGCTCTTCAGTCGTCAGGTTGATCTGAATGATCTCTTCGACTCCATTGGAGCCAAGCTTGACGGGAACGCCGACGTAGAGACCGTTGATCCCATACTCCCCTTCAAGGTAGGCCGCACAGGGAAGAATCTTCTTTTTGTCTTTGAGAATGGCCTCGACCATCTCGACGGCAGCTGCCGACGGGGCATAATAGGCCGATCCCGTCTTGAGAAGATTGACGATCTCGGCCCCGCCATTGGCCGTCCGCTTGACGATAGCGTCGAGCTGCTCCTTGGGGAGAAGTTCGGTCACGGGAATTCCCGCGCAGGTCGAGTAGCGCGGGAGCGGCACCATCGTATCGCCATGGCCGCCCAGCACAAAGGCCGTCACATTCTCGACGGAGACCCCGAGGGCTTGCGCGAGGAAGGTCCGCATGCGGGCTGAATCGAGGACTCCCGCCATACCGACGACGCGATTCTTGGGAAATCCCGAGCGCTTGAAGGCAACCTGAGTCATGGCGTCGAGCGGATTGGAGACGACGATCAGAATCGCGTTGGGAGAGGTCCGGGCGATCTGCTCCGTCACACTGCCGACGATGCCCGCGTTGGTGTTGAGCAGATCGTCGCGGCTCATGCCCGGCTTACGGGCAATGCCGGAGGTGATCACGACGACGTCAGAGTTGGCTGTCGCATGATAATCGTTCGCGCCAATGAGCACGCTGTCATAGCCCTCGATGGGGCCAGCCTGGGCCAGATCGAGCGCCTTCCCCTGAGGCATCCCCTCGAGGATGTCGACCAAGACCACGTCGCCCAGTTCCTTGGCAACCAACCAATGGGCGGCAGTCGCCCCCACATTTCCCGCCCCAACCACCGTAATCTTCTTTCGAGCCATCCATTTTCTCCATTCTTGCGGCAGAGATTGGCACCAACCTGCGAGAGGTGACGCCCGGTACGGTCCCTGACTCGGCCTTCTCTCAGGCCATGTTTTCGATGATCGCACTGGCAAACTCGCTCGTCTTGAGCTTGGTCGCCCCCTGCATCTGTCGTTCAAGGTCGTAGGTGACGCGCTTCTGGGCAATGGTCTGGACCATTCCGTTGATGATCAGATCGCGTGCTTCGAGCCATCCAAGGTGCTCAAACATCATGACGCCAGAGAGGATGACGGACGAGGGATTGATGACATCGAGCCCGGCATACTTCGGGGCGGTGCCGTGCGTCGCCTCGAAGACGGCGGCCTCGTCCCCGATGTTGGCGCCTGGAGCCATGCCAAGCCCGCCGACCTGGGCGGCGCAGGCGTCCGAGAGATAGTCGCCGTTGAGGTTCGGGGTGGCAATGACGGAGTACTCGTCCGGGCGCAGCAGGACCTGCTGGAACATGGCGTCCGC
>JBMOHS010000105.1:0-14218 GCA_049317725.1 Blastocatellia bacterium
AGGGGTGGAAGGGGTGGAAGGGGTAGAAGGATTCGACGTCTCGATCTTCCGCTCGCGTGAGGCTTTGACCTTCTCCCGCACCTGTTCCCGCCAAGAGGGGGGGACTGGTCCCTCTGTCTCCCGGTTTCGCGCCGGTGGGATCTGGATCGTCTGGCTGCCTCCACCGAATGGGGTTCCGACCGGGAAGGGGATCAGGTTGCCTTCCGACTCAGATGCCGAGACCCGCGCGACGACCTCTCTTGTCGCTGTTCTGGTCGCCGATCTCGCGGCCGGGCCCTCGACGGCCAGGGCGTGCCCTCCCTTTGCCGCGACACCGCGCCCCCGTTGCCCATTGTCAAATCGGCAATGACGGCAGACCAAGGCTCCCCGAAAGAGCTCACTCCCGCACTTCTCACACCTCATGCGCGCCGCTCTCCCCGCACAGCCGGAATCCCACTTGAAGAGCGGGGGCGGCTGGCGTCTCTGCTGCTGATGGTTGTCGATTCCTTGGCACAATCAGGCGAACCTGACGTCCGTTCTCCTTGTCGAGCACGGGTCATCGGTCGCAACTCTCTTCTTGATCAGGCCATTTTAGATCGGGACACGAGACGTCCTGCATCCTACCAGAGGCTCATGAAATACGTCAAGAATAAGTTGCTATCTTCCACTCAGAACATCCTTTGGGCATCTTCCATCGATGCCAGGGACGGCTCCCTGCGACAAAGAAGCCGCGGAAGGGGCTTCCTCCCACGGCTTCAGTTGGCCTCAATTGGCTGGGGGCGCTGCTCGGCCTCCTCCTAGTCGATCTCCTCGTCGAAGGTGAGTTCCTCGCCGGCGAAGGCCTCGAGTTCACTCTCATCGACGATCGTCTCCTCCAGGTCGGCGTCGAGCATCTCGTCGTTCTCCGGCTCATCTTCGATCAGATCCTGAGTCGGTCGGACCGTCGAAGCGGCGATCGCTGCTTCGAGGTAGAGTTGGGAGTCGTCCATCTCCTCGGCCCTGACCTCCTGGACGGTGCTGTCGGGGGCAATCCGGACATTGCGGTAGAACTCCATGCCGGTACCCGCCGGAATCAACCGACCCATGATCACGTTCTCCTTGAGGCCTCGCAGTTGGTCGACCCGGCCGGAGATGGCCGCCTCGGTCAAGACTCGCGTCGTCTCCTGGAACGATGCGGCAGAGATGAAGGATTCCGTCGAGAGCGAGGCCTTGGTGATCCCAAGGAGGAGTGGCTCAGCCGTGGCGGGCTGCCCATCCGCCTCGATCACACGGGCATTCTCATCGGTAAACCGGAACCGGTCGACCTGCTCTTCAAGCAGGAACTCGGTATCCCCAACATCCCGGATGCGCACCCACCGCAGCATTTGACGAACGATCACCTCGATGTGCTTGTCGTTGATGTGCACCCCCTGCAGACGGTAGACCTCCTGGATCGCGTTGACGAGGTAGCGTTGCAGCTCCTCCATTCCACGGACAGAGAGGATGTCGTGCGGGTTGAGTGGCCCGTCCATGAGCGGCTCACCGGCGCGCACGTGATCCCCTTCCTGGACGTTGATGTGAGTTCCACGGGGGATGGAGTACTCCCGCTCTTCACCGTGCTCGCCAGTGACGATGATCTTCTGTGAGCCCTTGGTGATGTTGCCGAACTTGACGACGCCGTCGACCTCACTCATCACTGCCGTCTCGCGGGGCTTCCGCGCCTCGAAGAGTTCGACGACCCGAGGGAGACCGCCGACGATGTCCTTGGTGCGGGAGATCTCGCGTGGGATCTTGGCGATGACGTCCCCAGGGGCAACTTCATCCGCATTGGAGACCATCAGATTGGCCCGGATCGGCATCGAGTACGTCTTGAGTACCTTGCCGCCTTCGCTCTTGATCTCGATGCGGGGTTGCCGCTTCTCGTCGGGCGAATCCATGACAATCGGACGGCTTAGCGCAGTCACTTCGTCGAACTCTTCCTGAACGGTCACGCCCTCGATCAGATCTCGCCAAGCGACCGTTCCGCCGACTTCGGTGAGAATCGCAAAGGTGTAGGGATCCCACTTGGCGATCTGCTGGCCCTCTTCGACGTGGCTGCCGTCAGGGATCAGCAGGACGGCACCGTAGCCGATCGGGTACCGTTCAACCTCCCGCCCACGATCGTCGACAATCAAGACCGCGCCGTTGCGGTTCATGGTGATGATCTCACCCTTGCGGTTGATGACAGTGTTGAGCCCCTCGTACTTGAGGGTGCCGCTGACCCGTGCCTCGTGCGAGGACTGCTCGGCAACCTTGGTCGCGGCTCCGCCGATGTGGAAGGTGCGCATCGTCAGCTGTGTGCCCGGTTCGCCGATCGATTGCGCCGCGATGACGCCGACCGCCTCGCCGATGTCGACCAGCAAACCGTTCGCCAAATTGCGGCCGTAGCACTTGATGCAAACCCCGCGGCGCGATTCGCACGTCAGCACTGAGCGGATCCGGACCCTCTGGATTCCGGCGTTCTGAATCTCTGTGGCGAGGTCCTCGGTGATCTCGTCGTTGATGGTGGCGAGGATTTGTCCAGTAATGGGATCCCGGACATCCTCGAGTGCCACACGGCCGATGATCCGTTCGCGCAGGCCCTCGATGATGTCAGAGCCCTCCGTGATCGGCTCGGCCCAGATTCCCTTGACCGTACCGCAGTCGTCTTCGCTGATGATGACATCCTGGGCGACGTCGACGAGGCGTCGGGTGAGGTAGCCGGAGTCGGCGGTCTTGAGGGCGGTGTCGGCGAGGCCTTTGCGCGCTCCGTGGGTCGAGATGAAGTACTGGAGGACGTTGAGACCCTCGCGGAAGTTGGCGCGGATCGGCGTCTCGATGATCTCTCCCGAGGGCTTGGCCATCAGTCCGCGCATCCCCGCCAACTGCCGGATCTGCTGCTGATTTCCGCGCGCGCCGGAGTCGGCCATGACGAGAATCGGGTTGAGCTCCCGTCCCTGCTTCTCGCGCTTCTGCATCTCCTTGAACATCTCGTCGGCGACCTTCTCGGTCACCTCCGACCAGATCGCGACGACCTTGTTGTACCGCTCACCGTTGGTAATCGTCCCGTCGTTGTACTGCTCCTCGACCTTGATCACCTTCTCCTCGGCTTCGCCGACGAGGAGCGGCTTGCTCGGCGGCGTGACCATATCGTCGATCCCGATCGAGAGGCCCGCCTTGGTCGCGTAGAGGAACCCGAGTTCCTTGACTCGGTCGAGCATCACCACGGTCGTCTTGTGGCCCAAGCGGAGGAAGCAGTAGTTGACGAGGCTCTGCAACCCCTTCTTCTTCAGCATTCCGTTGACGTAGGGCATCTCGACGGGCAGGGCATCGTTGAGGATGACCCGGCCGACAGTCGTGTTGATCGTCCGTTTGACTTGGTGCGGGGTGGCGCGAATGATGTCCTGCGAGTCCCGCTCCGTCTCAAGGTCGATCAGCCGGCCCTCAAAGCGAAGGCGGATCTTGGTCTGGGTGGTCACTTCCCGGGCGTCGAGCGCGAGCAGAACCTCCTCGAGGTTGGCAAAGGCACGTCCCTCGCCGCGGGCCCCGTCCATGGCCCGTGTCAGGTAGTAGCACCCGAGCACGATGTCCTGGGAAGGAACCGCGATCGGCTGTCCAGAGGCTGGTGAGAGGATGTTGTTCGAGGCCAACATGAGGACTTGGGCCTCGATCTGGGCCTCCGGGGAGAGCGGAATGTGAACTGCCATCTGATCCCCGTCGAAGTCGGCGTTGAAGGCCGTGCAGACGAGGGGATGGATCTTGATCGCCTTGCCTTCGACCAGGACCGGCTCAAAGGCTTGGATTCCAAGCCGGTGGAGCGTTGGCGCGCGGTTGAGCAGCACCGGATGGTCCTTGATCACCTTCTCAAGAATATCCCAGACATGGTCATCCTGCTGTTCGACCTTCTCCTTGGCCTGCTTGATCGTCGCGGCGTGGCCTTCAGCCTCTAACCGATTGTAGATGAAGGGCTTGAAGAGTTCGAGCGCCATCTTCTTCGGCAGCCCGCACTGGTGCAGCTTCAGTTCAGGCCCGACGACGATCACGGAGCGTCCCGAATAGTCGACGCGCTTGCCGAGCAGGTTCTGCCGGAATCGTCCCTGCTTCCCCTTGAGCGTATCTGAGAGGGACTTGAGCGGGCGGTTGTTGACTCCACGCAGGACTCTCCCCCGCCGCCCGTTGTCGAAGAGCGCATCGACCGCCTCCTGCAACATCCGCTTCTCGTTGCGGACGATCACCTCGGGGGCCTTCAACTCGATCAGCTTCGAGAGGCGGTTGTTGCGATTGATCACTCGCCGGTAGAGGTCGTTGAGATCGGATGTCGCGAAGCGGCCACCGTCGAGGGGGACCAGGGGGCGCAACTCGGGCGGAATCACCGGAATGACATCAAGGATCATCCACTCCGGCTTGTTACCAGACTTCCGGAAGGAGTCGACTACCTTCAACCGCTTCGAGTACTTCAACTTCTTCTGCTGGCTGGTCTCGGTGCGCATCTTCTGGCGCATCTCTTCTGAGAGGCTGTCGACATCGATCTTCTGCAGGAGGAACTTGACCGCCTCGGCGCCCATCCGGGCCACTTCCTCATTGAACTTCCCGGGGAACTCCTGCTTGAGTTGCCGGTACCGCTCGTCGGTCAGCAGCTCGCGCTCCTTGAGCGGGAGCCCCAGTGCGTCGATCTCCTCTTTGTCGGCGATGACGATATAGCTCTCGAAGTAGAGCACCTTCTCCAGTTCCCGCAAGGGGATGTCGAGCAGGTGGCCGATCCGCGAGGGGAGCCCTTTGAAGAACCAGACGTGGGAGCAGGGGCTGGCCAGCTCGATGTGGCCGAGCCGCTCCCGGCGCACCTTTGCCTGTGTCACCTCGACGCCGCACTTGTCGCAGACCACTCCGCGGTGCTTCATCCGCTTATACTTCCCGCAAAGGCATTCCCAGTCGGTAACCGGGCCGAAGATCCGAGCGCAGAAGAGCCCATCCCGCTCCGGCTTGAAGGTCCGATAGTTGATCGTCTCGGGTTTGGTGACGTGCCCGTGCGACCACGAACGGATCTTGTCCGGAGAGGCCAGACTGATCCGGATTGCCTCGAAGTCAGGGGTCAACGTTTTCTCGCCAGCAAATCTATACACGACAATCCTCCCAGTGTGCGTCCCAGTGTGCGTCCCTCAGCGATGGGGAGGCCATTGCGACTCGGGTAAGCCCTCCCCAGTGATTGGGCAACCGTCGACGAACCATCAGACCTCCTGCTCTTCGCGCCGCTTGAGTTCGACATCCAAGCAGAGCGACTGCAGCTCCCGGATCAAGACGTTGAACGACTCGGGAAGGCCCGGCTCAAAGTCCGACTCTCCCTTGACAATCGATTCGTAGATCTTCGAACGTCCGGCGACGTCATCCGATTTCGCGGTCAGCAGCTCCTGCAGGATGTGGGCTGCACCATAGGCCTCGAGGGCCCAGACCTCCATCTCCCCGAACCGTTGGCCGCCAAACTGGGCCTTCCCGCCGAGGGGCTGCTGGGTAATCAGGGAGTAGGGGCCAATCGAGCGGGCGTGAATCTTATCGTCAACCAAGTGGGAGAGTTTGAGCATATAGATGTACCCGACGGTCACCTTCTGCTCGAAGACCTCCCCGGTCATTCCATCATAGAGAATCGTCTTACCCGACTCGTTGATCATCGACGGGTTCCCGCCGTCGACCAGTTTCTGATCGGCTTCGCGGAGGAACTTCTTGATCGCCTCCTCCGGCGCCCCGTCGAAGACCGGGGTCGCGAAGTGAAGTCCGAGGACGTGGGCCGCCCATCCAAGGTGGGTTTCGAGGATCTGCCCAACGTTCATTCGCGAGGGCACCCCGAGGGGGTTGAGCACGATCTCGACTGGGGTTCCGTCTGGCAGGTAGGGCATATCCTCTTCTGGCAGGATCCGGGCGATGACCCCCTTGTTGCCGTGGCGTCCGGCCATCTTGTCCCCGACCGAGAGCTTGCGCTTCATCGCGATGAAGACCTTGACCATCTTGATGACGCCCGGGGCGAGTTCATCGCCCTTCTTGATCTTCTCGATCTTCTCTTGGTAGAGATGGTCGAGAATGGCGATCTGCCGCTCGGTTCGCTGTTCGAGATCCTTGATCTCGGCGGCGACGTCGCGGGCCCCGCTGACCTCGATCCTCTTGAGGGCGCCGATGTCAAGTCCAGAGAGCATCTCGCGAGTCAGCTTGGTGCCCTTGGCGGCAACAGTGCGCCCACGAAAGACGAGGTCCTGCTCCAGTTTTCGGCCCTCGATCAGCTCGTAGATCCGCTTGTTACGCTCCTCTTCGAGGATCCGGATCTCGTCGCCGAGGTTCTTGCGGAGCTTAGCCTCTTCCGCCTCCTCGATCGCCAAGCTGCGGGCCTCCTTCTCCTGCCCCTTGCGGGTGAAGACCTTGACGTCGACGACCGTGCCCTCGATGCCCGGCGGGCAGTTGAGGGAGGCGTCACGGACGTCGCCGGCCTTCTCGCCAAAGATGGCGCGCAGCAGCTTCTCCTCGGCAGTCAACTGCGTCTCGCCCTTCGGTGTGACCTTGCCGACGAGGATCGAGCCGGGCTTGACGTAGGCACCGATCCGGATGATCCCACTGTCATCAAGGTCACGCAGCGCGGCCTCGCCGACATTGGGGATGTCTCGCGTAATCTCTTCTGGGCCCAGCTTCGTGTCGCGCGCCTCGATCTCCAACTCCTCGATGTGGATCGAGGTGTAGTAATCGTTCTTGACCATCTTCTCGGAGATGAGGATGGCGTCCTCGAAGTTGTAACCGCGCCAGGGCATGAAGGCGACGAGCACGTTCCGGCCGAGGGCCAGCTCGCCCCCGTCGGTACAAGGACCGTCGGCGATGACGTCGCCCTTGCGGATCCGCTGCCCCTTACGCACGATCGGCTTCTGGTTGATGCAAGTGTTCTGGTTCGACCGCTTGAACTTGATCAGCGGGTAGATGTCGGCCGTCACTTCGCGGGAGAGCGTGCCGTCGACATTGTGATCGACACGGATGATGATCCGTTCCGAGTCAACGACGTCGACGATCCCGTCGCGGCGCGCAACGACCACCGCTCCGGAGTCCTGGGCGGTGACCCGCTCCATCCCCGTCCCGATCAGTGGTGACTCCGCCCGCAGGAGCGGGACGGCTTGCCGCTGCATGTTCGATCCCATCAACGCGCGGTTGGCGTCGTCATTCTCGAGGAAGGGAATCAACGAGGCCGCCACCGAGACGAGCTGCTTCGGGGAGACATCGAGGAACTCAACCGTCTCCCGCATCGCCAGAATAAACTCCCCGGCTTTCCGCGCATTGACGCGCTCGTGGACGATGTACCCCTTCTCGTCGAGTTCGATGTTGGCTTGGCCGATGACGTACTTGTCCTCTTCCCAGGCGGTCAGGTAGAACGGGTAGGGCTCGTAGAGCGCCGGTTTTTGGCCCTCGCTCAACTTGGCGTTGGCCGCGAGCACCTTGCCCTGCTCGAGGTGGTCTCCCGGCTTGAACCCGGTGTCACCAGGGTTGTGGATCAGGACATACTCGACGACGCGGCCGTCCTCGATCTTGCGATATGGCGATTCGATGAAGCCAAATTCGTTGATTCGTGCGAAGCAGGAGAGCGAGGAGATCAGTCCGATGTTGGGACCCTCCGGTGTCTCGATTGGGCAGATTCGTCCATAGTGGGTCGTGTGGACGTCCCGGACCTCGAATCCTGCCCGCTCCCGGGAGAGTCCCCCCGGTCCGAGCGCCGAGAGCCGCCGCTTGTGCGTGATCTCCGAGAGCGGATTGGTCTGATCCATGAACTGCGAAAGCTGCGACGACCCAAAGAACTCCCGCACCGCCGCCGTCACTGGCTTGGCATTGATGAGATCGCGCGGCATGGCCGTCTGCATCTCGTTGTGGATCGACATCTTCTCTTTGATCGCCCGCTCCATCCGGACCAAGCCCAGCCGGAATTGGTTCTCCAACAACTCTCCGACGGCGCGGACGCGTCGATTCCCGAGGTGGTCGATGTCGTCGTCACTGTAGATGATGACGCGTCCATCCCGCGTCGTCTGCTCGCCGAGGACCCGCTTCAACTTGAGGACGTACTCAATGACGTCCAGGAAGTCCTGCGGAGAGAGGAGCGGATCGTCGAGGCGATCCCGCTCCGGCCGTCCCATCTTGATGTTGAACTTGAGCCTGCCCACCCGCGAGAAGTCGAATTTGCGCGGGTCAAAGAACATCGAGTGGAAGAGCGCCGTCGAGGTGTCGAGCGTCGGCGGATCCCCAGGGCGCATCTTGCGGTAGATCTCGATGAGGGCCTCTTGGGTCGTCTTGATCGCATCCTTCCGGACCGTTTGGCTCATCACCGTTCCGGACTCGTCCTTCTCCGGGAAGAAGATGTCGACCTCTTCGATCCCCGCCTCCGCGATCCGCGCGATCGCCTCCGGTGTCAGCTCGGTATTGCTCTCGGCGACGACCTCTCCGTCGGTGGTGTTGACGAGGTCGCTCAGCGCGTAGGCACCGACGAGGTCTCCGATCTGCACCGGGATCTCCCGCACTCCGCCCTGCGTCAGTTGGTCATAGGCGCTATGGGTAACCTTCTTTCCACTCTTGACGATCACCTCGCCCTTCGGGTTGACGATGTCGGAGGAGGTCCGCATTCCGACCACATTCGGGCTCAGTCGCCAGAAGATCTGGTTCTGCTCGATTCGCAATCGATCAATCGAGTAGAAGTTGCGGAGGATCTCTTCATCACTCTTCATTCCAAGAGCACGCAGGAAGATCGTTGCCAGGAACTTTCGCTTGCGGTCGATCCGCACGTAGAGCAAATTCTTGGAATCGTACTCGAACTCAACCCAGGAGCCGCGGTAGGGAATCAGCTTGGCGAGGAAGTAGGTGTTGTTCTGGGCCTTCTCGAAGAAGACCCCGGGCGATCGGTGCAATTGCGAGACGATGACCCGCTCGGTCCCGTTGATGATGAACGTCCCATTCTCCGTCATGAGAGGCAGGTCGCCAAAGTAGACCTCCTCCTCCTTGATGTCCCGGATCGACTTCTGATCGGTCTCCTCGTCCTTGTCCCAGACCGTCAAGCGGATCTTGACGTGCAGCGGTACCGAGTAGGTCATCCCGCGCTCTTGGCACTCCTGCACATCGTACTTGTGCTTGAGTCCGACGGGCTCTCCGCAGTTGTCGCAGGTATTGACGACGTTTCGGTTGTAGGTGCCGCACTCCAGGCAGACCACGTCATCCGAGGAGAGGGGATTGACCTTGATCACCGACGAACAGCTCCGACAATTGGAACGCAGGTGGTGCAACCCCTGCAACTGTCCGCACTTGCACTGCCAATTCCCGATGCGATACTCCACAAACTCCAGTGAGGAGGTGTTGCGGAAGTCAGTGATCGGAAAGGTCGACCGAAAGACCGCTTCGAGTCCGGTATTGTCCCGCTCTGGCGGAAGCAGGTCCATCTGCAAGAACCGCTCATAACTCTCCCGTTGCACCTCGATCAGGTTGGGAATCCGGACGGATGTCTGAATCTGGGAGAAGTCGTAACGGGAACGCGGCGTAAGAATGTCTGGGGTGCCTGCGATCGTGGAATTCATTTCAATTGCCATTGCGAATCACGCCCTCTGGTACGATGCGGTCTGTCTGGTCAAAAAGCGGACGAGGCTGCCAAGGTGTCCGGGGGCAGTGTCCGTGAACCCCGGGGAGCGGGACTGCCCGGCCCGACTCGGGCGGCTGGTCGCGGAAGTCTCTCACAGGACTCAACGCGGCGGGCGGGGATGCGGATCCTTTGCCGTATTTGACTGTCGTGCTCGACAGCAAATCTGAATCTTGAATAGTATAAGAAGCTGCTCCGGATCTGTAAAGCCACGGCCAAGGCGAACCTTCACGAACCACCCAAATAAAGAGATGTCAGCGTCAGGTAGGGACACGCATGACTTCCGATCGAAGGACAGTTTGCCCGCTCCCTTCGTGGAAGTTGATCCATCAACTTATCCTGTTATCTTATCCAATTACCCTATCAGTCAGCCAATAAAGACCTTGGTGATGACCATCACCAAGGTCTGACAAAGGAACGACCCCGACCACTCCCATCGGCGTGGTCGGGGGGAATCTTGGGTCCCGATTCGGGACGGGATCATTACTTAAGCTCGACCGACGCACCCGCATCGGTCAGCTGCTTCTTCATCTTCTCGGCATCATCCTTGGAGGCACCCTCCTTGACGGTCTTGGGCGCACCATCGACCAAGTCCTTGGCCTCCTTGAGCCCAAGGCCGGTCAGTTCACGCACGACCTTGATGACATTGATCTTGTTGGCACCAGCTGCGGTGAGGACGACATCGAAGGCGTCCTTCTCCTCGGCCACGGGAGCTGCCGCAGCGCCCGCCGCGACGACAACTGGAGCCGCCGCTGCCGCCGCCGACACCCCAAAGGTCTCTTCCAACGCCTTAACCAGTTCCGACGCTTCGAGGAGCGTCAACGTCTTGATCTGTTCGACAATTGCCTGGATATCCGCCATGATCTGCTTCTCTCCTCAACGAAAGACGAAAAGGGAATTCGGGGACCGGGACGATCGCGTTCAGGGGTAGGATGTCGAGAGCAGAACCGACGCGCTCGATTTGCCTCTGCCCCTGGCGACAGCCGCTCCGGAGCGGCCCGAACAGTTTCTACTGCCGTGGGACTGCAACCGGATCGACCGATCGAGCCCCTCTAAGACCATCTGCTGGAGACAGTTGGCGGGCATCACTCCGACTCCCGTTCCGTCGATGGTCACCGCGCACTGACAGGTGCAACGCGGCGGACAAAACAAAATTGATTCTTCCGTACTTGGCCTTGGTGCCTCGCCCCCCCCCGCAGGGGAGGGAACGGGTGGAGGGCCAGACTCAGGCGCCAGCCTCTTTCTGCTTGGCGATCTCTCCGACCACGACCGCGAGGTTGCGGGCGACCCCGTTGAGGGCCACTGCCATCCGCTGCGCGGGCGCGTTGAGAAGGAACATCAGTTGACTGATCAGCTCGTCCTTCGAGGGCATCTTTGAGAGGGCCTCAATGTCGCTCACCGCGATCGCCCGCCCCTCAACAACTCCGGCCTTGAAGGTGACTTGGGCGTTCTCCTTGGCGAAGGCAGTCAGGACCTTGGCCAACCCGACAGGATCGTTCTCGCTGAAGGCGACCCCAGTCATCCCGGTGAAGTGGTCCCTGAGAGGTTCAAGGGAGGTCCCCTCGACTGCACGTCGGCCGAGTGTGTTCTTGACGACTCGGTATTCCAACTGGGCCTCGCGCAGCGCCTTGCGCAACTGCCAATCTTTTTCGACCGTCAGTCCTTCAAAGCTGATCATGAGCGCGTTGTTTGAGTGCTGAAACGCCTGCTTCAAGGCATCGATGTTCTGTTCTTTCTGCTCTCTTGTCTTCATACGTTCCGTCGCCTTCCAGGGAGGTAGGGAAATCTGCAAGGCCCGGGATTCCTCCTCCATCTCTCCAAGATCGAGGGGCGGGCAGGGCGATTAGATTCCGAGCGAGACCGGGTCGATCAGGATTCCTGGGCCCATCGTCGTTGCCAGATTGATCTTTTTGACATATTTGCCCTTGGCAGTCGCAGGTTTGGCACGGACGACGGCATCAATGAGAGCGCGGGCGTTCTCCGTGACCTTCTCGGCAGCAAAAGAGACCTTGCCGACGGGAACGTGGATCACTCCCGTCTTGTCGACTCGGTACTCCACCTTACCCGCCTTGGTTTCGCGAACAGCGTTGGCCACATCGACTGTCACGGTTCCCGTCTTGGGGTTGGGCATGAGGCCGCGCGGTCCAAGTACCTTGCCGAGCGTTCCGACAGAGCGCATCGTGTCAGGCGTTGCAATCAAGGCATCAAAATTGAGATAGCCACCCTTGATCTTCTCGACGAGATCATCTCCACCGACTTCGTCAGCACCGGCCTCTTGCGCTTCGCGCTGCTTCTCCGGGGAACCGGCAATGACAGCGACACGCTTCGATTTGCCGAGACCGTTGGGGAGGACGATCGTACCACGCACCAACTGGTCAGCTTTGCGCGGGTCGACTCCGAGGACCATGGTCACTTCGACTGTCTCGTCAAATTTGGCATAGGCGATCTGCTTGGCGAGGGAGACGGCGTCGGCGAGGGGATACAGCTTGCTCAGGTCGACCTGAGCCACGGCGGCTCTGAACTTCTTTCCAGCCATTTTTGTCCTTTCAGGTAGTAGCGTGCCAGCAAAAAGCTCGGCACTCCCTTGGTCGATATCGGTGGCGAGAGGAATGGGCCGATCAGCTTAGGTAATTTCCAACCCGAGGCTCTTGGCAGTTCCCTCGACAGTGCGAATCGCCGCTTCCACATTCGAGGTATTGAGGTCGGGCATCTTCAAACGCGCGATCTCCTCGATCTGGGCCCGGCTGATCTTCCCGATCTTCTCCGTATTCGGCTTTCCAGAGCCCTTCTCAATCTTGGCCGCCTTCTTGAGCAGGTCGGCCGCCGGAGGGGTCTTGGTGATGAAGGTGAAGGATCGATCGGCGTAGACGGTGATGACCACGGGGATCTTGATGTCTCCCATGTTGGCCGTCTTGGCGTTGAACTGCTTGCAGAACTCCATGATGTTGACACCCTGCGGACCGAGCGCCGTTCCGATTGGAGGTGCCGGATTGGCTTTTCCAGCGGAGACCTGAAGCTTGATGTAACTGGTAATTTTCTTTGCCATAACGTCAATTCATCGATGTCAGGGAGTTCCTCCCCCAACGGTGACCAAACTAGACCAAACTAGAGTAAATGAAGAAGGTCGTCTTGACGATCCTCGCGTGATTGGGTCCTGGGCAAGCTCTATCCCTCTTCCGCGAAGGAGACCTTCTCCACTTCCAGGAATCCAAGTTCGACTGGAGTCGCACGCCCAAAGATGGTCACATTGACCTTGAGCATGTTCTTGTCAGGGTTGATCTCCTCGACCGTACCCATGAAGCTGGTGAAAGGACCCTGCGTGATCCGAACCGTCTCACCACGTTCGAAGGTGAACTTCGGCTTAGGCTTCTCGGCAGCAACGGCAACGTGGTGAACGATCTGATCGACCTCTTCTGGCGTGAGAGGCGTAGGTTTCTGGCCCCCAACAAAGCTGGTCACCTTCGGCGTGCTCTTGATCAGATGCCACGTCTTGTCGCCGATCTCCCCCTTCTCGGTACACTCGATCTCGACCAGAACGTACCCGGGGAAGAACATCCGGGAGCTCTCGACGCGCTTTGAGCCTCGCATCTCAACAACGGTCTCGGTCGGGATGAGGACTTGCGTGATTTCATCCTCCATGCCAAAGGCCTGGATGCGCGTGTTCAGGCTATCCCGGACCTTCCGTTCATAACCAGAATACGTGTGAATGATGAACCACTGTTTTGCCATAAAGACCTGATTCGTGCTGTCAAGGCCGCCCGACGCTGACCTCGGAAAGCTCCAAGGATGTCGCCAGTGATGACGTCCCCCCGGCGCTTAGCCGAAGAGCTTGCCGGCTCCCCACTCGATCCCCTCAATGAGGTAGGTGAAGAGAATGTCTGCAACAAAGAGATACGCGGCGAAGAAGAAGACCGCAATAACAACAATAATGGTAGTGTTGACCACTTCCGTGCGGGCGGGCCAAGAGACCTTCTTCATCTCCAACCCGATCTCGTGCCAGAAATGCCGGGTCTGGGCCAGCCAGACCCGCGGAGCGGCCGCGAGTCGAGCGACGCTGAAGCCACCCTTTCCGCTCTTCTCTGCGGCTCTTTCCGAGGTCACTTCTCCGGTAGAGTCGCGCGTTTCCGATGTGGCCATATTTCCGTTCCTCGTCAACAGCTCTTCGTTAACTGGCAGGGGTATCAGGATTTGAACCCGAACTTTCGGTTTTGGAGACCGACGTGCTAACCATTAACACTATACCCCTACAAACTCGATCATCAACTGTCCCGCTCCTCTACCAATCATCGATCTGACGAAAGGAGCCAGGAATTGGGGCGAGCACTACTTGGTCTCTTTGTGGGAGACGTGCTTACGGCAACGGCGACAGAACTTCCGGAACTCGAGCCGCTGCGTTGTCTTCTTCTTATTCTTGGACGTGAAGTAGTTTCGCTCTTTGCATTCGGTGCACTGTAAAACGATATTGTCTCGCATGATGATGCTCGCTGCTCAGGAAAAGGAACGCACCCAAAGTGGGCACACCGACGTTGAGACGGGAGGGAAGGCCCCTCCAACATTACTTGATGATCTCAGAGATGGTACCGGCACCGACGGTGCGGCCGCCTTCCCGGA
>JBMOHS010000106.1:0-14120 GCA_049317725.1 Blastocatellia bacterium
GACTGGCGTCAGAGCATCCCGGCGGTTCAGCCGCCCTCTTCCTCTACTCTTCCTCTACCGATTCCCAACCGAGCGGAGCCCGGGAATTCTCATTGCTTCTTCAAGACCTTTGGGGAACCAGTCGGAGAACTTGCGACAAGAGGTCGTAGAGCTCCTCCCGAGTCAACTCGAACCGGTCTTCAGAGATTGAATCGACCGCTCCGCCGAGCCCGCAGGCTTGGCCGGTTCGAGCCTCCGGACGCATCATCCCACTTCTTTCGCGAATCTCAAAGAGCTTCTCGATCGCCCGCCCCGGAATGACATTCTCATTCCCCAACGTGCGCGCCAGAAAGCTGATCTTGCAGGTGTGTTCGAGGGTCTCCAGTTTGTTGAACGCCTTCTCGAGGGTGTCAGCGTAGGCAACCGCGCCGTGATTGGCCATCAAGAGAGCATCGTGATAGGCGAGAAAGGGCTCGATGGCATCGGTCAACTCCCGGGTTGAGGGAGTTCCGTAGCTGGCGAGGGGGACACACCCGAGCGTCAGCACGACCTCCGAGAGAATCGCCTTCTCCAGAGACAGGCCAGCGACGGCGAAGGCGGTCGCGTGGGGAGGATGCGCGTGGACCACTGCCTGGATGTCCGGACGCGCCTCGTAGATCACCCGGTGCATCGGCCATTCAGAAGAGACTCTGTATTCAGAAGATTCGAGCGGCCGTCCTTCGAGATCGACAACGACCATCATCTCGGGGCGCATCCACCCTTTGCTGACCCCTGAGGGGGTCGCGAGGAGCCGGTCTGGGCCCAGACGGACACTGATATTGCCATCTCCGGCTACCAGCAGGCCCCGCTCATAACAGCGCGTAGCGATCCGGACGATCTCCTCCCGAATGGCTTGTTCGTGACGCATCAACACCTACTCCTCTTGCGGCTCAATCGTGGGATTGGCCAGAAAATACGAGAGACTCTCGAGCGAGATCGAGAGATCGACCGTCTTGACCTTGCATCCAGGACGGTCAGAGAGGTGAACCGGTGCGAAGTTGAGCACCGCACGAACTCCCGCCTGCATCACCATCTCCAGGACAGATTCGGCGGCCACCGCTGGCACGGTCAACATCACCATATCGACCTGCCGCTCAGGAATGACCGAGGGGAGCAGGTCGAGGCTCTGGACGACCAGTCCTGGGCGAACCTCCAATCCAATCCGCGCGGGGTCGACATCAAAGAGGGCGACGATCTGGAAACTGTCTTGTTGAAAACCAAGGTAGTTGGCGAGGGCCAATCCCAAGTTGCCGGCGCCAACAATAGCGACGCGGTGCGTGGTCGCCAGACCGAGGATCCCGCGCAGTTGCGCACGGAGGTCGGCAACAACGTACCCCACCCCACGGACACCGAACTCGCCAAAATAGGCGAGGTCCTTGCGGATCTGTGCGGAGTTGAGATTGAACTGCTCGGCAAGCAACTTCGAGGAGACCGTCTCCACTCCCGCCTCCGACAGTTCGTTGAGACAGCGCAGATAGATCGAGAGACGATTGATGGTCAGCTCAGAGATCTTCTCGGTCTTCATGGGCACATTGGAGACGATCGGCACGATGGGCGCGGAGACCTGATGAGAGCCTGACAGCGGCTCTCACGACCAGACTTCATTCCGGGGACGCGGAACGATACCGCAGTCCGACCGGGGCTGTCAATCAAGCTCTCCGGTCCGCCCCGTCGCCGAGCAGTCCCGCGTCGGGGTCCGGGTTGGGCTTGAGGGCGACAACCTGCACCACCGCCGCCCGGCCCCGATGGAGCAAACCCTCAATGACCGATCGTTCCCCTTGAAACGCGTGAACCAGGGTCAGTCCGGAAAGGTCTTCGCGCAGATCGGCGAGCGATGCCAAGAGGTCGGCGTCACGGGGCCCCCCGGTATCGAACTGCAGTTGAGCCGGCGTGTAGGCCTCGAGCAGAAGCACACCACCGGGAGCGAGAGCACGGACCATCTTCGCGAGGACGGAGCGCCGCAGCGCCGACGGAAGATGGCAGAAGATCGAGACGATGCCCTCCCAACAAGCTTCGCCCGGGTCGTAGTCGGCAAGGTCAGCAACAATCGTCGCCAGCGGAACGCCGCGCTCGACCGCGAGTTCGCGCGCCATCCGCAACCCGACGGCCGAGGAGTCGACCGCCGTCACCTCGTAGCCAAGACCGGCCAGATAGACGCCATTGCGCCCCTGCCCTTCGGCCAAGGAGAGAACCCGTCCACGGGGGATCTGGCTCGCCATGGCGGCGAGAAATTCGTTCGGCTCCCGACCATAGACATGCTCTCCCGAACCGTACCGCTCATCCCAGATTTGCATCTTTCCTGTCTCCGTTCCCTTCTCCTGATTCATCTTCTCCTCTGTGGAAAGTATAATGGCCGGAACGGGAGAGGAGAAGGGTCTCAGAGAGAGGCCGGAGTGGCTGGTCGTTCCCAAGCGGACGCCAAGCCGGGGAGATGTCACGGGAGGGGGTCCTTTGATCGCACGATTGCGGGGGGTGCTGTTCCAGAAGGAGCCACAACAAGTGCTTCTGGATGTCCAGGGCGTGGGGTATGAGCTGGCCATTCCAGCCTCAACCTATGGAGAGTTGGGAGAGGTCGGATCCGAGGCCGTCCTCTTGGTCCACACACACGTTCGGGAAGACGCCCTGCAGCTCTTTGGCTTTCAGACCGAGCGGGAGAAGCGGCTCTTTCTGCTGCTGACAGGGGTCAGCGGGATTGGACCGCGACTTGCGCTGGCAATCCTCTCCGGAATGGGAACGGAGTCCCTGGTACAGGCCATTCATCGCGGTGATGTCGCCCGCCTTGTCCAAATCCCCAGTGTGGGCAAGAAGACGGCGGAGCGACTGTTGGTCGAGCTGAAAGACCGCATGGCCACGCTCGCCGCCGAGGGAGGGAGTCAGGTCGAGGCGGCCCCCACCACCGAGACGACCCCTTCGACGACAACTGACGATCTCGTCTCCGCACTGACCAACCTCGGGTATCCGCGGGCGCTGGCAGAGAAGGCGGCCGCAGCGGCGCTTCAGGAGTCCCCCGACAGTGGCTTCTCCGCGGCACTTCGGCTGGCCTTACGATCCCTGGCCCGCTAACCAGTCCCTGAGGGTCGTGAAAAGAAGAGAGCAGGTCTGATGAAGCATTCGCGCAAGGAGGGAACAACGTCAGGATCCACCGAGGAGGAGCGGCTGCTGGCTGGTGCCAGTCTGGCCGATGACCGGTCGATCGATCCGTCGCTGCGACCGCAGCGGCTGCTCGACTATGTTGGGCAACCCAAAATCCGGGCCAACCTCGAGATCTTTCTCCAGGCGGCACGCGGCCGTGGAGAATCGCTCGATCACGTCCTGCTCAACGGCCCGCCCGGCTTGGGAAAGACGACGTTGGCGACGATCATTGCCCGGGAGATGCAGGCACGGGTCAAGGTGACGGCCGGGCCGGTCATCGAGAAGGCGGGAGACCTCGCCGCCCTCCTGACCAACCTGGAAGAGGGGGAGGTCCTCTTCATTGACGAGATCCACCGGCTGCACCCGGCCATCGAGGAGATTCTCTATCCAGCGATGGAGGACTTCGAGCTGGACTTGGTGATCGGACAGGGGGCATCGGCGAGGTCTGTCAAGCTGGAACTACCCCGCTTCACCTTGATTGGAGCGACCACTCGACCGGGAATGATCAGCTCCCCCTTGCGAGGCCGGTTCGGCATCCACTTTCACCTCGACTTCTACCCGGTCGACGAACTGCGGATCATCGTCGAACGCTCGGCGGCCATCCTCGGGGCGGAGATCGACCGGGCCGGCGCGCTCGCGATCGCCGAGCGTGCTCGCGGAACGCCACGTGTCGCCAATCGCCTCCTGCGCCGAGTCCGCGACTATGCCGATGTCATTTGGCAGGGGGGGATCACGGCCGAAGTCGCCGAGGATGCACTGAATCGCATGGAGGTCGATCGGTTTGGACTTGATGAGATCGATCGGAAGCTGCTGACGACGATCGTTGACAAGTTTTCCGGTGGCCCTGTCGGAATCGCCACCCTCTCGGCCGCCATCAGTGAGGAGAAAGAGGCCATCGAAGAGATGTATGAGCCGTACCTGATCCAGATTGGCCTGCTCAATCGGACGCCGCGCGGTCGGGTCGCGACCCCCCGGGCCTACCACCATCTGGGGCTGGCTCCACAGATGCCTTAACGAACACCCTTGGCAGGGGATTCCCAAAGGAGAAGAGCCGCTGCCCCCTGGGATGATTGGATTTCGTCTATGAAGTTGAGCGATTTTGACTTTGCACTGCCCCCTGAGCTGATCGCCCAGGAACCCCTCGAAGAGCGGGATGGATCCCGGATGCTGGTCGTCGACCGAGCTGCGGGTCGATGGGTGGATCGCCAGTTCCGAGACCTCCCCGACCTGCTTCAAGCCGGCGACGGAATTGTCCTGAACAACACGCGGGTCTTCCCTGCCCGCCTGCTTGGGCATCGGCTGGCGGGGCCGGATCGGACCGGAGTCGGCGCGACCGTGGAGGCGTTCCTGTTGCGCCCAGCCGGTCCTGCCAAGCCTTTCGGTGAGGGGGGGACTGGAGAGGTGGTCGAATGGGAGGTCCTCGCCAAACCCGGGCGAGTCGTCCAACGAGGGACACGGCTCGTCTTCGGTGAGGGAGAGTTGCGCGCGGAGGTGATCGAGGTGCTCCCCGATGGCCGACGTCGGCTTCGGTTCGAGTCTGACGTCGCCTTCAATGCCGCCGTCGATCGAATTGGACAAACCCCGCTCCCTCCCTACATTAAACGCGATGCCAGCCCGACGCAGCGGCTCGACGAACCCCGCTACCAGACGATCTATGCCAGCCAGCGTGGTGCGGTCGCCGCCCCTACTGCCGGCCTCCACTTCTCCGCCCCGATTCTCGCCCAACTCCGCGAGAAGGGCGTCGAAATCATCGAAATTACCCACCACGTGGGCTATGCGACCTTCCAACCCATCCGTGTCGAGGAGGTCGAGGACCACCAGCTCGATGCCGAGCAGTACGACATCCCCGCGGCGGCAGCGGCACAGATGAACGAACTTCGTCAGGCCGGTGGACGGTTGATCGCGATCGGTACCACCTCCGTGCGTGCGCTCGAGAGCGCGGCCAACGAGGACGGAACGATCCGCGCCGAACGCCGACCCACCAACCTCTTCATCTACCCCGGCTATCGCTTCCGAGCCATCGATGGACTGCTCACCAATTTCCATCTGCCGCAATCGACGCTGCTGATGCTCGTCTCCGCCTTTGGGGGGCGAGACACTGTCCTTGGAGCCTATGCCCACGCTGTCCAATCGCGCTATCGGTTTTACAGCTACGGAGACTGCATGTTATTGATCTGATATGAGTTCCTTTGCCAAGACACCTTCATCCCACGGCCGCTCCCCACTTTCCCTCTTTCGGGGAACGATGCGCCCCATCACGTTGGCGGACCTCGATGAGGTCTGGCAACTTGACCTGCGATGCTTCGTCGATGGAGAGGCGTATGAGCGGGAGACATTCCGGTACCTCCTCTCGAATCCCAATACGATTGCCCGTCAGATCCGGGAAGAGAACGACCGGATGGTCGCCTTCATCGTCTCGATCATCGAGATGGATGGAGTGGGCCACATCACCGCCCTCGGTGTGGCACCGGAACGGCAACGCCGAGGCCTCGCCCACCTGCTGTTGCTCGAGATGGAGCGCAATTTTCGCAGCCGGGGCATCTCTACCGTCCGACTGGAAGTCCGCGTCGAGAATGTCGCCGCTCTCCGATTGTACGAATCCCTCGGGTACATGGTCGCGCAACGGCTCCAACGGTACTATTCAACCGGGAGCGATGGGTACCTGATGGTCAAGTCCCTCTCTGCCTGATCGCCCCGCCTCCCTATCCTGCTCCAGCTCTTTTCGAGTCAAATTCGTATAAATTTGACACAAGCCGCGCTATCTGCTATACAGGAAAACATTTACCAGATTAAGACTAAAGACGGGACCAGACACCAGATTGGGAATTGAGATCATTACTTGGCGAGCCAGAGGACGGCAAGCACCGTTCTGTCCGGTATTGCCTTCGGGCGAGTGCACCTGAAGATTGACCGAAGGGGGAAGCAAATCCCCGGGAGGGGAGAGGGCATTCCTGGGTCAGACGCCGATGGTGCGCTGAAGATGAGGGCCCGTAAGGGCCGGCTTGGACGTTCCAGATGTGTCCCTGGGGGATCACCGTATCCTCTGCCCCGTCCTTACACAACCGACGATCGCTTTGAGTCGTGCAAAGGAAGCGAATATGAGGGAGTCAGTCGGCAAGGGTTCAAAAACCAAAGGAAATGCGGAGAAGGCGGCGGCGATTCCCGCGCGAACACAAGTGGTCGTGCAGCAAGAGGCCTCTGTGGTTCCCCCTCCTGCGGCAAAACGGTCCAAGGCCGCAACGAAGTCGACTCCGACAGTTCCCGCTTCTGCCGCACCATCGCCGTCACCCACCGAACCGAAGGTCACCCCCCTGCCCAACGCGAAAAAGGGAACGTCCGCTTCCACGAAAGTAAGTACGAAAAGCGTGAAAGAGGGGCGGAAACCGGCTCCTGCCGAACCGATTCCCACGGTCCCTCCCTCTCCACCGTCTCTCCCTAAGAGCAAAAGCCCCTCTGCCAAGAAGAGTGCCGGGAAGACCCAGTCCTTGCCCAAAGCCGCTCCCCCGCGGACGGCTGGCAGAAGTGCCCACCAAAGTGGACTTTCCGCACCGGTTCCCCCGCAGCCACCCAGCGTGACGGTGGAGCCATTGCACCGCCATCCCTCGGCAATTGCCCT
The DNA here is from genome assembly GCA_049317725.1 of Blastocatellia bacterium. GTDB lineage: Bacteria > Acidobacteriota > Blastocatellia > RBC074 > RBC074 > CAIOZW01. The sequence goes on from JBMOHS010000106.1 coordinate 6,767, forward strand.
CAAGAGCTTTGAGCAGGCCGTCAAGGTCTTCAACCGGCGGCAGTTCGCGGAGGCCAAGACGCTCTTCGAGAATATGGTCGCCAAGTACCCCCAGGAGCTGGAGATTCTCGCCCGCGTTCAGGTCTACGTGCAAGTCTGCCAACAGCGGCTGACCTCCGCGACCTCGATGCCCGAAACGGCCAGCTCACTCTACGACCAGGGCGTCTTCGCGCTCAACAAAGGGGATCTCCAGTCGGCCCGCTCCCTCTTCGAGCGGGCACTGGGGCTCAATCCGCGCGACCCTCATCTCTTCTACTCGATGGCAGTCACTCTTCTGCAATCGGGGAAGATCGACGAATGCCTGGTCCACCTTGAGCAATGCATTCAGTTGCAACCTCGGTTCCGTTCTCAGGCGCTCAACGATTCAGACTTCACGGAGTTGCGGGAGAATCGGCAATTTCTGGCGCTGCTGGGGGTGACCTCTCCCTTCGATCGGCTCGAATCCCGCAAGTAGATCAACACTTCAGAACTGGAGCAGAACGGGGTTGGCGGGAACGCCATCGACTGTGAGGCGGAGCGTGCGGGCCCCCACCCCGGAGAGAGCGCGTGGCAACTGGAGATTGAGTTGATCGAGACCGGCGTACTCGCGCGTCGGGCCAGCATAGGCAACTTCCAGCGAAGGGGAGTGCGGTTCGAGCCCGCCTGTCAAGAGGAGTTGCGCGGCGACGCTTCTTGAGGTTGTCCCTGCCCCCCTCGCCCGAATCCCCGTACCAAAGAGCACGAGATAGAGACCTTCGGTCTCAGGTCCGAAGAGGATCGGCCGTGGGACAAAGGCTTGAAGGGCCGCGTCATACCAGGAGGTGGGCTCATAGGTGGCGACTCCACCGGCGGAGAGACGCAGGAGGATGGCGGCTGGAGCTCCCTGCCCCGTAGCATTGGCCGTGAAGAGTGCCGGAGCGACATCGGTGAGGGGGAGGAGTCCAGCCGCGCGGAGGGTATCCCCACGGGAGAGCAGCAGCGTCGCCGGTCCGAGCGTCAGATCTGCCGGGATCAGGAGGTTGACCTGCCCTGGGGAGACGTGAAAGAGCGGGACGGGCCACTCCTTCTCGGACGCATCGCGGACTCGAAGGGAGACCCCGCCGAGAGTCGACGGAAGGGGTGTCGAGGATGCCGCCTCGACCGCTTGGCTCAGTTCTCGCCCAAACGCTGCGGCGATGGAGTCAGGAGCGAGGGGACGGGGCGCAAAGTCAGCGGCGGAGACGGTCGTCAGTGCAGTGCTTCCCGTCATCTCCTGCAGGACTTCAACGCGCAATTGTGGCAAGAAGAGGTAGAGTGCTTGCCCAGGGCACTCGGTGGGACTGGGGCCATCGCGATGTCCCGCAATCACCTTGAGTGACAATCCAGAGGAGGCGTGAAAGGCGGCCGTGTAGGGAATGAGATCTCGTTGGTCCGCCTTCCAGGCTAGAAGACGTCGGAGGCTCTCCCTCGCCTTGAGCGTGGGCAGGCCACTCGTGAAGGTTCCAATCAGCGCCACCCCCATCGTTCCCGCGTTGACCCCGCTGAAATGGGCTCCGAGGACATTGTCTCCGCCGGAACGGCCCTCATAGATCACCCCATTCGGATCGATCAGGTAGTTATACCCGAGATCGCTGTAGCCCCGGTCGAAGATGTGAAAGCTCCAGATGCTGCGCACGACCGCCGGCCAATCGGGGGAGGTGTTGCTGTTGACGGTATGGTGCACAATCAGGTGGGTGACCGTGGTGTAGCGGAGGGTGCCATGGCGGGTAATCTGCCCATCGGGACAGCCCCATTCTGTCCGCGTGATGACGGGGGGTCTCGGGGTGGCGATTGGTGTCGTGGGAGTGAGTGGCCCGGCCTGCAACTCCAGATCGGGGAGGAGCTCACCGCGGGCCCGTCGCTCGATTCGTTGACGTGCGGCTGGAGAGGTCGCTGGGGGGAAGAACCATCCGACCTCCAGCCGGGCTGGCGCGGGCGAGGCGGCACCTGGAAGACGGTACTGCACATACCGGGTCTTCCCGGGCAGCAGGGTCAGCGAGTGCTCCCCCTCGGCCCCGAGCTGCTCGGAGCGGCCACTCGATCCACGCTCGTCCGGATCCGCAGTAATCGGCCCTTCCGCCAGTTCCAGCGGAGCCCAGGAAGACCACTGCTCTCCATCCTCGGAGCTTCGCACTGCCACCGCAAGTCTCGGCCCCGGCAGGGCCACCCAAGCAGTCGTCAGTGCAACCAGGGAGGCGTCGGGTGGCGGCAAGATCGAAAGCGGGGCAGAGGTCCAAGTGGTCCCCTCGGGGAGGGCAGGAATCGAGACCGTCTCTCGTCTCCGCTCGATGAGCGGCTGGTCCCTCTCCTGTGCGTATCCGGAAAAGGCCCTCCGCCCCAGACCGAGTCCGAGCAATCCCACCAAGAGCAGCAGGGCGATCCCCTTCCGCCAAGCCCCTCTTCGCTCTCCCTCGCCAGATCGTCCACGGTCACAATTTCCATCGCCCATTCGCGATCATCCTCCCATTTCCTTCCTCGCAGGCACCACCCGACCCGCTCTGACTGCTCGCCTTGCCCCCCCCTCCCCCACCCCCTGGCACAGCAGACGGAAGAGCGGTAGACTGGCTTGCCATCAGAGGGATGCCACGATGCGATATGTTCAGAATCCTCCCAATCCCTGGGTCAACGCACAACACGAATGGATTGGCGAACCACCCGTCGCCAAGCTGGAGGTCTTCGAAGAGACGGCGACCCGGTCGATCATCAATGGCAATGACAGCCCAGACATCCCCTTCTCCTACTCAGTCAACTGCTACCGGGGGTGCACGCACGGCTGTACCTACTGCTTCTCCCGGCCGACGCACGAGTACCTCGGCTTCGGCGCGGGGACCGATTTCGACCGCAAGATCGTCGTCAAGGTTCGCGCCGCCGAACTCCTGCGCGAGGCCTTTCTCAAACCGAAGTGGAAAGGGGACCGGCTCATCTTCTCCTTCACCTCGGATCCGTACCTGCCGCTCGAAATCGACTATGGATTGACCCGGCAGTGCCTCGAAGTCTGTCTCGAATTCCGCAATCCCGTCGGGATCCTGACCAAGTCGGCGCTCATTCGGCGAGATCGGGACTTGTTGGCCGCCCTCGCACGGGAAGCGGGCGTGACCGTCTACTTGACGATCCCGTTCCTCGATCGCGAGGTGACGCGAGCCCTCGAACCCTTTGCTCCGGGTCCAGAGGCCAGATTTGCCGCGATGTCAGAACTGGCTGCCGCCGGCATCGAGGTGGGGCTTGCGCTCGCCCCGATCATCCCCGGGCTCAACGAGCACGAAATTCCTGCGCTCCTCGAACGGGCACGCGACGCCGGCGCGCGCCGTGCCTTCTTTACCCTGCTGCGACTCCCCGGGAGCGTCGAGCCCTACTTTCTCGAACGGCTGCGGGAGAGCCTGCCGCGACAAGCCGACAAGATCGAACGGCGACTGCGGGCCATCAAAGGGGGGACACTCAACCGCAGCCTGTTTCACGAACGGATGCGGGGCGAGGGCCCCTGGTGGGATCTGATCACGCAGACGTTCGCCCTGCACACCCGTCGCCTCGGATTCCAGGTCGAGAGATCGGAAGGGGAAGGCAGACCCAGCCCCTTCCGGCGGCCAGCGGATCGACAGGGAAGACTCTTCGACTGAGCTGGGACTGACCCGCTCGCCACGAGGTCCCGGCAACAACGGCTCACAAATAGACGATCTCACCTGCCGTATACTCGCGCCGGGACTTCTCGATCAGAACGGCCTCTTTTTCGCGGCGGACGAGGAGCCCGGTCAAGCCTGTTCCCTGCCAGATCCGCTTCATCGACCGAAACTGGGCGGCCATTCCCGGAAGGTCCCCGTCCTTGACCAGCGTTACCAAGTCCTGCATCTCTTTCCGGGTGGGCCCGGTCAGCTTCGAACCCCGGTTGAAGACAAGGGAGAGCATCATCGACTGGGCATCCGCGGGAAGAAACTCGACACCAGGGTAGACACGCCTCGTCTCGATGGCATACTGGACCAAGCTGCGGGTGTAGAAGACTCCCTTGGCGATGGCAAAGGGGATACGCAAGTCACGCAGGCTCGGAACCAGATCCCGCGCCTTGGTTCCCGTGACTCGCGACGCGACGACCAGTCGCTCGACGACCTTCTCGGGCAATTCCCGCCAATCGGACCGGATCTGCGCACGCGTCGCAAAGCCCAGATCATACCCAATCCCGATCGTCACTCCACTCTCTCCCCCTGGCCAGGTCGGACGGACCAGACGTCGTTCATAGTGCTCTTGGGAGGAGATCTCGAACTCGACGATCAGGTCGAGCCCGACTCGTGAGCATTCGAGGTTATACTCCGCCGGCGTCGGTGCTTTTCCCAGAACCTGGTCGACCAGCGCCTCCAGCCGGGTCAAGGTAACGGGTCCAACCAGCCCGTCGACCGGCAGCCCCAACCGCTGTTGCAACCGCTTGATGCGCTCTTCCATTCCCATCATCACCAGTCCCCCCTCAAAGAAAATCGGGCGCCCACCCCGATCGGACCGGAGATCCCGGTCCATCGAAGATGGGCGCCCCGCCTCGGTTGAGCGGATTCGCTCGACTAGAAGTTGATCTTCGCCCCGATCCGGATCTTACGTGCCTCATTGATGACGCTGTCCCGAATCCGTCCGAAGGTCGTGCTCGTCACCACCGCCGTTGGGAATCCAAAGACCGGCGTGTTGGTGATGTTAAAGAACTCGAATCGCAGCTCGAGGTTCGCTTTCTCCGAGAGGTACGTCTTCTTCAGGAAAGCCATATCGAGGTTGAAGCGCCCCGGACCGTTGAAGAAGTTGCGCCCCGTATTGCCCATCGATCCCGCCGCTGGCTGGGAGAAGAGGGCAATCTGCTCGGCGGTGAAGAAGCCGGGAACCCCGGTAAAGGTCGAGGAGTTCTTGTCGACCTTGCCCATTTTCCGCTTGCAACCACTGCAATCCGCCGTCGATTGCACCACATTGCTGATCTGATTTCCACCAGAGTAGACCGTGAAGGGGCGTCCCGAACTGAGCGTGACGACGCCATTGACGTTCCACCCCTCGATCAGGCGGCTGACGATCGCGGGCGCGTTCGCCCCAAACCGCTGGTTCTTCCCGAACGGAAGATCCCAGATCGCATAGCCGGTGAAGTAGTGGGTCTGATCAAAATCGGACCGCGCATAGTTGAGCTTGCGATCGAAGATGTTGAACGGGGTCGAAGAGGCCGATTGGGCGTTCCCGGTCCCGACGACCGTGAAGGTCGGATCGAACGATCGCGTGTCGAGTGACTTCGAGAAGGTGTAGGATCCCTGGAACTGCACCCCCTTGGCAAACTTCCGCTGGACCATCAACTGGAACGAGTGGTAGGTCGAGAAGTCGTTCGAGTCGATGACATTGAGCGTCCCAAACTGCGGGAAGGGACGGAAGAAGGTCGTCGGCAAGCCGGCCAGTGTCAGGAGGGGCGCCCCGCCCTGCACGCGGCCTGCGGCGTCAGCGGCCACGCTCGCGGCACCGTTGAGCAGGACCGCACTGGCGAATTGACTGCGCACAAAGGCAGAGCCGGTCTGAGTCCCCGTCCTCCGGGTGTCCCGACCATAGAGCTGGTTCATCAAGGGGCTGTCTCCCCCTCTCGCGACCACGTTGAACGCGTCGAGGAACCCATTGTTGAAGATGTCGACTTGGTTGACGTTGTAGGCACCGAAGAGGTTATGGGCGCGACGTCCGATGTACGAGAGATCAACCAGAATCTGGTTGGCGATCTCGCGCTGAATATTGAGACTCCAGCCGTTGGTCGTCGGCGACTTGAAGGCCGGATCGAGCACCGTAATCGCGCCGAGGCCGAAGGCGGCGGGCCGAAGCTGATCGATTGGCCGAGTCGTCGACGGCGGTACCACCGAGAGCACGTTGTCACGGATCCGGCGATTGGTCCCGTTTGGCCCATTGAACTGGGGCGAGACATCGACCACGCCCAGCGTCACTCCGGGGATCGTATTGTAGATCTGCGAGGAGATGACTTGGGTGTTGTTGCGGTCATAGGACAATCGGTAGTTCGCACGGATCGAGGTCTTGCCATCTCCCCACGGATCCCAGGCAAACCCGACGCTCGGCGCCCAGTTGTTGAGATCACTGTTGTAGAGGTAGTCGCTCCCCCACGCGAGCGAGGTGCTCGCCGGCGCACCCACCGTCACCGGTTGATTGGGTCGGAAGAGACGCCCAGTCGCCCGCGGCGTGATCCGCGCTTCGTAGCGGACGCCCAGGTCGATCGTGAAGTTGGGGCGGACGCGCCACGTGTCCTGCAGGTAGAAGTCATACTCGGGATACCGCGCATCATTGATAAAGGGGGTCCCGGCGCCTTGATAGGTGAAGAGGTCGGTCGAAGAGACAAATCCTTGGGCGACCGAGCCAATCCGCCCCAAGAGGTCATTGACCAGCCCCTGCATGCGAGGACGATCAAGGGCGTTGATGAAGAGCGGTCGCCCGGCGACCGTATCGGGCAGGCAGAAGAGTTCCTGCCCACTCGCGTTGACCCCAGCGGTCCCACCTGCTCCGAATGCCCCCCCGACGCAGGCGACGTTGACCGGCGTGCTCAGGTTGACAACCGGGGCGGAGTTCTGTCCCCCGATCGAGCCACGAATGTCCTTGTGCTGCTGGTAACGGAAGTTGACGCCCGCCTTGACGAGATGCGCCCCCGCCGTCCAACTGAGGTTGTCGACAAACTGGACCGTCGTCACCGTCCGCAAGTTCCCCACCGTAAAGCTCAGCGGATCGCTCGGATTGACCGTGACGATCGAGAAGGGCTCGGCTTCCGCCGACGGATTGATGAAATTGAAGGTGAACCGGTTGTAGCCCGCGACCACCTCATTGACGAGGTTGTTGTTGATCACCCGGCGGTAGTTGGCGGCCAGGTTGCGCGGGGTCCGCTCGGTGTTAACCCACGGGGCGAGGCCCGGATAGCGCGGCTCACCAGCGTTGGTCGTGTCATTGACGGTGTCCTGCTGCCCCCACGAATAGCGGACGAAGGCCGTGTTGCGGTCATTGAACTTGTGGTCAACCTTGAAGGTGAAGTCCCGCTGCGGGTCGAGGCGGCCACCGCTGTAGTTGAACCCGGCCGTGTTGAGTCCGTCCCCAACGTTGTAGTTGTTCGGGTTGGGCAGCAGGCCCATGATCCGCTGCGTCGCGGGATCGGCACCAAGCCGTCGCGGATCGTTCTGCAGGACGTTGAGCGAGGCGATGCAGTTGGTCGTCACTGTTGCCGAACAGGCCGGCAGCGTCGGATTCCCCGCCTGGTCGACCGAGGCTCCGGGCTGCCCGGCGTTGATGTTTCGCCCGCCAACGACATAGCGGAAGATGCCCTGCTTGGCGAGAG
>JBMOHS010000107.1:0-14061 GCA_049317725.1 Blastocatellia bacterium
AATCCACGCGTCACATCCTCACAAAACAGACGACAAAACAGACGACAAAACAGACGACAAAACAGACAACAAAACAGACAACAAAACAGACAACAAAACAGATGGTCCGTCGGCACTCTCCCTTCGACGAGTCTGGACGAACAGCCCCTCGTCAAACGGGAGAACCCATTCCGCAGGGGCGTCAGGGGGCGTCCCGCTGAGAATTGCCCACGCGCGATTCTCCCACCGTCGGCCTCAGGTGGAGAGGTCAGGTCATCTCTTCCACGAACGTTACCCGATTGATTTCGTGCAGGGTGGTCTGACCTTCAAAGACCAGCCGAAGGGCCGACTCCCTCATGCTGCCGAGACCTTCCTCGCGCGCCACCCGTCGTACCTCGGAGCCCGGCTTCCGGGCAATGATGAGCTCCCGGATATTGTCGGAGACTTCCAGCAACTCGTGGATCGCGGTCCGCCCGCGATACCCAGTCTGGTTGCAGGCTTCACATCCAACGCTGCGGTAGAAGGCATAGGCACGGTACTTCTCCGACAAGAGGCCCGCCTCACGAAGATCTTCATCTGTCGGCTGGTAACGGGCTCGACAATGGGTACAGAGCAGCCGGACCAGCCGCTGGGCAAGCACACAATTGAGCGCCGAGACAAAGTTGTACGGCTCGACGCCCATGTTGATGAATCGGCCAATGACATCGATGACATTGTTGGCGTGGACAGTGGTGAAGACAAGGTGCCCCGTCAGGGCCGAGTTGATCGCAATCTGGGCAGTCTCATGGTCACGGATCTCTCCGACCATGATCTTGTCCGGATCGTGCCGCAGGACGCTGCGCAAGCCACGTGCAAAGGTCAGGCCCTTCTTCTCATTGACTTGGATCTGCGTCACGCCGCGCAGTTGATATTCGACTGGATCTTCAATGGTGATGATCTTGTCTTCGTCATTGCGGATCTCGTTGAGAGCGGCATAGAGGGTGGTCGTCTTGCCTGACCCCGTCGGCCCCGTCACCAGCACCATTCCATACGGTTCGAGAATGAAGCGGCGAAAATTGACGAGCAGCTTTGGGTCGAATCCCACCACTTCCAACCGCAGGTCCCGGAATGAATCGTTGATCTGCTCCTTGTCGAGAATACGAATGACGGCATCCTCGCCGTAGACCGAGGGCATGATCGAGACACGAAAGTCGACCTTGCGGCCTTTGATGCGCATGCGAAAGCGCCCGTCCTGCGGAACGCGGCGCTCGGCGATGTCCAATTCCGACATGACCTTGATTCGCGAGATGATCGTCTGGTGGTGCTTCATGTCGATCGGATCGCCCGCTTCGTAGAGGGCTCCATCGATGCGATACCGGACGACCATATCGGAATCCCGGGTCTCGAGATGGATGTCAGAGGCCCGCTTCTCGAGGGCAGTGAAGACAATCGTGTCGACCAGCTTGATGATCGGCGACATTTCAGAGTCACCCGACAACCGGTCGAGGTCGAGCACCTCTTCGCCCTGATCCGTCTCTTTGACCAAGGCGGCCCGGAATCCCTCGGTCGCCTCCTGTAAGACTCTTTGTGAGGCGTCGCCCTTGCGGAGAACCGCCTCGATCGCCGTCCAAGTCGAGACCTCGATCCGGAGCGGTGCCTTCAGTTGCGCCCTCAGCTCATCCAAGAGAAAAAGATCCGAGGGATCCGCCATCGCGACCACCAAGTGATCGTTCTCCCGCCGCAACGGAATGAACCGATTCCGCAGCATCAGATCGATCGGCAATGACTGGATCAACTCATAATCGATCCGCCCTTCTTCCAGGGGCGTGAAGCGAAGCCGATACCTCGCCGCCATCCGCTCGGCGGCCTCCCGTTCCTGCTGGAGATGAATTTGCTCGGTCACTGCTGCCATAGAATACTGCCTGTCTACTGGTCAAGTTGAACGCTTCCCGAAGAAGACGGCCGAACCGGATCACGTCGCGCCGCTAACCATCTGGAGCAATGGCAAGTAGATGGCGAGAAGGATCGTGATGACGACCCCGCCCATGGTAATCAGAATCGCTGGCTCGATGAAGGTGGTCAGTTGCCCCAGTTTGACCTCGGTCTCCGCGTCATAAAATCCGGCGACCTCATCAAGCATTTCGCGCAGGGAGCCCGATCGCTCGCCGACCCCGATCATATCGATCGCCAGCGGGGGCACCCACCCTGCGGCATCGAGACTCTCCGTGAACGGCTTGCCTTCGCGAATCTTCGGAAGAGCCGGCTCGGTCGTGCGCAACAACTCGCGATTGCTCACCGAAGCCAAGGCGATCTGAAAGGACTCCACCAGAGTAATCCCTCCCGCGAGGAGGGTCGCCAGACTCCGCGAGAGCTGGGCGGTCGTCATTTGACGAATCAGATCACCGATGATCGGGAGCTTGAGGATCCAGCGGTCCATGGTTCGTCGCCCCCCCTCTGTTCGTCGCCACGAAGTCAATCCGAAACCAATTCCCGCAACTGACGGGGCCAGCCAGAAGAAGTTCTCCCGAATCGCCGAGGAGAAGCCGACGACAAAGGTGGTAATGCCGGGCAGCTCCGCTCCCATGTTCTCGTAGAGGGAGGTGAACTGCGGGATGACAAACGTCGTCAAGACGCCAATCAGGATCGTCGCCGCCCCCAGCAGGATCAGGGGATAGGTCAGTGCCCCCCGGATCTTTCGTCTGAGCTGGGCAATCGCCTTGGTGTACTCCACGTAGCGACGGAGCACGTCATCAAGGTTGCCGGAACGCTCTCCTGCGAGGATCGAGGCGGTGTAGATCCGTGGAAATGTGTCCCCCTGCGCCGAAAGCGCCTCCGAGAGAGCACTCCCGGAGGTGATCCGCACCTCGACATCCCGCAGGACCAAGCGGAGCTTGGGGTTGGGCGAGCGCTGCCCGAGCATTTGAATCGACTGGAGCACCGGCAACCCAGCGTGAATCAGGGCCGCCAGTTGCTGGTTGAAGAGAAGAAAGTCGTCGAGCTTGATTTTGACCGAACGGGTCGCGCTCTGAAAGCGCCCCTTCTGCCCGGACCTGCCGGGAATCTCAATGGCGAAGATCCGGTACCCTTCCTGCAAGAGGCGCTGCCGGAGGTCCTGCTCCGTCCCCCCCTCGATCGTCCGAACGACAACCTCGCCTCCAGGAGTCCCTAATCGACAGAGAAATTCAGCCATGATCTGCTCGCCTCATTCCCGTAGGTGTCCACCGCCAGTGCACTGACCTCGCCCGGTCAGCCCTGAGTCGATCCGACTGTGGGTCTGTCCCAGCCAAGAAGGGGGGCGGCGGCCGCTTGTGCTCTCGCCCCGCTTGTGCTTTCACTCGGACTCCTCTTCATACTCAAGTTGATACTCAAGTTCACACCCAAGCCTGCCACTCTTTCGAGCCACCACCTTGTGTTGGTCACCTTGTGTTGGTGCCGCTCCAAGGGTGCCCCCCAAGGCAGAGAGAAGCGATGTTTACACGCACGGAACTCTTCTTTGTTCCACTTTTTATTCAGAAGAGAGGCAATGGGGCCCAGGATTTGCCGACCAGGAAGAGGGGTCAGCGCCGGATCTTCGGCGGGAGGGGACCTGTCAGATCGGGGAGTGAGTCACCGATCGGGGCAGGTCGCCAACGGGAGGTGTACGCCGTTCAGATCTGGCTTCCGTTCAAGGGTGGCCGCAAATCGGTCGGACCGCAGTCAGGTCGGCTGACAGGGATCGAGATCGAGAAGCCTTGGGTGAAGGCACTGAGGTATCGCGAATTCCTTCCCCCGGTGTAGCTCGAGAGTCGACTGGTATGCGAGCTCAGAATCGGGGCCCCATCGAGCTGCTTGGTGGCCCCTTGGGTGTTGGAGATGACCTCCATCGAGCCGACCGCGAAGAACCGTACCCAGCCTGTCCGACCGGGAGGAACGACTGAAGTCAGGTTGGGAACAGTTCGGACCGAGGTGATCCGGTGTTTGTCCGAGGTGAGGTAACAACTGAGCGGGAGCTGACCGGAGTAGCCGTTCTCGGCATCATCAAAAACGAGGAAGAAGAGATTTCCACGGAAGAAGGAGGAGCCCGGGTAGAGGGTCGGAAGGGGCGAATAGATGTACATTCGCGTGTCTCCCAACGGCGAACCAACGGCCGAGATCTGACTGGGAAAGCTGTCGATCATCATCGATTGCGGGAGGAAGTCGTACTGGGCACCATTGAAGAACATGCTCGAACTGACCCCATCCGCATTGAGTGGCGAAGAGACCAAACCGTTGTCGAGCCGGGCCGCCGCAAGAGCTGGCAGGTTCAGCCGGTGCGCTGTGGGAGTGACAATGTAGGCCTCCCCACCCAGGTAATTGAAGGAGGTTGGCAATCCTTGTGAATCGACGGCCACCGCCATGACGTAGCCCCATACCCCTGGATCCAGATCCGCGGTGGTCAGCGTGGTGGTCTGGTTTTTGGTCAAACAGAGGTAGAAGTCCGCGACATTGCAGGTATCGGACGCAACAAAGAAGAGATGGATCGCAATGTCCTGGGATGGGTTGGCATTGGTGAAGCTGAGACGAGTGTTGACCGTCGAGCTGAGCGGTTCGCTGACGTAATAGTTGAAGAAGAGAACACTGCCCAGCTTGTTATCGCTGACGACTCGACCTCGTGCCGCTTCATCGGCGCGACCAGGGAGGCCAGGAATCGTCGGAGCGAGCGCCGGCTGCGCCATGGCCGTCAATATGCCCAAGCCACTGATCCAGATGATCGCCACACACGCCTGCAACAGGAGCTTGCAAGAGGTGGCGTAGAGATCGTTGGAATTTCGAGGTGAGGTTCTCATCCGGTGTGTGCTACCTTTCATTCTTGTCTTTCAAGTCTTGCTTGGCTTTCAGATCTGTGGTTCAAGGTCGATGCGGGACGGCCAAGTTCTCCGCGGAGAGGGGATCAAGATCGATCGAGTCCGCTCGCCATTGAGGGGGAGGGTCGGTCGACCATCCGCTCTTTCGTCTCTTGTCTGACCAGGACTGTGCCCTGGCATCGCCTTTGGGCAAGGCAGGATCAGGGGGCAAAAGATTCTCTTTCGTGGCGAGGGGCCGGAGTTGGGGCGGAGATGCTTGCGGCGACGAATGGATCCCCGCTCATTGAAGACCGGATCGGTTCTGACACCCCTCAAGCCGATTTGGCCTGATCCCCCCATCTGTTCAAAATATCTGGTCAAATATCTGGAACGCAACGGTTACACAAGAGGGTGGCATCAGTAAGAACCAAGGGGGCACCGGGCAGAAGCTGACAGGAGCAGCCCTTGGAGAGCGGCCCCTGGGGGTCGACGGGGCTTGATGAGTATCAGGACAACCCTCTTGGGCGACTCGCCCAGAACGAGAGGCCCTCACAAACGAGGAACATCATACTCTTCCACCGGGAAAAGAGTCAACCATCTTTCTCTGACACCATCTTTCTCTGACATGGTAGGCCCACTTGCCTCCACGAACCAGATCTCGCGGCGGGGCCCCGCAGGGGAACGGAAATGGCGGCCTCGACAGGTGGAACATGGCAAAAGTGGAGAAGGCGTGGTAGGCTGCTGTCTGTTTATTGGTCAAGCAGCGATGAGACCGCTAGAATGCTTTCACTTTTGCGTCAAGAACGAGAAAAATCAAGACAAGGCAAGGCAAGACAAGGCGGAATCCCTGGAGAGAGCGGTCCCCTCTCCGGGGCTGTCGCGCAGCAGCAACCAACATTGAGCCAAGCGCGACGAGCCAGGGGAGTGGCTTCTTGGAGTTGAGCAGACACCCGATCGGAGTGGGAGTGAAGCGAACCTCGCGGCGGATGCGCCGTCGGACGCGTGAGGAGCGGTCCGATCATGGCGAGCTGCTCCGGCTGCACCACTACGCCGGTGGGGTCGAGTCCCGCCAACCAACAAAAGAAGGGGTGGGCGGGGTGGGTGGGGTAGCCTCCCCCAGCACACTGACTTGGCGCGGTCCTGAATTGCGGATCACGCTCGGGCGCGGCGAGGGCTGTGATGTCCAGATTCTCGGAGAGACCGTCTCGCGGCTCCACTGTGAGATCGAGCGCGTTGGGCCGGTCTACCAGTTGCGGGATCGGAGTCGCAACGGAACCTGGGTCAATGGATCCCGCATCGAGCAGTGCCAGCTCCAAAATGGAGATTGGATTCGCGTCGGGGAGGATGATCTGCGGGTCGATCTCGTCCCCATCGACAAGTCGACCGATCGGTTGGTGGGACGTCGAACGGTCGATCCGACCTCAGGTCTCCTCGCCTTCGAGTATGCCCTTGGCCACGAGCCGGAGGAGGTGCGAGTGGCACTGGAGCTCTCCCCATCTGTGGTCACGGGGGTCGGGGAAGAGTCGAGCGCGGTCGAATCACTGGTCCTGCTTCCCCAGATCGTCATCCGGGGGCTGGAGGCTGGCGTGACGCTCCAATTCTGGAACTCGCGCATCGCCTTTGGCCGCTGGAAAGCGAACGAGGTCGTCCTGGTCGGGGAGAAGATCTCCCGCATCCACGCCGCGCTGGTTCGAGAAGAGTCCGCTTACGTCCTGGTCGATCTCGAGAGCACCAACGGGACGTTCGTCAACGAGCAGCGGATCACCCGCTGTGCCATCCAAACTGGAGATCGGGTTCGGATGGGGAGCTATCAGGCTCTGGTCCGTCTCGACCAGGGAGATTGCCTGCTCCATTTTCAACCCGTATCTCTTTGATCTCCCTTCTTTCCTTCAAGAAAGGAGGAAGAGCCGAGCACGACCCCTCTCTCGGTCAAAGAAAGGCCTCTCCGGATGGGGATGGCCGTCCAGAGGGGCCACTGACAGACGAATTGAGGCTAGTCCGCTTGACTGATTGAAGAGAAGAGGGAGTCCAAGGGACCCGATCTTCTCAGCAAGAGTATTCCCATTGGGCCCATCGGGGGTGATATGATTGGACGCACCATCGGCAATTACGAGGTCATCAGCCAGTTTGGCGAAGGGGGCATGGGGGAGCTCTACCTCGGCCGTCACACGCTGCTGGCGCGCGAGGTGGTCATCAAGACGATCCGGACGGAAGATTTTACTCCGCGCCAGATCGATCATCTCCGCGAGCGGCTGGCGCGAGAAGCCTATATCCAGTCCCAACTGGACCATCCAAACATCGTCCGCGTCTACGATTTCATTGCCGTCGGGGAGATGACGTGTATCGTCATGGAGCATGTCCCGGGTCGTGACCTGCGCAAATTGATCCTGCGGGAAAGCGGACCGATCGAACCGGTTCGGGCGCTGCGGCTCTTCAAGCAGGTGTTGGCGGCGATCGAGTATGCCCACCACTTTGTCTACCGCGACCAATCGGGAGAGAACCACCAGGGGATTATCCACCGCGACCTCAAGCCGGCCAATATTCTGGTGACGCCCGAAGACAAGGTCAAGGTGACCGATTTCGGGATCGTCAAGCTGCGCGGGGTGCGGGGAGGAACGCAGATCGGCTTCAATCCGGGAACGCCGGAGTATATGAGCCCGGAGCAGGCCCGTGGGCGGGAGATCGATCAGCGCTCTGACATCTACTCGATGGGGATTGTTCTCTACGAGATGTTGACGGGGCGGGTCCCATTTGACGACCAGGGATCGAAAACCTCCGACTACGAGATTCGCCGGGGGCACATCGAGCTGCCGGTTCCGCCACTGACCTCGATCGACCCGACGATTCCCTCTGAACTGGAGCGAATCGTCCTCAAGTCATTGGAAAAGAGCCCTGACGATCGCTTTCAGACGGCCCATCAATTCCTCGAGGCGATCGAGCAGTTTGAGAAGACTGGCCGGGTGACGCTCCCGCGCCGCCTGCCGGGAGCACGAGAGACCGTCGTGCAGGTGGCGCCCCCCCTTCCCCCCCCGGTCCCTGGCGGACACGGACCAGCGTCCGCGTCGACAGAGTATCTGGTGCTTGGCAAGACGGTGCTCAGTGATCCGCGCGACCCGATCACCGACTATGAGGGGCAGATGGCCGAGGTCACGGGGAGGGAGCTCGTTGCGGGACAGACTGGCCGATTGGTCAAGAGATCCCGGTGGTGGGAGTCCCGTGCGGGACAACTGCTGGGGCTGCTGGGCATTCTCGGCCTGGCGGGACTGCTCTCCTGGATCCTCCTGACCAAGGAGGATCTGCGGCTATCTGCCAGTGGCCCAGTAATACAGGCTCCCCCAGGAATGATTCCGATTCCAGGGGGAGAGTTCCTGATGGGGCGGGATGATGGCAATGAGTATGAGCGCCCGGCCCACCGGGTGACAATTGCGCCCTTCTTCATCGACCGGTACGAGGTGACCAACGAACTCTACGCGCAGTTTGTGCGACAGACGCGCCGCAACGCTCCCGTGCATTGGCCGGACGGGAACTACCAGATTGGAGAAGCGACGCTCCCGGTGGTCAACGTCAGTTGGAACGAGGCGCGAGACTTCTGTGAATGGGCGAGCAAGCGATTGCCTTCCGAAGCGGAGTGGGAATTTGCTGCACGCGGACGCGACAACCGCCTCTACCCTTACGGGAACGAGTGGAAACCCCGCTTCTCGAATGCCCGGGAGACGGGGCTCGATCAACCGCAGGCCGTCGGGAGTTACCCAGATGGGCTCAGTCCGTTTGGGGTGGCCGATATGGCGGGGAATGTCGCCGAGTGGACGGCTACGCCGTATCTCCCCTACCCGGGAAGCCCTGCCAAGTTGGATGAGGGCAATTGGGTGATTCGGGGAGGAGGGTTCCGGGTGCCGGCGGCGGAGCAGACTGCGACCGATCGGTACTTCGACCGCCCGTCGGTCAGCTATGACTTTGTCGGCTTCCGTTGTGCCAAGAGCCAGCCCCGCTAGCCCTCGCCCCTACTCCCCTCTTCCCTCGCCCCTACTCCCCTCGCCCCTCCTCCAGATTGACGCTGCCCGTGGAGTTGAAGTAGACTGGCGAGCGTCGACAAGAGGGTGCCCCTCCCTGACGACCCCCATCAGCCCAGTCTGGACCGATCAAGCATTGAAAAGAGTGATGAAAAAGAAGGAAGAGGTACGTCCGCACGGATTGACGCGAGGGCAGCTTCAAGTCCTGGAGGCCTGTTCGCGCCGCGCGGCGGGGCATTCATTGCCCTCGTTGTTGGAGGGGGCGAGAGAGCATTTGCGGCGGATCGAGATGGCTGCTGGGAAGAACCGGCTGGTCAATCTGCGGTTGGCGGCGGCGCTGCATCGACAGTTCGGAGAGATGGCGCAGCACTGGGGAGAGATCCCGGGGGAGGCACGGCCGTGGTTGGCTGGGGCGGTGCTCTATTTCAGTTCCGAGGAGGACGACGAACCCGACACGGTCTCCGCGATCGGGTTGGAGGACGACTTGGCGGTCTTCAACGCCTGCCTGCAGATGGCGCGGCTGGATCGATACTGCCTGCGTGCGGAGGACTTCGATGATGGATAGGTCCCTGGCCGCGGGAATGCGGGTGAGGTGTCGGGATGCGGAGTGGCTGGTGACGCGGGTCGAGGCGGTAAGCCAGACGGGCCACTTCGCGGTCCACTGCGTCGGCGTCGACGATCTGGTGCGCAACCACCCGGGGGTCTTCCTGACGCAGCTCGACGCGGTCGAGCCGGTCGATCCGCGGCTGACGCGCCCGGTGCGCGACGACTCGCGCGGGTACAGGCGGGCACGGCTCTTTCTCGAAGCCTGGTTGCGACAGATGCCAGCCTGTGGCACCCGGCCAGAGCCGGAGGGGATGGGAGCGTTCGAGCCGCTGCCCTTTCAGTTGGAGGCGGTCGAGCGGGCGCTCGGGCAGTTGCGGCCACGGCTCTTGCTGGCGGATGCGGTCGGGTTGGGCAAGACGATCCAGGTCGGGATGATCCTCTCGGAGTTGATGCGGCGGCGGCGGGCAGACCGGATCCTGGTGCTGACCCGAAAGTCGATGCTCGCCCAGTTCCAGTCGGAGCTCTGGAACCGGTTCGGGATCCCGCTGGTGCGGCTCGATTCGGAGGGGATCGCCAAGCTGCGGCTGCGCATCCCGGCGAACCGGAATCCGTTCGAGGTCTACCAGCGGATCATCATCAGCATCGATACGTTGAAGAATGTTGGCAGCTACCGCCACTTTCTGGAGAGGACGCGCTGGGACTGCGTGGTGATCGACGAGGCGCACAACGTCGCCGGGGCGAGTGTCCCGGAGCGCCATCTCAGCCACCGGTTGGCGCGGTTGCTGGCGCGGCGGACCGACAGCCTGCTCTTGACGACGGCGACGCCCCACAATGGCCGGGCCGAGACCTTCGGACGGCTGATCTCGCTGCTCGATCCGTCGGTGATCTCCGATCCCGAATATCGCCAGTACACGGCAGAGGAGATCCGCGGCTGGTTCCTGATGAGGTTCAAGGAGGATGTCCGGGCCGAGGCCGGGCGGAACCTGACCGATCGCCAAGTCGTTCCGCTGGCGACGACGACCGCCCCGGCGAGCGCGGC
The DNA here is from genome assembly GCA_049317725.1 of Blastocatellia bacterium. GTDB lineage: Bacteria > Acidobacteriota > Blastocatellia > RBC074 > RBC074 > CAIOZW01. The sequence goes on from JBMOHS010000107.1 coordinate 10,356, forward strand.
GGAGGAGGCCGTCTACCAGCGGCTCGCCGATTACCGGAAGGCAGAGGGAGCGCCGGCGCTGCTCCAGTATGGCCTCTACAAGCAGTTCCTCTCAAGCCCAGAGTCGTGTCGGAAGACGGTCTGGGCACGGCTCCAACGGTTGCGGGAGGACGGCGTCGAGGATGGGGCGGAGGCGGGGCAACTGGCGGAACTGAGAGCCGTGCTGGGCGGAATGGAGCTGGCGGGCTCGACGCGCTACGAGCTGTTGAAGCGGCAGTTGCGCGAGATCGGCTGGGACGGCTCGCCGCAGAGTCCGCGACTGCTGGTCTTCACCGAGTATCGCGAGACGCAGGAGGCGCTCGCGGCGGCACTGGTGCGCGACTTCGGCCTCGACTGGAGTGATCGCTTCGAGGATCAGGCGAGCCAGTCGCTGGCGATCATCCACGGCAGCTTCCCGGATGTCCACCTGATGAAGACGGTCGAGGCCTTCGGGACGGGATCGTCGCCGGTGCGGCTGTTGCTGGCGACCGATGTTGCGAGCGAGGGGATCAACCTGCACCACGAATGCCACCAGATCATCCACTATGACCTGCCCTGGTCAATCATCACCCTCATCCAACGCAACGGACGCATCGACCGCTACGGCCAGCAGCGCAGCCCGGTGCTTAGATATCTGCGGGTCGAGACGTCCCAGCCCGTGCTGCGCGGCGATGCGGCGATCTTCGAACGGCTGATCGAGAAGGTCGAGGAGATCAACCGCGCGACCCGTTCTGGTGAATCGGTCCTGCAGCTCTATGACGCGGCGGCTGAAGAGCGCTACATCGCCGAGGCGGGGCTGCTCAAGGGGGACGCGGGCATCCTCGACCGGGCGGCGAGCGTCGCCGAGCCGGAGGCGACCGAGCTGGAGAAGATCATCCGCGATGCCTCGACCGAGATCGATGACGAGATGCGCCGGCTCCTCTTTGGTGAGGAGGAACCGCCGCCGCCGGTGAGCGCCAGTCAAGCGGAACCCGGGCCCCGCACCATCCGCCGCTTCCGTGACCGCGACTACCTGCTGGAGGGGTATCGATTTCTGATGGAGAGCCATCCGGACTTTCAGCCGATTGTCGAGCAGGGGCCGCTGATGACGATCGAGGCGCCGCCCGAGCTGCAACGCCGGCTGGGTGGGCCGGAGGCCGGCCACGAATCGATCTTTGGTGCGACCGCCATCCCGATCGAGGCCTGGCCCGAGCGCAACCAGTTCCGGCTGACCACGGATCCGGCCCGGGTCGAGCTGGCGATCCGCGCCGCGCGCCAGACCTCCGGCTACTGGTCGCGCGAGCTGCTCTGCACCAACCAGCACCCGATCCTCCAGTGGCTGACCGAGCGGCTGCTCACGCTGCTGCCGCGCGATGCGTGCCCACTCGTCTTCTCGCCGCGACTGGGCAAGGGGGAACTCTGCTTCTGCTTCGTCGGGCAGGTCGTCTCGAAGGGGGGCGATCCAGTGGTCGTCGATGCCCACGCCGTCTCGATCCGGCGTGGTGGGGTGTCGACTGTCCGCCCGCTCGCCGTGGCGCTCGATGAGGCTGGACTGGAGAACCTGGTCAATGACGCGGCTGGCCAGGCCCACGAAGCGATGCCAATGCTCATCAAGACCGCCGTCGAGGCGAGCCTCGAGCATCTGGAGGAGTGCTGGAAGCAGCAGATCGATCGGCGCAAGGGGGGGCTGCGACAGGAGCAGCGCCGGCTGAAGCGCTGGCGGGACCGGCGTCGCGAGATGCTCGAAGACCGCATCGCCCAGCTTGGGGCCAACCATCCGCGGGCAATCCGCGACCAGCAGTTGATCAAGGAGATGGAGCTGTTCCTCCATGACCGGGAGGAGAATTGGCTGAAGGTCCAGTTCGATATGAACGCGCAAGCGGTGACGCAGATGGTTTTGGTCATTGCTGGGTAGGGGGTAGGACGATAGGACCTATAGGACCTATAGGGATCAATATGCTTACTAAACAGGCCATATCCATCCTATCTTCTTATCCGTCCTATCGGGCCTATTCGTCCTATTCGTCTTATATTCCTATATGACTGTCATCAACGTCGGTGAATATTTCACCTCGCACTACCTGGACATCACCCTCACGAAGGACATCGCGGAACTGGCCGCGCGTTGGCGAGAGGAAGGGTCGCGGGCGGTGCCGCGGCGGGTGCAGGCGCTGGGACCGCTCTGGTTCCGGGTCAAATCGCTAGCCCTCGATCAACCGCAGCCGGAGCAGCGGACGGGGAATGATTTCCGGGACTGGCACGCGCAACTGCTTGCCGCGCTTGGTTACGGTGAGCTGACGCGGTGTGATCTTCCCGTCGAGGGGGGCCAGCGCTTCGTTCCGGCGCTCGGGCGCATCGAGCGATACAATCAGCCGTGGCTGGTGATCTGCGAGTCGGTCTTCACGTTGCCCGATGGAGCACTCCCGGACGACCGGCCGATCGAGGATCCGCTCGGGTTCCCGCCGGAGAGGTCGCACCTCGTCGACCGGGAGAACCATCCCTTGATCGAGGGGGACTGGAGCCGGGCGATCGGGCGGGTCTTCACCGAAGAGGAGGCGCCGCGTTGGCTGCTGCTGCTGGCGGGCAATCGCGTCATGCTGCTCGACCGGCAGACGTGGGCGCAGGGGCGCTACCTGGCCTTCGACCTCGACGACGCCTTCGCGCGGCGCGAACGGGAGGTGTTCCACCAGATCGCCGCCTTCCTCGCCGCCGAGACGCTCTGCCCAGACGGCGACGCCACGGAGGTCCTGCTCGACCGGCTCGAAGAGCGGAGCCACCGTTTTGCGCACGGGGTGACGGAGAAGCTGCAGGTGGCGGTCCGGGAGGCGATCGAGCTGATCGTCAACGAATGGGCGCGGGACCGGACGGAGCGGGCCCGGCAGAGCCTGCTGCGCTGGCAGCCGCACGAGATCCGCGCGGCGGGCCGTCTGGCGGCGCAGCTCGACCTCCTCGATGATGGCAGCGCCCCGATCACCGCCGAGCACCTCAAACACGAGGCGTTGACCTTCGTCTACCGGCTGCTCTTCTGCCTCTATGCCGAAGCACGCGGCGGTGAGCTGGAGATCCTGCCGATCGATGACGACGCCTACCGTCACGGCTACAGCCTCGAGGCGCTCCGCGACCTCGAACTGGTTCCGCTGACGGCGACGACCGAGAATGGCGTCTACTTTCACGAGCATCTCAAGCGGCTCTTCCAGCTCATCCACCAGGGCTTTGAGCCGACGGCAGCCGCGCAAGGGGAACTCCCGACGAGCAACCATTCCGGGGCCTTCGAGATCCGCCCGCTGACGGCGACGCTCTTCGCCCCGGAGAGCACGCCGCTGCTTAACCACGCGCGCCTCTCCAATCGCTGCCTGCAACGGGTGATCCGCTATCTCTCGCTGAGTGTCGATGAGCGGTCGCGCTCGACCGGCCGCGTCAACTACGCCGAGCTGGGGATCAACCAGTTGGGGGCCGTCTACGAGGGGCTGCTCTCGTACCAGGGCATGTTCGCCGATCGGGAGCTGATCCACGTCCGGCGGGCGGGCAGCGGCAGCTTCAGCGACAAGAAGACGCCGACCTGGTTCGTCCCCCGCGAACGGCTCGACGACTTTACCGGCGACGAGATCGAGCGGCTCACCTCGGGTGCCCCGCGCATCTACCGCAAGGGCGAGTTCATCCTGCACCTCAACGGCATCGACCGCGAGCAGAGCGCGTCATACTACACCCC
>JBMOHS010000108.1:0-13710 GCA_049317725.1 Blastocatellia bacterium
GGATTCAGCCGCAGTACGACCAGCGATTGCAGGGAGCCTTCTTCGATCCGGAGCGGTTTGATCGGAGCAAGGCGGTGCGCCTCTACCAGCGGGCCAATGGAGGTCGCAACGCGATCGACCCGACCAATCCAACAGTCCTGCTGCCCGCCTTCCTGATCAATCGGATCGTGCCTGGCTCGGGCGATCCCTTCAACGGCATGATTCAGCCGGACAAGGGGATCGAGCGGGGCGGGTTCCGCAACCGCGGGATCCAGTGGGCGCCGGCCTTCGGCTTTGCCTTCGATGTCTTTGGGAACCAGAAGACGGTACTGCGCGGCGGCTACCGCATTGGCTACGATCGCGTCTCCGGGAACAACGTCGTCTTCCCGTCGGTTGAGCAGCCGCCGACCTTTGTCAACCCGACCTTCAACTTCGGCAACTTGGCGACGGTCGGGCAGAGCACTGGGCAGTTGGCGCTCGGTACGGCCAACGTTCGCGGGGCGGACCGGGAAGGCTACATTCCCAATGTCCAGAGCTTCAGCTTCCAGCTCCAGCAGGATATCGGCTCGGGGACGGTGCTGAGTGTGGGCTATGTCGGAACCCTCTCGCGCCACTTGCCGGAGGACCTCAACCTCAACGCGATCCCGTATGGGACGCTCTTCACGCGTGCAGCCCAGGATCCGTCCTTCTTTGCCAATGGTGTCGTGCCGGATGAGGAGCCAGATCTGCCGGCCATCTACCGGCAAGCGGGCTTGAAGTTCAGCGGGCGCTTCGCCTTCCAGCCCGACTTTCTGCGCCGCTATCCCGGCTACGGGACGGTGCAGATGAAGACCTTCGGCGGCTCGTCCAACTACCACTCGTTGCAGTCGACGTTGCAGCGACGCTTCAGCCGGGGGGTCACCTTCGGGATGGCCTATACCTGGTCGAAGGCGCTCGGAACCGCGGCGAGTGCGGAAGGGGACTTCATCAACATCGTCTGCTCACGTTGCTTCGACTACCGGGCACTGAGCTTCGATCGCCAGCATATCCTCAACTTCAACTATGTTTGGGATCTGCCCCGGCTCAAATCGCAGAACTGGCTGGCGAAGGCCGTCGTCAATGGGTGGCAGTTGACGGGCGTGACCCAATTCATGTCCGGTACCCCGCGTGAGCTGGGCTATGGCATTCAGGGGATCAACGCCAACCAGCACATTACGGGATCCTGGACAGAGGGGCCACGGCCGATTCTGACAGGCAATGCCCAACCCAGCATGGAGTTTGCGCGGGCGTTCGACTTCACCCAGGTGCGGATGCCGGGGATCAATCCGGGGGCGCAACCCCGGTCGATCATCCGGAATCCGGGAATCAACGTCACCGACCTTTCCGTCTTCAAGAACTTCGCGCTGGGGAGCGAGGGGAGTCGGAACCTGCAGTTGCGGTTGGAGATGTTCAATGTCTTCAATCACGCGCAGTTTGACGGCTACAATTCAGGGCTGACCTTCTTCCCGAATACCAGCTTCGCGCTGGCGAATGGGCAGTCGCAGTTCCTCTCCAATTTCGCACAGTTCCAACAGGCATCACCGGCGACGATTCTCAACGTTCGCGATGGGGCACGGCCGCCGGGGAATAACCAGTTTGGGAACGGCGTCGGGGAGTACAACGGAGTTCCGGGCTACGTCTCGGGGAACCGGATCATTCAGCTGGCGGTACGGGTCTCTTTCTGAGGAGGGAGGCGCCGACGTTTCAATGAACGAAAGGGGCCAGGCCGAACGGGGAAGACCGCGTCGGCTTGGCCTCTCTTGCTTTTGGGGGAGGCCGACCGATGGGCAAGGGAGAAGCGATGATGGGAAGGGGATGGATGATCGCTGGGATCCTGTTCTGGGCGCTGTCGGGGATCGGATCGAATGGAGCTCTGGCCAGTGCCAAGACACAGGGCGGGTTGACCCTCTTCGGAAGGGTTCACCTTCCGGATGGGCAGCCAGCCCCTCGAGTCAAGGTACGGGTCGAGGTGGTCAACGGATTTGCCCGGGAGGTCTTGACCGACGATCAGGGAAATTATGAGTTTCGCGGAGTGGTCGCCGGCCGTTACCGGATGATGGCAAGCCACCCGAATCGGCCGGAGCTGGCCACCGAGCCCGCCGAGTCGGATTCGACCCGTTCCTATGCCAATCGGCTGCAGCTCGATCTCTATTTCCAGCTTTTGCAGGAGGCGACGCCGCCATCGATCCCCCCCGGAACGATCGATCTCCGCGAGATGAAGGGGGCAGCAGAGGTTCCAGCGGCCACCCGTAAGGCATGGCAGCAGGCGCGTCGCCATCTCGAAGCGCGCGAATGGGAGAAGGCGCGCCGGCAGTTGGATCGCGTCATCGAGCAGAGTCCGAGCTTCATCGAGGCCTGGATCGAACGCGGCCAGGTCGCGATCGAGCAGCAACGCCACGGGGAGGCCGCCCTGGACTTTGCCGAGGCCCTGCGGCTCGATCCACGCGTGGCGGCTGCTCACCGTGGGTTGGGGCTCTGCCTGTTGCAGGGGGGGCGCTTTGAGGAGGCGGTGGGCAGCCTCGAGCGGGCTTATGCGCTGGCTCCTGGGGACGCCCAGACGCTCCTCCTGCTGGGGTATGGCAATCTCTCCCTGACGCGCGTAGACTTGGCCCGTCAATGCCTGGAAGAGGCACTGCGGCTGGATCCACGTGGGTCGTTGCGCGCCCACGTCTACCTGGGGCAGGTCAAGGCGCACGGGGGCGACTTCGCTGGCGCGGTTGCCTCCCTCCGTCGCTATTTCGAGGCGGTGCCAATGCCGGTCGATGGCGTGCACCTCCGCGCCCTCGAGGCCGATTGGCAGCGCCGGGCGGCGGGCGGGTCTTCACGATAACTCCCTGGCAGTGACGGCGAAACGAGAGGAGAGAAGGGATGGGCGTCGGGATATTCCTGCTGTGGCTCGGCTTCTGGCTGGCCTCACCCCCGCAAGGAGAGGCGGAGAAGGCCCAATTTGCCCGGGCCGTCACACTCCAACAGGCGGGGCAGTTCGCGGAGGCGGCGGACGAGTATCGCTCGATCCTGACGCGCCGCCCGGACTGGCTCGAAGCGCGCGCCAATCTGGGCGTCGTCCTGGGGCGACTTGGACGCTACGAGGAGGCGGTGGCCGCCTATCAGGCAGCGATCGCGCTGGCCCCGACCATGGCGCCCATTCGCTACAATTTGGGCCTGCTCCACTATCGCCACGGCCAGCCGCAACGGGCAGCGGAGGTCTTGGCCGAAGCGGTCCAGCTGCGCCCTGACGCAGTCTCGATTCGCCAGTTGTATGGTCTCGCGCTGGTCGCCCTCGGGCAGGACGAGGCGGCGATCGAGCAGATCGCCCCAACCGTCAGCCAAGCCCCTCCGGATGCGGCGGTCCTCTACGGTCTCGGGCTCGCCCATCTCCGCCTGGGGCGGGCCGGCTTTCGCGCGGTGCTCGAACGCTTGGCGAGCTTTCCAGGGGGCAAGGCGGCGCTTCACTACCTCCAGGGGCAAGCCTTCTTTCGAGATCGCCAGTTTGAACAGGCGCTGGAGGAGTTGCGGCTGGCCGTGCAGGGCGATTCCGAACTGCCACGGCTCTCCTTCACCCTCGGCCTGACCTGTCTGCAACTTGGGAAGCCGCGCGAAGCGATCCCGCCGCTGACGGAAGCGGTCGAGCGTGAGCCGGGGAATCTCGCGGCGCTCTACCATCTGGCTGACGCCTGTCAACGGGAGGGCAGGGAAGAGGAGGCGCTCTCGCGATTGGAGCAGGCCCTGCGGCTCGATCCGGACGCGGCGGAGGTGGAAGGGCTCAAGGGGCGCATTCTGCAGCGCCTCGGTCGGACAGCGGAGGCACTTGGCCCCCTGGAGCGGGCGGCGAGTCGTCGCCCAGACGATCCCGAACTGCGCTATGCCCTCGCGCGGCTCTATCAGCAACTCGGACGACGGACGGAGGCGGCCCGCGAGTTCGCCGCCGTCCAGCGGCTCAAGGCTGCCCAGCTCGAAGCCGACCGCCAAGCGACTCCCCGCTCCCCATCCCCTTGAATCAACGATTCGTCCGGTTCTCTCCCGCAGGCTCCCGCAAGGTGAGGAACTGGTTGACGGCCTGGCGGGGGAGCGTCTCGACCACTCCGCTCGGCCACTCGATCCGGATCTCGTCGACGTGGGTGGCTGATCCAAGTCCGAAGTGGAGCCGCCTGTCCGAATGGGAGAGGTAGCTTCCTCCCGCCCGGACCTCGTCGACATAACGGCGTGTTCCCGCGCGGAGTGTGACGCGCGCTCCAATTGCGTTGCGGTTCGATCTCGTCCCCTCCAGCTTGAGGGTGAGCCAGCTCCCCGCCCGGTTCCCCCCCTCGTTGCGCAGGAGCATTGGAGATCCATCCAGCTCATTGACGAGAAGATCGAGGTCGCCGTCGTTGTCGTAGTCCCCCCAAGCGGCACCGCGCGACGCCCGTCGCTGCGCGAGGGCGGTGCTTCGCGACGCGCTCTCGTCGGCGAAGGTTCCATCTCCCCGGTTGCGGTAGAAGAGCTTCGGTTGCCGGTAGGCCCCCCCCGGAAATGCCCCTTCGACCTGGGGATAGACGTGCCCATTGACGACCAGCAGGTCGAGCCAGCCATCGTGGTCCGCATCGAAGAAGCTCGTCCCCCAGCCGACCAATGGGACGCTCCCTGCGGCGACCTGACTCGCCCGGGAGAGATCCGTGAAGACGCCGTCTCCCAGATTGCGGTAGAGCGTGTTGTACTGCTCCGCGAAGTTGGTGACGAAGAGGTCGATCCGCCCATCGCGATCATAATCGCCCAGCGCCACTCCCATGCAGCCCTGCTCTTGCCCGTTTTCATCGACGGCAAGACCCGAGACCAGCCCCTCTTCGCGAAAGGTCCCGTCCCGGTTGTTGCGGTAGAAGTAGTTGGGCGTGGCATCGTTGGCGATGAAGAGGTCCGGCCACCCGTCCTCGTCAAGGTCGCTCCAGACGACCCCCAACCCATAATATCCGGCCGCGTCGTCGACCCCGGCTTGGGCCGAGACATTCGTGAAGGTCCCATCCCCGTTGTTACGGTAGAGGCTGTCTCCCGCGCCGGGCAGACCCCGCGGGCCACATTGGACGGAGAGGTTCTTGTATTGGCAGAGTGGCCCCTTGCCGAATTGGGGCAGGTCGTTGAGGGAAAATCCGACATAGTTGGTGACCGCCAAGTCAAGGTCACCGTCGCGGTCATAGTCGCCCCAGGCGGCGCCCGTCGAGAATCGGTCATCGCCGACCCCGGCCCGCTTGGTGACCTCCTCGAACGTCCCATTCCCCCGGTTGCGGTAGAGGCGGTTGGGGCCAAAGCAGGTGACGTAGAGGTCGTCCCAGCCGTCGTTGTCGTAATCGGCGACGGCGACTCCCATCGCCCAGCCCGGATCGGCAAGGCCAGCTGCGCTCGCCACCTCGCGGAACGTGCCATTTCCGAGATTCCGGTAGAGCGCCGCCTTGGGGCGAGCCTTTCCCGCGAGGGCTCCCTCGACCGTCGAGGAGTTGAGCAGGTAGAGGTCGAGCCATCCATCCCGATCGAAATCGAACATGGCGACTCCCCCACCCATGCTCTCGACGATGTACTTCTTCTCGGCGGCCGACTGGTGGACGAAGGTGAGGCCGGCTTCGCGCGTGACCTCGATCAACTGGACGGCCCCTTGGCGGGGAGGCGCGGTCTGCTCGCCCGTCACTCCCCGCCATCCGAGCCCGGGCACCAGGAGCAGCCCCATCCAGCAGAGTCGTCGGAGTGCGGTCAGCATCGGCGATCTCCCCCCTCTCCCCATCCCGCTCTCTAGCGGGAGCGCCGCACGCGGGCCACCGCATCCTTCCAACCTTCATAGAGCCGGTCGCGCTGGCTGCGCTTCATCGTCGGCTCGAAGCGCTGTTCGACCTGCCATTGCTGCGCGATCTCTTTCGGGCTCTTCCAGAAGCCGACAGCGAGTCCGGCAAGGTAGGCCGCACCGAGGGCGGTCGTTTCCGTGATCACCGGGCGCACCACCGGAACACCCAGGATGTCGGCCTGGAACTGGCAGAGGAAGTTGTTGCGCGCTGCGCCGCCGTCGACCCGCAGCTCTTTGACCTTGAGGTCGGCGTCCTTCTCCATCGACTCGACGACATCGCGGGTCTGGTAGGCCATCGCCTCCAGCGCCGCGCGGACGATGTGGGCTCGCGTCACGCCCCGCGTCAGCCCGCTGATCGCCCCCCGCGCCTCTTGATCCCAATAAGGAGCGCCCAATCCGACAAAGGCCGGCACGAAGTAGACGCCCTGGTTGTCCGGGACCGAGGTCGCGATCTCCTCCGTCTCCGGCGCGCTGGCCACCATCTGCAGCCCATCGCGCAGCCACTGGATCGCCGCTCCCGCAATGAAGACGCTCCCTTCGAGCGCGTACTCCGTCTTCTCCCCGACGCGCCACGCGACCGTCGTCAGCAGGCCCGACTTCGAGGCACGGGCGTGCTCTCCCGTGTTGAGCAGCAGGAAGCAGCCCGTGCCGTAGGTGTTCTTCATCATCCCCGGCTTGAAACAGGCCTGCCCGAAGAGCGCCGCCTGCTGATCCCCCGCGATGCCGGCAATTGGAATCGGTGCTCCAAAGAGGTCGGCCTCGGTCTCTCCCACCACCTCCGATGAGGCGGTCACCGTCGGCAGCAGCTCCGCCGGAATCTCCAGCCGCTTGAGAATCTGGTCGTCCCACCGCTCCTTGCGAATGTCGTAGAGCAGCGTCCGCGAGGCATTCGAGACGTCGGTGACGTGTGCTCTCCCCCCCGTCAAATGGTGGATCAACCAGGTGTCGACCGTCCCGAAGGCCAACTCGCCAGCCCGCGCCCGCTTGCGCGATCCCTTGACGTGGTCGAGCAGCCACGCCAGCTTTGTTCCCGAGAAGTAGGCGTCGGTCACCAAGCCGGTCTTCCGCCGAATCACCCGGTCGAACTTCTCCTTCTTCAGCTCATCGCAGAGCGGAGCCGTCCGTCGACACTGCCAAACGATTGCGTTGTGGAGCGCCTGACCCGTCTCGCGCTCCCAGAGCAGCGTCGTCTCGCGCTGGTTGGTGATCCCCAGCGCGGCGACCTTCTCCGCGCCGATCCCCGTCTGATCAAGCAACCGCAGCACGCAATCCCGCTGGGATTGCCAGATCGCCACGGGATCGTGCTCGACCCACCCCGCTTGCGGGTAGATCTGCGGAAATTCCTGCTGCGACATCCCGACGATCCCCCCCTCCCGATTGAAGAGGATCGCACGCGAGGACGTCGTCCCCTGATCCAACGCCAGGATATAGTCTGCCATGAGCTGCCTCCTCCGCTGTCCCTTGTTCGCTGATGCTGTTATGACGGATTGGACTCTCCCCTTCGGTCCGCGACCGGCCCGGTTCACAGGCGAGGGGAGAGGCCTTACTGTTTGCTCTTCCAGGCCATTTGTCAAACCCACCCGTCCATTTTCTCCCCTCTGCCAGCCATGATAGGGTGAAATCTTCTTCTCTTCCTCGATCGTCAGCGACAACGAGTCTGCGAGAAGAGTGGGGGGGGCCGCGGAAGGTCCCTCGCCAAGGGAGAGCTGGACGTGGCGTGCCCGGGCGCACCCAACCTCGGAGTGGTGTTCGATGACAAATCCGGTAGTTGGACTGGCAATCAGCGGGGCGGGAGCGGAAGACCTCCTCGTGACCCTCTTTCTGATGTTTGTCGCGGCCAAGGTCGCGGCAGAGATCTTCGAGCGGTTGAAGCAGCCGGCCGTGGCGGGCGAGATTCTCGCGGGAGTCATCATCGGGCCAAGCATGCTTCAGTGGGTCCAGCCCGGTGAGCTGACCAACGCCCTTGCCGAGATCGGCGTCATCTTCCTCCTCTTCCTCGTCGGATTGGAGACCAAGCCGGGGGACATCTTCCGGGTCGGAGGCCGGGCAGCCATCGTCGCAGTGCTCGGCGTCATCGTTCCCTTTCTCCTCGGCTACTGGATGGCAGACCTCTGGGGACAACCCCGCATCGAATCGATCTTCATCGGTGCGGCGATGGTCGCCACCTCGGTCGGGATCACCGCGCGGGTTCTCGGCCAGATGGGGCTGCTCCACCTCGATGTCAGTCGCATCATTCTCGGAGCAGCGGTCATCGACGACATCCTTGGGCTGCTCATCCTCGCCGTCGTCAGCAGCTTCGCCAAGGGCAATGTCGACTACACGCAAATTGCCGCGACCGCTGGACTGGCGATCGGCTTCACGGTCGTCATCATCCTGCTCGGAGCTCGCGCGGTCAATCGCATCCGCCCGCGGGTCGAGCGGCTGCGCGTCAACCAATCCTATGTCGTCTTCGGCTTCGCCCTTTGCCTCGGCCTCGCGCTGGTTGCCCAGTACATCGGCGTCGCGGCGATCATCGGCGCTTTCCTCGCCGGCATGGCCATGTCGGAATCGGCCGAGGGGACCGATATGGGCCATCAGGCCGAAGCGGTGACAGAGTTTCTGCTCCCCTTCTTCCTCGCCAACATCGGCATGCAGCTCCAGCTCTCGGCGATCCTCAATCGGGGTACGTTGATCTTCGCCACGCTGGTGACCCTCCTGGCCGTCGCCTCGAAGATCCTTGGCTGCGGGTTTGGCGCGTGGACTCTCGGACGCCGCAAAGCCATGCAGGTCGGAATGGGCATGGTCCCGCGCGGCGAGGTCGGCATCGTCGTCGCCCAGATCGGTCTCGGCCTCGGGGCGATCGGGAACGAGGCCTTCGGTGTCGTCCTGATCATGGCGGTCGCGACGACCCTCATCGCCCCTCCCTTCCTTGTCTTGCTCTTCAAACAGGAACAGCGGATCCCGCCTGATCCGTCAGTCCCCATCTCCTCCCTCGGCTGAGGCGAGGGCTGATATCAAGTGGACGCAAGGTTCACGTGCACATTTGAGTGGAGTGGTCATCCTTCTGGGCGTCTTACTTATCGCAGGTGGTTGTGCGCTTCTCGAGTCGGCTGCGGTCTCTCCGTTTTCTGCCCGGAAGCAATTCGATGAAATCGCGGCGCTGGAAGCTCAAGTCCTCCCAGTGGTCAAGAACTTCAGGGTAACGTGGTACCTCAGATGGTATTTTGAGGGAAGATCAAAGCAAGAAGAGGCAGCCTGTACCTATGCCAACAGCTTTACGTTCTGGTCCTTATCGTTTCTACTTTTACTCGTATGATTGTCAAGAACTGCGACATATGCACGTGGACCGAGAGAACCGAAGTGCCAAATTTTGGCTGGATCCAGATGTCATACTTGCAGCAAATCACGGGTATAATCGCAATGAGTTACGTAATATCGAGCGCACTATGCGTGATCACCTGGAGACTTTGAGACATGAATGGGACGCTTTCTGCAACGGTGACACTCGCCCCGCCTAAAATAGTCAATGTCACGGTGACAGACGATACCTTGTCGGTTGACCTTGAAGACGGTCGCACCATCGCCGTACCGATTGGTTGGTATCCGCGCCTGGCCTATGGCACACCGGCTGAGCGCGCCAATGTTCAGATCAGCGGTGCCGGTTATGGGATGCATTGGCCGGATCTTGATGAGGATCTTGGGATTGAAGGGTTGCTGCTTGGCAGGCAATCTACAGAGAGCGCTTCTTCGCTCAAACGATGGTTGCAACGGCGGGAAGAGACGCAAGCCCGAGAAACCGCATGAAAAACGGGCCAGATCGGATTGATTTCGATAGACCTACCCTGTGCGCGTACCTCTGACGCGCGCATGCTCCAAAGAGAGGAATGGGCATTACCAGTGATGAAGGCCAAGAGGGTCGTACTGTCGAATCTCAAGCCATCGGTCAAGACCAACTCACTGGATACCAATTGCTCCTCGAGGGATTCCTGGCGGAAAGAATCGAGCAAGAGCTGAAATCCAAGACTTCAGGGAGGTGGATGCCGCCGATGGGTTTGGCCGTCGGCGGCCTGGGCAAAGCCGGGAGAGCCTACTTCGACGGGCGATTGGCGAGGACGTGATCTGCCACTTCCCCCACCGGAGCCAGCCAAATCCCTTGCGCTGGATCGGAGGCCATCTTGAGCAGCTCCTCCAGCATCGAGACCCGGGTCAACTGCCGTCCGCGCACCCCGATCTCGTGTCCGGCGAGAATCAGCCACTGGCCTTGCTTGCGCGCCTGTTCGATCACGGGCAGGATCTCGGGGAACTCCTTGCCATCCATCTCCATCCCGGTCAATTGGGCCATGTCGCAGTAGACAGGGTCGTTCGGCGCTTCGTCGAGCCACCCGCGCCCACTCTGGTGCAGCTCCGCGACCAAGGGCACGTAGCTCTTGACGCTCCGTCCGCGTCCGACATACGTCTGGCCGCACGGATAGGCGAAGGAGACCGGGTTGACCCCCAGCAGCCGCGTCAACTGCCGCTGCGCGTCCTTCAGCTCGGCCTTCATCTGGCCAGTCGTATAGTCCTCGAGGGCCCGGTCTCGCGACCAGGGGAAGTTGCCGGAGCATGGGTGACGAACGCTGTGGCTGCCGATCTCGTGGCCGTCGGCAACCGCTTGCTTCCATTCGGCCAGTCGCGGCTCAACCGAGCCCGGGGTGACGTAGAAGGTCGCGCGCGCCTTGTGTCGGGCGAAGAGGGGAGTCCCGACCAGGACCTGACTGGCCCGGCCATCATCGAAGCTCAGGCTGAGCGCCATCGTCCGCCCTGCCGGCCACGCGAACTTCGGCGGTGACGCTACTTCTCGCTGCGCCCCGGCTGGGGCCATGGCCCCCCACCAAGCCCCCAACCCGATCAGACAGAGACTACACCATATCCATGCTCTTCTCATCGCCCACGCTCCCTTCGTCATTTCGTCATTCAGCAAGTCTCATGCAGAAGCCCGTCCGCGCCTCAGTTGAGAGGTCTCGCGGACGGGCTTGGTAAAGATCCGGTGGAGGCACCGCGCTCAGGCGACGGTGATCTCCTTGGTCAGATAGACGTCCTGGATCGCCTGGAGGATCTCGACGCCCTCCTTCATCGGCCGCTGGAAGGCCTTGCGACCCGAGATGAGCCCCATGCCGCCGGCGCGCTTGTTGATGATCGCGGTCGTGACCGCCTCGGCGAGGTCGCTCTGCCCCTTCGACTCACCACCCGAATTGATCAGCCCCTGCCGACCCATGTAGCAGTTGGCGATCTGGTAGCGCGTCAAGTCGATCAGGCTCTCGCTCGTCAGCTCGGTGTAGACGCGCTCGTCGATCTTTCCGTACGGGTTCTCCTTGCTGGCGAGCGCCTTGTACCCTCCGTTGTTGGTCGGCAGCTTCTGCTTGATGATGTCGGCCTCGATCGTCACCCCGAGGTGGTTGGCCTGGCCCGTCAAGTCGGCCGAGGTGTGGTAGTCCTTGTCCTTCTTGAAGCCGGGGTTGCGCAGGTAGCACCAGAGGACGGTGAAGAGCCCGAGCTCATGCGCGTGCTGGAACGCTTCGCTCACCTCCTGCAACTGTCGCGTCGACTCGTCCGAACCGAAGTAGATCGTTGCGCCGACACCTGCCGCCCCCATCTGGAAGGCCTGGTCGACACTCCCGAACATGATCTGATCGAACTTGTTCGGATAGGTCAGGAACTCGTTGTGGTTGATCTTGACGATGAACGGAATCTTGTGGGCGTACTGACGCGCACACGCCCCGAGCACGCCGAGCGTCGAGGCGACCGCGTTGCAGCCCCCCTCGATCGCCAGCTTGACAATGTTTGCCGGGTCGAAGTAGAGCGGGTTCTTGGCAAAGCTTGCGCCCGCCGAATGCTCGATCCCTTGGTCGACCGGCAGGATCGAGACGTATCCCGTCCCGGCCAGCCGCCCCGTGTTGAGCATCAACTGCATGTTGCGAAGAACCGGTGCTGGGCGGTCCGAGGCGATCATCGTCCGGTCGACGAAGTCCGGACCGGGCAGGTGCAGGTGCTCCTTGGCAATCGTCTGACACTCGTGGCGCAAGAGGGCTTGGCCCTCCTGCCCGATGAGCTGTTCAATCTCCTGAATCGTCATGGTCGATATCTCTCCATTAAAGCGTTGGTGGTAAAAACAGGAACCGTCAATCTCGCGTGCGAGGGATCCGGATCGTAAACGGCGATTCTACTGCCAACTTTCCGGATGGGTCAATCAAGGGATCCCTTTCCCCCACGTCTTTTGTGGTCTCAGCCCGTGACCAGCTCGACAAGGGTGCGCAGACCGACCGCGGTCGGCCCGATGGCGAGGTGCGGCTTGGTCTTCTCGTTCCAGGCCGTCCCGGCGATGTCGAGGTGGACCCACGGCGTATTCTCGACGAACTCGCGAATGAACCAAGCACCGGTGATCGTGCCCGCCTTGCGCCCCCCGATGTTCTTGATGTCGGCGATGTCGCTCTTGATCTGCTCGCGATACTCCTTGTCGAGGGGGAGCTGCCAGAACTTCTCTCCCGCCCGTTGCGCGGCCTGCATCACCCGATCGACCCAGGGTTGGTCGTTCCCGAGGATGGCGACATAGACATCCCCCAACGCGACCGAGACGGCTCCCGTCAGTGTCGCAAGGTCGATGATGTGCGTCGCGCCGAGCTGGCGCGCATAGGCGACGGCGTCGGCGAGGATCAGGCGGCCCTCGGCGTCGGTATTGATCACCTCGATCGTCTTGCCGGTCATGGCACGGACGACATCCCCCGGGCGCTGCGCCCTTCCCCCGGGCATGTTCTCGGTGGCCGGGACCAGCCCAAGGACGCGCACTCCCGGCTTGAGCTGGGCGATTGCCCGCATCGCCGCGATCGCCGTCGCGCCACCGGCCATGTCGTACTTCATCGCCTCCATCCCGTCGGCCGGCTTGAGCGAGATCCCGCCGGTATCGAAGGTCACTCCCTTGCCAACGATCGCGATCGTCTCCGCCGAGGTCTTCTCCTTCGGCTCATAGGTCAGGACGATCAGTTGCGCCGGCTCGGCCGAGCCCTGGCTCACCCCGAGGAGGGATCCCATCCCGAGCTTCTTCATCTCCTCCTCGCCGAGCACCTCGATCGAGAGCCCCACTTCACGCGCCATCTCGGTGGCACGCCGCGCCAGCTCGGTCGGCGTCAAGACGTTCGACGGCTCATTGATCGCCTCGCGCCCGAAGTTGGCCGCTTCGGCGATGATCCGACCCCGGGTAATGCCCGCCTCGAGTTCTGGCTGGTGGCCCTCCTCCCCGACGAGGATCATCACGCCGAGCGGATTCTCCGTCTTCTCGCTGGTGTGGTACTTGTCTGGCTCAAAGAGCGAGAGCAGCGCTCCCTCGGTGGCTGCCTCGCCACTCGAGGCAGGTCCCAGCCCCGAGCGGAGCAGCAGTGCAAAGCTGCGCACCTTCTTCCCCCGCAGCAGGCGCGTCGCCGTCCCGGTCAGCCGCCGCAGCGTCTCGCCCGTGAACTCTGCTTCCGGGCCAGCCCCCAACAGCACCAGCCGCCGCGCCTTCATCGACCCCGTCTGGTGGAGGTAGGCGACATCCCCTGTCTTCCCGCGAAACTCCCCGCTCTCAATGACGGAACTGACCAGGCCCCCGACCCGCTGGTCGAGGTCGTGCAAGGGGCCACTCTCCGGCTTCTCCCCCTCGAAGACCCCAACCACCAGCGCGTCGCACTCGATCTCTCCGAACATTCGGCTATCCGCTTTGACTTCGATCATCTTGTTGTCTCCTCTCCTGCAGCGCGTCTTCCCTGCAGGGCGTCTTCTTAGTTGAACATTGACGGATGGGCGACCTTCCCGGTCCACGTCCGTTCCGTCTCAATCGTCGTGGGAGCGGTGCTTGAGGGCCGCCCGCGCCTCTCGCTCCTGAGTCCGTCGCGCCTCGGTCTCCCGTTTGTCGTGCAATT
>JBMOHS010000109.1:0-13664 GCA_049317725.1 Blastocatellia bacterium
CAAAATTCTTGCCTACCCACACGTTGTCTTGGCGCCGTAAACTCCCCCCACATTGCGCTTGACTTGTGCCGCTTGGCCATCTCGCGGGGCTCTCACCAACCAAGACAATGCGCCTCCTTTACCGAAACAGAGGCGTCAGGGTTCAGGTGCGTGCGGCCTGCTCTTCGGCGAGGAGTTGGCGCGCGACGGGGGCGAGTTGGGCGAGTTGCGTTTCGTCGAGCTCGGAGAGGAAGGGCAGGATCGGACCCGTCGAGGCGATCCCGGCGAGGGCAGTCGCGTGGTGCAAGACCTTGGCGGGGCTCCAGGCGTCGCGGAGGTCCTCGAGGGGCAGGAAGAGGGCGCGTCGGCGCTCTGCTTCGGCATAGTCCTGACGCTGGCAGTCCGCGTGAATCTGGCCGCTGAGACGGGGAGCGATGCAGCCGGAGCCGGTGGTGAAGCCGGGCAGTCCCCAGTCACGGAGATGGGTGACCGCTGGGCGCTCGCCGATGCCGCTGATGACGCGCGCGCGATCGACCCGCTCGAGCAGGGCGCGGAGGTAGTCGTCCTGGGCGGGATCCTCGCGCACGATCGCGTACTTGATCGCCACGCAGCGTCCGTTGTCGACGAGGCGGGCGACGACGTCGAGCCCGGCCTCGAGGTTGGGTCCAAAGTTGGGCAGGTCCTTGAGGTAGAGGATGAGGGGAAGTCCGGCGCGCTCAGAGATCTCCTGCAGGCCGCGCTCCAGTCCGGCGGCGTCGCGAGGGTCGGCGCAGGGGAGGGCCATGGCGCAGGGGAAGGCGTGGCGTCGCAAGAGCCCTGCCTGGTCGATCGCCCGCCCGTAGGAGGGGCCGAGGCTCGGAATCGCCCAGAGGTCTCCCGGGAAACTGGCCAGCCAGTCGAGCAGCTCTTCGTACTCAGCGAGGGTGATGTGGTAGAGAAATGCGTTTCCGCCGTAGAGAAACCGGGTCAGGCCGCCGGCGACGAGATGGTCGACGATCTGTTGGTTGGCAGGGAGGTGGAGCGAACGTCGAGCGTCGCCTCTCCGCGCCAGTGGCGGGACGGGAAAGACACCGCGCAGGTCGTTCAAGGTCACGGGGGAGGTCTTCATGGTCGGTCAGTTCCTTGTGTGTGTGTGTGATGTCCAAGTGGTCAGGGGACTATTCGAAGTGGAGGCCGATCTCGGCGCGGATGGCGTGCGCCCGGATCTTCTCCAGCACTTCGAGGGCCATGCGCAGCGCCCAGCGGCCATCGGCGCCGGTGACGACCGGTGGGCTGCCAGTCCGCACCGCCGTCAGGAAGGACTCAAGTTCGACGGCGAGGGGTTCCCGCCGCGTCACTTCGAGCCCTCCGGCGATGAGGTTGGGCAGGGTTGCCGGGTCATCGGACGGGATCAGTTGACAGACAGCGACCTGCTGTTCGGCATAGTCGAGCGAATAGTATTCGTGGGGTTGAAAGACGCGCAGCTTGCGGAGCCGCTCCCCAGAGACGCGGCTGGCCGTGATGTTGGCGATGCAGCCATTGGCGAACTCCAGGCGGGCGTTGGCAAGGTCGATCTTGCGCGTGAGGATCGGGATGCCAACGGCTTCGAGGCGGATGACCTCTTCGTCGCCGACCAGCGCGTGGATGATGTCGAGTTCGTGGACCATGAGGTCCATGACGACGTCGATGTCGAGTGAACGCGGGGTGAAGATGCCCATCCGGTGGGCTTCGAAGAAGCGCGGACGGGTGAGGACCTTCTGCAGGGCCTGGAAGGCAGGGTTGAAGCGTTCGATGTGGCCAACCTGGAGGACGAGTCCGCGCTCGTCAGCGAGCTGGATCATCTCGTCGGCCTCGGCGAGGGTGCGCGCGATCGGCTTTTCGACCATGACGTGGACGCCGGCGCGGAGGCAGGCCATCGCTGTTTCGTGGTGATGGACCGTCGGGGTGGCGATGCTGACGGCGTCGACCTGCCGAGGGTCGAGAAGTTCGCGCAGGTCAGCGACATAGCGTGTGCCGTGCTTCGCGGCGATCGCTTGGCCGACCGTCGGGTTGGTGTCGCAGACCGCGACCAGTTGGCTTCCCGGAAGGCTGGCGAGGAGCCGCGCGTGCTCCTTGCCCAGGTGGCCCACCCCAATGACGGCGGTCCGGATCGGCTGATTCTCTGTGGCACCCATGCTCTCGCTCTTCACTCCTTCCCTGACCTGGTGATATGGCCCGGTGATATGGCTGGGCGACGTCGACTCGTCGCGTGGTTTTCGTTTCCCTCGCTCAATGGTACTCTCATCCGGCAATGTACCCGTTCGACGCCCAAATGGGAAATTGAATTGAACGCGGAGCAGGCAGGGGAGGGGAATCGCGTGGAGCGGTCGATGGAAGAGGGGAAGAGACAGATGGAGCCGAAGGCGTTGGTCGCTCTCGGCATCCTCGCGGGATTGCTGTTGGTCTATGGGCTTGGGCGGCTGCCGCTGATCGGGCCGGACGAGCCGCGCTATGCCGACATTGCGCGGGCGATGATGGCCACGGGAGATCTGATCACGCCGCGCCTGGCGGGGCTGGAATGGTTCGAGAAGCCGGCGCTGACATACTGGTTGACGGCGATCGGCTATCGGATTTTCGGTATCTCGGAGTTTGCTGCGCGGATCGGGATCGTCCTCTGGAGCGTCGTCGGGATACTCGCCGTTTACGGGATGACGATGTGGCTGCGTGGGCCGAGATACGGCTACCTGAGCGCCTCGATGCTGGTCAGTTGCGCCATCTGGGTCGGGTTCAGCCGGGTGGCAACCTTCGATCTGCCACTCGCCGTCTCCTTCACGCTGGCCCTCCTCTGCTACCTTGGCTGGGAGCGGAGCGGGGGAGTCCGTTGGTGGGCGGGGCTGGGGGTCAGCCTCGGCTTGGCCTTGCTCGCCAAGGGGCTGGTCGGGCTGCTGCTCCCGGGGGGGATCATCCTCGCCTATGCCATCTTGACCGGGCAGTGGCGTCCGCTTCTCCATCCTGGGCGGCTCCTCTTGGGGAGCAGCCTCATGCTGGCGGTGGCGAGCCTTTGGTACGGGCCGATGCTCGCGCGCCACGGGCAGCATTTCATCGACGAGTTCTTCATCGCTCACCACTTTCAACGCTATTTGACCAACCAGTACCGCCATCCCCAGCCCGTCTACTTCTTTGCAATGATCGGGTTGCTTGGCTGTTTCCCCTGGAACTTTCCGCTGGTGGCGCGTCTCGTCGGGCTGGGGCGGCGCTGGCGCGAGCTGCGTGCGCGGGAAGGTCGCTTCGAGCTCTTCCTCTGGCTCTGGGCGCTGGTTCCGATCGTCTTCTTCTCCTTTTCGGGATCGAAGCTGCCCGGCTATATCCTGCCCTCCTTCCCGGCGCTGCTGATGTTGGCGGCGCTGCAGTTGCAGGACTGGGAGGCGGAGGCAACGCCCTCCCGCGGGCAGGTCGGCAGCGTCCTCGCGACGACGGTGATGCTCTTTTCGTTGGGTGTGGGTGTCGCCCTCGCTGGACCAGGGTTGTTGGGGCTCGACAAGTTCACGGCCTACCGGCTGGCAGCGATCGGGGTGCTGGTCGCGATCGTCTACCTGATGATCTGGTTTCTGTTGCATCTGCGGGCGGCCAACCGCTTTCTGCCCTTCGGATTTGCCGTCGTTATGGTCGCGGTCGTCAACTTGGTAACGCCGGTCCTCGCCGAGCGGGAGACGCTCAAGGCACTGGGAGAGCAGGCGGTGCGCGAGGCGCGCCCGGGCGAGCGGCTCGTCTTCTTCCTTAACAGCAACCACCGCCTCAACTTTTACGCGACGGATCTGCCGTTGCGGGATGAGAAGTCCTACTTTGTCATCGCCCCCTCGCTCGAGTCGATTCCGCCACTGATTGAGCAGCACGGCGGGAAGAGTCTGCTTCTCCTCTCGCAGCGCCAGTGGAGTGGTGCTCTCGCCGAGAGCCCGCTCTTGCGCCTCGAGAGGCTGGGCGAGCAGCGGGGACCGATCAAATGCTCGCCCAATTGCGATCTGGTCCTCTTCCGGGCTTTTCCTGGTGGGGTGGAGTAAGGGACCTCTGTGGAAGAAAGATCTCACGCGAAGGCGCGAAGACGCGAAGAAGAAGAGAGAGATAGATAGAGGGTGGGGAGAGGAAGGGAAAATGGAGGGAGAATGGGTGACCATTTGATTCAAGCGACCAATCCGGCGGCGACGCTGCGGATGATTGCCGGGGTGACGACGCAGCTCGTTGACGAGGTGTGTCGTCGACATCAGACCTCACCGACGGCCTCGGCGGCCCTCGGGCGGGCGCTGACCGGCGCGCTCCTCTTCGGGCGCACCTTCAAGAACCTCGAGTATGTCACGCTGCGCTTCGATTGCGAGGGGCCGCTCCGCGGGATCGTCGCCGAGGCGCACGCGCTCGGCACGGTGCGGGGCTACGTCAACCGACCGCTCGCCGATGCGCCCTCGACTCCCGAGGGAAAGCTCGACGTCAAGTCGATCGTTGGCGGGGGGATGTTGCACGTCATTCGCGAAGCCGGTTCGGAGATGGGAATCTCGCGTGAGCCCTACGCCGGCTCCGTCCCGATCGTTTCTGGGGAGATCGCCGAGGATCTGGCTCATTACCTCGCCACGTCGGAGCAGATCCACTCGGCGGTTGCCCTGGGCGTCTTTCTCGAAGGGGAGGAGGCACGGGTGACGGCGGCGGGGGGCTACCTGATCCAGGTGCTGCCGGGAGCGGACGAAGAGGAGCTGGCTGATCTGGAGGCGCGCCTGCGGGATGCACCGCACGTCACGCACGCGATCCGGCAAGGAGCGACCGCCGAGGGGCTGCTGCGGGAGGCGCTCGGGGACTTCCCCTTGACGGTGCTGGCGGAGCACCCCGTCTCCTTCCGCTGCAAATGTTCGTACGAGCGGGCGATCCGCATCGTCACGGCGCTCGGGCCGGAGGAGGTCGCCGACATGCTCGAGAAGGATCGCGGGGCAGAGCTGACCTGCCACTACTGCAGTGAGGTCTACCTGCTCGATGAGGAGGCGCTCCGCTCGATCCTTGACCCGGCAGAGCCCGTCATGTGAGGTCAGGCCGGTGGCTGATCAAGGTGGCGCGGCAGGCTCGACCGCCACGCGGATTCGAGAGACGCAACGGGAGCCTCGACGAGGGGCCGATCACCAAGCGAGATGCGGAGCTGCTCCCCGCCGACGACGCCGAGGATCGCGCACGGGACTTGGTGTTCGCGTGCGAGGGCGAGGACTTGATCGGTCCGCTCGGGGGTGACGCTGAGGAGGATCCGCGACGGTGACTCGGCGAAGAGGAGAGCCACCGGATCGTTGAGGCCAGAGGCGGCGGCGTGCGCACTGAGGTCGATCGTCGCCCCGATCGCTTCCCGGCCATACGAGGAGAAGCAGGCCTCGGCGAGCGCGACGGCGAGGCCGCCCTCGCTCCCATCGTGGGCTGAGTGGACGAGCCCCTGCCGGATCGCCGCGAGACAGGTCGCCTGCACCGCCGTTTCCAGTGCCAAGTCGAGTGCCGGGACGGCTCCGCAGGCCTCCCCGGTCAGCGTCGAGAGCAGCTCGCTGCCGCCGAGGTCCTGACCCGTCCGGCCGAGCAGCAGAATCTGGTCTCCCGCCTGCTTGAACCACTGAGTCGTGATGTGACGGGCCTCCTCGATCAAGCCGAGCATGCCGATCACCGGGGTCGGATCGATGCCGCGCCCCTCTGTCTCGTTGTAGAGGCTGACATTCCCGCCTGTTACCGGCGTGCCGAGCGCCCGGCACGCTTCCGCCATCCCGTCGATCGTCTCGCTGAACGACCACATGACCTCGGGCCGTTCCGGGCTGGCAAAGTTGAGGCAGTTGGTCACCGCGAGGGGCTGGGCGCCGCTGCAGACGACGTTGCGGGCCGATTCGACGACGGCGAGCCGGGCCCCGGCGCGCGGATTGAGCCGACAGTAGCGCCCATTGGCGTCGAGCGACATGGCCAGGGAGTGGCGCGTCTCCTTGACCCGGATCACCGCCGCGTCCGAGCCGGGCAGGACCACCGTGTTGGTTCGCACCATGTGGTCATACTGGCGATAGACCCACTCTTTCGAGGCCAGATTGGGAGAGGCGAGCAGTTCGTTGAGCAACTGGCCGAGCGTCGCGGCCTCGGTCGCTCCCGCAGCACGGCGCGCGGCGATCGCTGCGTCGATCCGCGGAGTGACATCGGTCTCGTCGATCGGGACAGCCTGGAGGGGGCGCTGGTACCGCGGCGCCTCGTCGGTGAGGGCCAGATTGGGGATCTCGGCGACGACCGCTCCCTGGTGGCGGACCCGCAGGACCTGCTCCTCGATCACCTCGCCAATGACGACGGCATCGAGATCCCAGCGCTGAAAGATCTCCAGCAGTTGGCGCTCGCGGCCCTGCACGGCGACGATCAGCATCCGCTCCTGCGATTCGGAGAGCATCATCTCGTAGGCGGTCATGCCCGTCTCGCGCTGGGGCACCAGGTCAAGATCGATCTCGATCCCCGTTCCGGCGCGCGCACCCATCTCGCAGGAGGAGGAGGTCAGGCCGGCGGCTCCCATGTCCTGGATGCCGAGGATCGTCCGCTCGCGCATCGCTTCGAGGCAGGCTTCGAGCAGCAGCTTCTCCGAGAAGGGGTCGCCGACCTGGACGGTCGGCCGTTTCTCCATCGCTGCTTCATCAAACTCCGCCGAGGCCATGGTCGCTCCGTGGATCCCGTCCCGGCCCGTCTTCGCCCCGACGTAGATGACAGAGTTGCCGACGCCTTCGGCCTTGCCATAGAAGATCTGCTCCCGGCGAACCAGGCCGAGGGCGAAGGCATTGACGAGCGGGTTGAGCGAGTAGCCCTTGTCGAAGTAGACCTCTCCGCCGATCGTCGGAACGCCGAAAGCGTTGCCGTAATCCCCGAGTCCCTTGACGACTCCAGCCATGATCCGCCGGTTCCGCGCGATGGCGGTGGCCGAGGTCGCCTCGCTCGACGCGTCGATCTCTGCGTCGCGGATCGGCCCGAAGCGCAGGCTGTTGAGCGCGGCGACGGGCCGGGCCCCCATCGTGAAGATGTCGCGCAGAATTCCCCCGATGCCGGTCGCCGCTCCCTGGTAGGGCTCGATGAAGGAGGGGTGGTTGTGCGATTCGATCTTGAAGGCGGCACACCAGCCGTTGCCGATCTCGACGATGCCGGCGTTCTCTCCCGGCCCCTGCACCAGGCACGGACCCTCGGTCGGCAGGCGACGCAGGTGGACCTTCGATGACTTGTAGGAGCAGTGCTCCGACCACATCACCGAGAAGATACCCAGCTCAGTGAGGTTCGGAGCACGACCCAGCAGCTCCTCGATTCGTTGATACTCGTCTGTCGTCAGTCGGTGCTGTTGCAGCTGTTCGGGTGTCCAGGTCATAGGCGCTTCTTTGCTCTGTCAAATGCGTGGGCGAGTAGGGCTAGCGGCAGACGTCAGGCGCGACGACCGGCCCGCTCTTGAAGATGGTCGACGATCGAAACGAAGAGGGCGCGACCATCTTGGCTGCCCAGGGAGAGTTCGGCGGCGCGTTCCGGATGGGGCATCAGGCCGAGGACATTGCGCTCCCGGTTGCAGATCCCGGCGATGTGGTGGCGCGAGCCGTTGGGGTTGGCCGCCTCGGTCAGCTCTCCGTTCGGGGCACAGTACCGGAAGAGGACCTGATGCTCCCCCTCCAACTCCGCAAGGGTCACGTCGTCGCAGAAGTAGTTGCCCTCGCCATGGGCGATCGGGATGCTCAATCGCTGCCCGGCCTGGTACGCCCTGGTGAAAGGGGTGTTGGTCTCCTCGACGCGCAGGGTGACGTGCTCACAGCGAAACCGCAGGTCCCGGTTCCGCAGGAGCGCCCCGGGCAGAAGGCCCGCCTCACAGAGTATCTGAAAGCCATTGCAGATCCCCACCACCAAGCCTCCCTCGGCGGCAAAGGCCGTCACGGCCCGCATCACCGGCGAGAACCGCGCAATCGCTCCCGTCCGCAGATAGTCCCCATAAGAGAAGCCTCCCGGCAACAGGATCACATCGTGCCCCTCGACCGAGTCTTCCTTGTGCCAGATAAAATGGACAGGCTGTCCGATCACCTTGCTGATCACGTGGTAGGTATCGTGATCACAATTCGATCCGGGGAAGACGACGACGCCAAATTTCATGGTGGTCAATTCCTTTGGGCCAGAGGTGAGAACTAGATATTGGTTGTACTACAACACACCGAGGTTGTCCAACGGCCCCCCTCTCTTCTTTTCGTCCTGAACGCCAAGGCCATCCAGCCAAAGCTCCCCGGGATTCCGCTGTTGGTTGAGGAAGGAACAAAAGAGGGCAGATTACGGGGCAGGATGGAAGGAATGGTTGGTTTGATTCGGCGTCTCGCGTTAGAATGCGCTATGAATTGTCGACGGTGTGGCAAATCTGCCCGACTCTTCGCTCGATTTTGTCGGAACTGTGGGGCGCCCATGCCAACGGAGGGCGACGCCGTCGTTGATGTCTGGCGCAGCACGATCGAGCTGCCGATCTCCGAGGCGACGCCGGAGAAGAAGCCCGGGGCGGAGAACCAGACGATTCCGCTTGAACCTCCTGCGCGGTACCGTCTCTCTTCATCCATCTCTGAGCTTCCTGAACTGGAGGGGGGGCGTGCGTCGCAGGGCGCGGACGATCCCCTCGAAGGGTCGCTCAGCGCAGTTATTCCAATCACTGGGCCGCCATTTGAAGAGACGCCCCGGGACACTCCCACCTCCCCCTTTTCCCAGCCCTCTCTTTCCTCTCCGTGGATTGCCGAGGGGCGCGAGAGGGATGTCCCCGTTGTTGGGGCCGCTCTGTCGGGGGGGGGAGGGGCCAGAGAGGACGCCGCGCCGGCGGTCGACGAAGAGGTTGGGAAGCGATTCCGGCTCTCGACGAGGGCGACGGGCGCATTGCTCCTCTCACTGGTCGAGGGGGCCTCGGCGAGAGCGGCGGGGGCGCGGTCTCGCTTTGCGTTTCTACTCCTCCTGGTGCTGGGGATCTTCTTCCTGGCCTATCTGGCCTGGCGGTGAGTCCACCCAGTCAGAAAATGTGACGACCGAGTAAAGAACGAAAAAAGCGAGACGGATCACCGATGAGTCAAACCCATTTCGAGCAGATTGGCGGGGAGGAGAAGGTGCGAGCCCTCGTCGATCGTTTCTACGACCTGATGGCGACGCTGCCCGAGGCGGCGGGAATCCTCGCGCTTCATCCGCCGGACCTGACCTCCTCGCGCGAGAAGCTCTTCCTCTTTCTGGTGGGCTGGTTGGGAGGTCCGCCGCTCTACGTCCAGCGCTACGGCCATCCGCGGCTGCGTGCGCGCCATCTCCCCTTTCCGATTGGAGAGTCGGAGCGGGATCAATGGCTGCTCTGCATGCGGCAGGCGCTGGAGGAGCACGTCCCGAACGAGGCGTTGCGCCTTCACCTGAGCCAGGCCTTTGCCCAGCTCGCCGATTTCATGCGGAACAAGGAAGGGTAACGTGCGCATCATTCCATTTGGGACCAGTTCTGGTCGGCCAACCTTGCAGCGGCACGTCAGCTCCCTGGCCGTGGTGGGGGAGGGGGAGTGGTGGCTCTTCGATTGCGGTGAGGCGGCCCAGATCCAGCTGATGCGAGCTGGGCTTTCCGCGCACAAGCTGGAAGCGATCTTCATCACCCATCTGCACGGGGACCATTTCAATGGACTCCCTGGGTTGCTCTCGACGATGTCGCTCGATCAGCGGCAGCGGCCCCTGCTGCTCGTCGGCCCCCCGGGCATTGTTGAGTACCTGGCGCTGCTGCGGCGGTTGAAGAGTTGCTATGTTGGCTACCCGCTGACGGTGCGCGAGTATGGCGCGCGCGATTTTACGGAGCGGGGCGGACTGACCGTCTACGACGAGGAGCGGTATGTTGTCACCGCGCAGCCGCTCGATCATCGGATCTTCGCGATCGGCTACCGTTTGACGGAGAAGGACCGGCCGGGCCGGTTCGATGTCGAGCGGGCACGGGAGCTGGGAATCCCGGCGGGGCCCCTCTACGCGAAGCTCCAGGCGGGGGAGGCGATTACGCTCGCCGATGGGCGGCGCATCGAGTCGGCGGAGGTGGTTGGGCCGCCACGTCCCGGACCTTCGTTGGCCTATTGTCTCGATACACGACCGTGCGTCAACGCTGTGACATTGTCGCACGGGGCCGACTGCCTGATTCACGAGGCGACCTTCACCGACGAACATCGCGACGAAGCCGATCAGTATGGCCATTCGACGGCCTCGCAGGCGGCCGAGGTCGCCCGCCTGGCCAAGGTCAAGCGGTTGGTGATCACCCATTTCAGCTCGCGGTATCCGGACTATCGCCCACTTCTGGCCGAGGCTCGCCGCGGCTTTCCTGAGACCGTCGCGGCGGAGGACCTGGTCGAGTTGTCCCTCTGACGAGAGGGATCTCGATCTCGCGCAATCCTCTCCGCCCCTTCCAACCCGTGTCCTCGCTGTCTTCCGTTCCTGCCGGAGCGGAGTCGAAAGGAGAGCCTGAATGGCCAATCGACCACGTCGTACCTTCCTGCGCCAGGCCGCTACTGGTGCCGCTGCTGTCACTGGAATGACTGCCCTTTCCGACGTCGGGGAGGCGGGGAGCCCTGCCGTGACCTCGCTATCCCAGGGGCAGGTGGCCGGGGCCAACCGCCGGATCCGCGTCGGATTGATCGGCTGCGGCGGGATGGGGTGGGGCGATCTGCGAGACATGCTGCGCATCGGCAATGTCGAATGTGCCGCCCTCTGCGACGTCGATGACGACCAGGTCGCCAAGATCCGCCGCAACGTCGAAGACCAGTTTGGTCAGCGGCCAGCCCTGCTCACCCGCGACTTTCGACGGGTGCTCGACGACCGCCAGATCGATGCGGTGATTGTCGCCACGCCGGACCACTGGCACGCACTCCCGACGGTGCTCGCTTGCCAAGCCGGCAAGGACGTTTACGTCGAGAAGCCCCTCTCCCTGACGATTGGCGAGGGACGGGTGATGGTCGACACAGCCCGGCGCACCGGTCGCGTCGTCCAGATGGGGACGCAGCAGCGCAGCGGCTCACAATTTGCTGAGGCCGTCGACTACCTGCGCAGTGGTCGCCTGGGCAAGATCCGGCTCGTCAAGACGTGGGCCTACCAGGACTGGATGGGCAACATCCCCGTCTTGCCGGATGAGGCAGTTCCCTCGACCATCGACTATGACCTGTGGCTCGGCCCCGCGCCGCGTCGCCCCTTCAACCGCAACCGCTTCCATTTCAATTTCCGTTGGTACTGGGACTACTCTGGCGGCCTGATGACCGACTGGGGCGCCCATATGATCGACATTGCCAATTGGGGAATGGGGGTCAAGGCGCCCCGGGCGGCGATGTCAGTTGGCGGGAAGTTCGGCTTTCCCGAGGACGCCGAGGAGACGCCCGACACCCAGCAGGCACTCTGGGAGTTTGATGGGTACAGCATGATCTGGGAGCACGCGACGGCCATCGGGCGAGGGCCGTACGACCGCGACCACGGGGTCGCCTTTCACGGCAACAACGGCGTGCTGGTCGTCGATCGCGGGGGCTGGGAGGTCTATCCGGAGAGTGAAACGGTGAAGCGCAAGCGCTCCTACCGGATGGCCGGGGAGCCGCGGCGCACGCCGTCCGGCGAGGACTCCCACTTGGCCCACGTCCGCAATTTCCTCGAATGCGTCGAGTCGCGCAAGCACCCCCGCTCGGATGTCGAGATCGGCCACTACTCGATGATGGCGTGCCATCTCGCCAACATTGCCTTCCGTGTCGGGCGCCGCGTCGAGTGGGACCTTGAGCGCGAGCAGATCGTCAACGATCCGCAAGCGCAGGCGCTGGTCACCAAGGCCTACCGCGCCCCCTGGTCCCTCCCGAGCGGGAAGTGAGGGCACGGATCGTCAGCGGCGTCGGCGGGTCGAGGCGGGCGCGCTCATCGACCCGAAGAGGCCCCGCATGATCTGCCGGCCGAGGCTCGACCCGATCGAGCGGGCGGCACTCTTGGCCAAGGCGCCGAGCACATCTCCGGCGGCCTCGAGGAGCGGCGATTCCTCCTCGCGAGGGGGAGCCGAGCTGCGTGAGGGCGGCGGAGGTGCCTGCTGTGCGGCGATCTCCTCGCGGCGCTCCTTGAGCCGCTCATAGGCCGATTCGCGATCGACGGCCGCCTCGTAGTGGCCGGCGAGCAGCGAGTTCTGCATCACTTGCTGGCGTTCTTGTGCGGTGATCGCACCGAGGCGGCTCTCCGGGGGCGCGATGAGGGCACGCCGGACGATCCCGGGCCGGCCCTTCTCGTCGAGCATCGAGACGAGCGCTTCGCCGACGCCGAGTTCGGTGATCGCCGCCTCGACGTCCAGCTTGGGATTCTGCCGAAAGGTGCTTGCCGCCGAGCGGACGGCCTTCTGATCGCGCGGCGTGAAGGCACGCAAGGCGTGTTGCACCCGGTTGCCCAACTGCCCGAGGACGACGTCCGGGATGTCGAGCGGATTCTGACTGGCGAAATAGACGCCGACCCCCTTCGAACGAATCAGGCGGACGACCTGCTCGATCTTCTGGAGCAGCGCCGGAGGGGCGTCGCTGAAGAGCAGGTGGGCCTCGTCGAAGAAGAAGATCATCTTCGGTTTTTCGAGGTCGCCGACCTCCGGCAGGTCCTCGAAGAGTTCCGCGAGAAGCCACAGAAGGAAGGTCGCGTAGAGCTTCGGGGAGCCCATCAGTTTGTCGGCGGCGAGGATGTTGATATGGCCGCGTCCCCCTCCATCTGTCTGCATCAGGTCGGCCAGATTGAGGGCCGGTTCGCCGAAGAAGGCCATCCCGCCCTGCTGCTCCAGTTCGAGGAGGCGGCGCTGGATGGCGCCAATGCTCGCGGCGGAGACGTTCCCGTAGCTCGTCGTCAGAGTCTTGGCGTTCTCGGCGACGTGCTGCAGCATGGCACGCAGGTCTTTGAGATCAAGGAGGAGCAGCCCCTGATCGTCGGCGACACGGAAGACGAGCGAGAGGACCCCTCCCTGCGTCTCGTTGAGGTCGAGGATTCGGGCGAGCAGCAGCGGGCCGATCTCGGAGATGGTCGTGCGCAGCGGGTGTCCCTGCTCGCCGAAGAGGTCCCAAAAGACGACCGGGTAGGCACGGAAGGTGAACTGGTCCAGTCCAAAGAGTCCCGCCCGCTCGCGGATCTTCGGGTTCTCTCCCCCGGGCTGGCACATTCCGGCGAGGTCTCCTTTGACATCGGCCAGAAAGACTGGCACCCCCATCCGGCTGAAATGCTCGGCGAGGACGCGCAGGGTGACACTCTTGCCGGTGCCGGTTGCTCCGGCGATCAACCCATGACGGTTGGCCATCTTGGGCAACAGAACGATCTCTTCTTCGTCTCGCGCAATTACGATTGGATCTGCCATGGCTCTTCTCTCTGTCGATTCTCCGGGAGATGGAAGGTGAGGCCCACCTGGGGGACGTCGATCTCCCCATCAGGCCTTGACCCACGCAGTATTTCCCAAAAAGAGGATTGATGTCCAGTTGATCGGCCGTCGCGCGTGATTCCCGATTGCCGGCCGGGGACCCGGCCTCTGAAGTTTGGACATTTCGTTCCCAAAAGGGGACATTTCCGCCTGCGCCCCAACGGGGCGCCGCATACCAGCCCAGGGTGCAACCCTGGGTAGACGCAGCACCCCATTCAGGCGTTCTGAAGGAACGCCGCATAGAGATTGATTGGACACACGTCCTCCGACCGGACTCCAACCGGTCATTCAGGCA
>JBMOHS010000110.1:0-13565 GCA_049317725.1 Blastocatellia bacterium
GCCAGATCGGCCTCCGAGAGTTCGATTCCACTGGCCAGAATCGGAGGAGTGATGGCTCGGGTGGCCACCTCGAACGCCTTGGCGGAGGCGGGCGTCTGCCGGAGGTACTTGACCAGATCCTCGATGGGCCGCTCATTCCACGAGGGCAGCCCGTCTGGAATGGGCTTGCCGAAGAGAAGGCAGAGATAGGCCAGCCGGTTGGGTGCCGCCGCGAAGAGCCCCTTGAAGAGGAGATGTTGGAGCAGGTTGTCGCGCCGCACGTCGATCATCAGCGCGATCTTGGGGCGGATCTGCGCGATGTAGGAGAAGCCCTGGTCTGGGCCCACCCCAAGGAACGCGCCTCCCGTCAGTTTTCGCTCCCGCAGCGGTCCAAGGACGTGCAAATAGGAGGCCTCGTTCGAGATCAGGTTGTCGGTGTCGAAGTAGCCTCCCGGTTCCGAGAGAGAGCGGCTGAGCTGCCCAAACTCCCGTGGAGAGAGGGCCGCGGGGGACGACTCGCGCCCTGTCTGCGCGTCTGTGAGAAGGGGGGCGAGGAGGAGCACGACCGGCAGGAAGAACGGCATTGTCTTGCCAAGAGAATGGATTCGTTTCATCGCGGGTGGTTCCTTTCCTTGAGGCTCTTGGCCTTGCACGGTGAACTCGGCGGCGCAAGAGAGGAGGTCCAAGCTTCTCAAGACCGATTCTGATCAGGTATAGTCGTGCAGGTCGGACCGTGTTGTCTCGTCTCCCTCTCCGTCCGCCTGTCGACTTCCCGAAGATGTTGGCGGGGAGCGGACGCCTAGACCATACCACAGTTCGCGAAGAGAAGAGGCGGAATGCCTCGACCCTCCGAGTGGACCATCAATCGAACTCTGCCCATCAGCAGGAGTGTGCCAAGTTGAGCCATGAAGTCCAGTCAGTCCAGCCCCCCGCGCCGTCTCCACGAACCTTGTCGATCGATATCGGCGGAACACGACTCAAGGCAGCGATTCTCGATGGGCAGGGGGAGATGCTCACCGAGCGTGTCCGCGTGCGGACACCGGTGCCCTGCCCGCCGGCCGTTCTCTTGGAGGTGGTGGAGGAGTTGGCCGCCAAGCTGCCCCCCTTCGATCGCATCTCTGTCGGGTTTCCCGGCGTGGTGCGTCACGGTCGAATTCTGACTGCCGTCAACCTCGGGCCGCAGGAGTGGACTGGATTTGCCCTCCAGGAGGCGTTGGAGCAGCAATTTGGCAAGCCTGTCCGGGTCATTAACGATGCGGATATGCAGGGATTGGCCGCCATCCGGGGCCTTGGGATCGAGATGGTCATCACCCTTGGGACGGGAGTGGGGTGCGGACTCTTCTCGGATGGGCAGTTGGCTCCCCACCTCGAGCTGGGCCACCTTCCCTTCCGGAAGGGAGAGACCTTCGAGGAGCAACTGGGCAATCGAGCTTTTGTCGAAGAGGGCAAGCGGCGATGGAACCGACGCCTCGAGAAGGCGATCGTCTGGTGGCGAATTCTGACCAGCTTCGATCGTCTCTACCTCGGCGGAGGAAACGCCCAGGAGATCACCTTTGAGCTGCCGACCGATGTCGAGGTCGTTCCCAATGAGCTCGGCCTCAAGGGGGGGAGCCGGCTGTGGCGGTAAGCCGGTCGTGCGACTGCCCGCCGTCAGGCCCGGCGGAGTGGGGAGGGGGGCGATGCCACTCTATCTGATCGCCACGCCGATCGGGAACCTCGAAGACATCACCTACCGGGCCGTACGTCTCTTGGGGGAGGTCGACCGGATCGCGTGCGAAGACACACGCCACACTCGCCACTTGCTGACCCGGTACGGGATTGCCACTCCGACCATCAGTTATCACGAACACAACGAGACACAGCGCATTCCAGCGCTCTTGGCCGGGCTGCTCCGTGGGGAGAGCTTGGCCCTCGTCAGCGACGCGGGCACACCGGGGATCTCCGATCCGGGGCACCGCCTGGTCCGGGCAGCAATCGAGCAGGGCATCGAGGTGGTTCCAGTTCCAGGGCCGACCGCGTGCATCGCCGCCCTCATCGCCTCCGGGCTTCCGACCGACTCGTTCTTCTTTGTTGGATTTCTGCCGTCGCGGCAGCAAGCACGGCGAGCCCGCCTCGAGGAGATCCGTCTCTCTCCGGCGACGCTGCTGCTCCACGAAGCCCCCCATCGCCTCCGGGAGACCCTCGCCGATGCCTTGCAGATCCTTGGGGATCGGGTTGCCGTCGTTGCCCGCGAGTTGACCAAGCTCCACGAGCAGTTTCACCGCGGCTCCCTCTCGGAGCTGACCGAATATTTCGCGGCGACACCGCCCCGTGGTGAGATGACGCTTGTCATTGCCGGCTGCCGTGACCATAATCAGGGTCTTGCAGCGATTGGTCACTCCCTTGCCGAGGAGGTGGCGCGCCTGCAGGCATCGGAAGGGATCTCTCCCAATGAGGCCCTTCGGCGGCTTGCACGCCAGTATGGCCTCTCCCGCCGTGACCTCTATCGTCAATACCTCGATGAACGGGGGCCGGGTCTACCGTCGGAGGAAGGAGAGCCACTCCCTGTCGAGTCCTCTGATGACGACTTGGGGCCGGATCAATCTGTATAATCTGTGTAATCATCTGCGGTCAGGCAGTCCGACAGAGAAGGAATCGACGACGCATGGACCATTCTGGAGAGCACCGTGAGAGCTACCCTGGCATGGACCGTCCCTCTCCCGATCTCAGATCGTGTGGTCTTGCGGTCAACGCTCTCTCGCAGAGGCCCGGGAGGGCACTCCTTATTTTTGTCTGCCTGATCGGATTCTGCTTTGTCGACGCCAGGGCCCAACTGCTGCGCCAGACGGACTATGGGGTTGGGCTCACCCTGGCAATCTATGATTATGACGAACGTGAGGCTCCCTCGCTGGAATCCCCAACCCGGCTCGAATTGACCGCCTCTTCTGCCGAGGAGGAGCGGCAGCACCTCCATCGCGTGCTTCGGATTCCCTCGGCGCGGCTGCGTTATCAGCGCTCGGTGGGTCTGCGCGAGGGCGAACCCTTCAGCGATACCCAGCCGATCGACCAGCGCCCCCTTCGCTGGAAGCTCCTGCCGCGTTTGGTGACCAAGGGCGATCTGACGTTCGATCTGCAGGTGACCTATGGCGACGTCGTCTTGCTCGACGTGCGAAGTGTGACGGTCAACAGCTTTGACACGATGCTCTTTCGGGGAGTGGTGCCTTTCGCGGACTCGCCATCGAACCCCAAGGGGATGCTCTTGACGCTGACCCCCGTCATCCAGAATCTGCGGGATCTGCGCAATCGGCCAACCGATCTCTCTCGTCCGACAGACCGGTTCGGTCGGCGGATCACCCTTGAACCGGACGACATCTTTGTCATGCCGACCATTCTCAATCGAGCCCCGCTTCTCTTTGCCCCGGGCTCGATGGTCCGGGGTTCTGTGACCGTTGAGGGCATCATCACACCCGAGGGGCGGGTGACCAACGTGCGCGTGCTCGATACCCCCGATCCGGCGCTCAATCCGAAGGTGATCGAGGCCTTTCGTCTCTATCGCTTCAGCCCGGCCCAGCTCAATGGCCGGGCGACCTTTGCCACCTACCGTGAGACGATCCCCCTCGGCAAGAAGTAGTTGCAGGGAGGACCGGCTCGCCGATGGAGTGTGACATGCGAGAAATTCTCCATTCGAGCCGGCTCTACGACGGGCCCATTTTTGAGATCGAGCGGGATCGGATTCGGGATCTCGACGGAAGCGAGATCGTCCGCGAGGTCGTGCGCCATCCTGGTGGAGCGGGAGCGCTCCCTCTCTTCCCGGACGGCCGGATTGCGCTGGTCCGTCAGTATCGCCATCCGGCCCGTCGTGAACTGCTCGAGATTCCCGCTGGCCGCATTGAGCCGGGAGAGAGCCCGGAGCGGTGTGCTCTTCGGGAAGTCGAGCAGGAGATTGGCTTTCGCGTGGGACGAATGGTTCCTCTCTCTTCGTTCTACTCGACGCCGGGATTCTGTGAAGAGGTCCTCTCGGTCTTTCTCGCCACGGACTTGACGCCTGGGCAGCAGCAGCTTGACCACGACGAGCGGCTCGAGGTCGTCTACTTTCCGTTTGAGCAGGCGTTGCAGATGGCGCGCCACGGGGAGATCGAGGACTCCAAGACCCTCATCGCGCTGCTCCTCGCCGCGCGTTACGTGACATCAGATCTCGGCTGAATGCGCCTTTGTGGAGCACGTCGAGGCGATCGACTCGGCCCTCTCATCCAACAGGGAGTGCCAACTTCAAGGACCAAGAAAAGACTGGACAGCAGGAAAGGGGTGGACGATGGAGAGACAATCTGGTGAGGACGCACCGCAAGCTTTCGACTTGACCCCAGACTCCCCTCCGCCAGTTGTCGAGGGGGTGGTGGATCTGCCAGCTACTCTCGTGAAGGAGCCCCCTTCGCTCCCCCGTTGGGGGGCGTGGACAGGCCTTCTGGTCTGGTTGGGGAGTGTACTTCTTCTGGTTGGCTTCAATGTCGTTGGGGTGATGGCCTACTTTGGAATTCGGTTCTATCAGACCAGGGAGATCCCGCAAGACATTTCTCTCGATTGGTTGATGGCGCTTCTGTCAATCCTCTCCACCTTTCCCGCGCACCTCCTGACGCTTCTGGTCTGTTGGTGGGTCATGACCGGGCGGGGCCGCCACTCGCTGCGCGAGTCGCTCGGATTGGAATGGCATCCCCAGTTCAAATGGGTCCACGCTGTCGCCTTGGCCTGCCTGATGATTGGAGTGGGCTTGGGTCTCGAACGGCTGCTCGACCACCAGGAGACAGACCTCGAGAAGCTGCTCAAGTTGGGAGCCTCGATCCGGTACGCCGTCGCCCTGCTCGCCGTCTTCTCGGCTCCGCTCGTCGAGGAGCTGGTCTATCGTGGCGTTCTCTACCAGGGGTTCGAGCGCTCTGCCGGCCGGACGAACAGCATTCTGCTGGTCACACTGCTCTTCGCGCTGGTCCACGTGCCACAGTACTGGGGTAGCCAGGCAGCCCTTGCCGCGATTCTCACCCTCAGTCTGGTGCTGACCCTGCTCCGTGCCTACACGGGGAAGCTGCTTCCCTGTATCGCCACCCATTTTGTCTTCAATGGGATTCAGGCCGTTGTTCTGCTGGTGAGTGGAGATGAGGGGGGAGCCCCCGACGCTCCGAAGCCACTGGAGACCGCGGCTCACCTCCTGACTCCGCTCGTCTCTTCGATCTCTGATCTTATTGCCGGTGCTGCCCCGTCGTTCCTCTCCGCGCTCCCCCACGCCATAGGACTCATCCTTTCGACCCCCCACAGGATGCTGATGCCATGAACGACTTTTTTTCGATGATGGAGAAGTTGCAGGGGCTGCTCGACAAGCCCGAAATCGAGGTGGTGACCAAGGCGGGGACCCGCTTCCGCGGGCGGATCGACAATCTTCGCAGCACGCAACCGTTCAGCAAGCCGGCGGTCAAGATTCGTGGCACCGATGGCAAGATCACCAAAATCCTCTTCTCGGAGATCGAGGAGCTGATCGACCATTCCGCTTGAGGAGGCGTGGCCGCCCTCATCTTTCCAGCGCCTGTTTGCTGCTGACCAGAAGCCCAGCGGGGGCCGGGAGAGTGGAAAGACCGTGGCCGTGAGTCGCGTCGCTCAGTTCACCGGGCGCTTGAAGGTGTACTTGACGTAGCGGCTGCTCGCCAGCAGCTCCTCCCCCTTGCTTGTCTGGTGGCTGCTGTACCCGTCTACATAGACGGTGACCAGCTCCCATCCCTCTTCCCCAAGGAAGTTGAGGCCGGCATCGACGTTGGCGTCGATGAAGTCTTCTCCGGTGATTCGGGAACCGATCTTGCGAATCTCTCCCCAGTCGACCGTGCGGTACTCCCATTTCATCGTCATCTCTCCTGAATGGCATCCGTCCCAGGTGTGTTTATCGAGCCAACGGTTGGAGTTGAAGTCGGTTACCTTCCAGTCCATTCCGGATACGGGTGCGGGCCCCTGCGGCCCATCCTTGAGGTCAGGGAGGAAGGCGATGGAGATGACGCTGCCCACCAGCTGTGCTCGGAAGGAGTCTCAATCCGGAAGACGTGGCGCATTGTACTACAAAGCCTCGTTGCGCAACATTGAGGGCTCAATTTTTCCGGGGAGTGTGCGGGCGGGAGGGCCGACGCGGGTGCGTCAGGTAAGTGCCAATCTGCGGGAGGCTCTGGAGAACGACCTCCCCGACGATCTGCAGGCTGCGCGCGTCGATCTTGTCGAGGGTATCCTCGCGGGTATGCCAGTAGCTCGTCTCACCATCGCCATAATCGAAATCGATCAGGTCGACAGCGGGAATTCCTGCCTCGAGAAAGGGAAGGTGATCATCGCTCATCCAGTGGCTCTCCTCCGGGAAGTGGCGCTGATAGCCCAGGTCGCGTGCCGTCTCCCAGATCGTGTCGACCAACCAGCCCGTCGAGTTCTCCTCACGGGGAATGACCAAGTCCCGATCCCCGACCATGTCGAGCAGCACCATCGCTTTGATGCGGGAGATCTCTCCCGTTCTTCGCAATGTCGCCACCATCTCCCGGCTGCCGTAGGTGTTGTCTTGCCCGTTGAGACAGTCGCTCCAGCCGGCACAGAAGGCCTCCTCGCCATCGAAGAAGGCCAGTCGGTAGGAGAGATCGTGCGCCCCCTTCTCTTTGGCCAGTACCCGCGCCAGCTCGAGGAGGACTCCGGTGCTGGAGCCGCCGTCGTTGGCCCCAACAAACGGGAAGTCCGCAAAGTCCTTGGTGTCGTAGTGGCTGGTGATGAGGATGATCTGGGGGGACCTCCCAGGCAGGTCGACCACCAAGTTCTTCATCCCGACGCGGCCCCTCGGGGTCAAGGGGGTGAAAGGTTCGACCCGGGGCTTCAATCCGTATCCACGCAGTTCTCGCAGCAGGTACTCGCGGGCCTTTTCAATACCGGGTGAGCCGGCGGAGCGGGGTCCCATCGCGACGAGTGCTGCGACGTGCTGGTAGGCACGCTTACCGTCGAAGGCGAGGGGCGTCTGGACGGAGAGTGTGGGGGAGGGAAGGGCTCCCAGCGCCATCGTGCCGGTCGATCGGGACAGGGAGAGGTTCCAAGCCGATCCGGAGGCCCCGTTCATCAGGGCGAGCACGATAATCGTCAATGGAAGAAGGCACCGATGCACCGGGAAGCCTCAGCGGAGCGGCTTACCGCCGTGTGGCGGCGCTCTCCTCAGATGTGGGGGACGTAGGGCCCATGAAGAGAAGGGCTCGACGGAGGAAGCCCCGTAATTGACGGCGATCGACCACGGCGTCGACCATCCCGTGCTCAAGGAGAAATTCAGAGCGTTGGAAGCCTTTGGGGAGCTTCTGCCGGATCGTCTGCTCGATGACGCGCGCCCCGGCGAAGCCAATAATCGCCCCCGGCTCGGCGATATTGAGGTCTCCTAGCATCGCGTAACTCGCCGTCACGCCACCGGTCGTTGGATCGGTCATCAGCGAAAGATAGGGCAGCCGCGCCTCGTCAAGTCGCGCGAGCCCCGCCGAGATCTTGGCCATCTGCATCAGCGAGAGCGCGCCTTCCTGCATCCGGGCACCGCCAGAACATGAGACGACGAGCAAGGGAAGTCGGTGCGCGAGGCAGTGCTCGATCGCCAGCGTGATCTTCTCCCCAACGACCGAGCCCATGCTTCCCCCGATGAACTGAAATTCCATCGCGCAGATGACCAGCGGAATGCCTTCGAGGTGGCCTTCCCCGGTGAGCAGCGCGTCAAGCATCCCGGTCTGCTGTTGCGCCTTGCGCAGACGGTCCGGATAGGCCGTCTTGTCGACAAACCCGAGCGGATCGCTCGGGCCGACTTCGGGATGGAGCTCCTGATACTTCCCTTCGTCAAAGAGCATCGCCAGCCGCTGGCGGGCACCAATCCGGAAGTGGTACCCACAGCGGGGACAAACCTCAAGGTTGGCCCTCAGATCGCGCCCGTAGAGGGTCGCGCCACAGCTCTCCCCTTCGCACTTGACGAAGATGCCCTCTGTCTTGACCGTTCGCTCCTCTGGCGGGGCCAGCTCCCCAATCTTCTCTGTTTGCCGTTTGAACCAGGACATAATCTGTCGGTCTCTTCCCTGGGAGCTGTCTCTCGCACCCCTCTCGGACCCCACGTGCCGTACCCCGTCCCCCGGAGTGCGCGTTCGGTACATTCACGAATGAGTTATCTTACGTTTCCCCGCTCATTCTGGCAAGCGGTCGCTCTGGAGCCAAGTGGCCAGTCTCGTCAGGTCCACATTCCCTCCGGAGAGGATGACTCCGACCCGCCGCCCTTGCCCCAAGATCTTGCCATGCCGGATCGCTGCCGCGCCGGCGGCCCCGGAGGGCTCGACCAGGATCTTCATCCGCTCCAGCATGAATCGCATCGTCTCGATCAGCTCTTCGTCCCGCACCAACAGGATGCCGGCGGCGAGCGTGCGGACGATCGGAAAGGTCTTCTTCCCGGGGGTATTGACCGCCAGCCCGTCGGCGATCGTTTGGGGAACCGGGATTTCGACGCGCTCCCCCTTTTGAAAGGAGAGGAAGGTGTCGTTTCCGGCCTCTGGCTCAACGCCGTAGACGCGCAGGGTTGGGCAAAGATGGCGGGCGGCGACCGCACAGCCGGCGAGCAGCCCTCCCCCGCTGGTGCAGACCAGCAGATCGTCGAGATCCGGGACCTCCCGCAAGAGTTCAAGCGCGGTCGTGCCCGCTCCGGCCATGACCTGCGCGTCATCGTAGGGCGGAACCAACGTCAGGCCGCGCTCCTCAGAGAGCCGCTCTCCGATTGCGACGCGGTCTTCGCGATAGCGATCGTAGAAGACCACCTCTCCCCCGTACCCTCTCGTCGCCGCGACCTTGATCGCCGGCGCGTCCGCCGGCATGACGATCACCGCCGGAATGCCGAAGAGGCCGGCGGCGAGGGCGATCGCCTGCGCGTGATTGCCTGAAGAGTAGGCGAGGACGCCTGCCTTCCGTTCTTCGTCTGAGAGGCTGGCCAGCTTGTTGTACGCCCCCCGGAACTTGAAGGCCCCGGCCCGTTGAAAGTTCTCCGCCTTGAAGAAGACCTCCCCCCCGATCGACTCATTGAATTGGCGCGACGTCAAGACGGGGGTCCGGTGGGCCACCCCTCGGAGCCGTGCTTCTGCCCGCTCAATGTCAGCCCACTCGATCGCCAGCTTTTCCTCGGTTTCTCGCATCGATCCCTCCAGGGTGTCTCGGGGCGGTCAAAAGAGTTCGGTGATGACTCGCCCGTGGACCTCGGTCAATCGTTCTTCGCGTCCGAGGTGCAGGTAGCTGAGCATATCCTGGTCGAGCCCCAGTTGGTGCAGAATCGTCGTGTGGAGATCACGCAGGTGGACCGGGTTCTCGATCGCCCGCAGCCCAATCTCGTCGGTCGCGCCGTAGACCTGCCCGCCGCGGATGCCTCCGCCGGCCATGACCATGGTGAAGCCAAGGCTGTTATGGTCGCGCCCCTTGCTCCCTTCCGACTCCGGTGAGCGCCCAAACTCGCCCCCGATCAGCACCAGCGTCGAATCGAGGAGACCACGCCTCTTGAGGTCGGTCAACAGCGCGGCGATCGGCTGATCCGTCTGTGCCGCCATGCGCAGATGGTTCTCCTCGATGTCCGCGTGCGCGTCCCACTGGGTCAGCCCAGTTCCGCCGCCTGAGACCGGACAGACAAAGCGGACCCCCTTCTCGACCAGCCGGCGTGCGAGCAGGCAGCGCCGGCCGTAATCGTCGGTCGGGCTCTTGCCGATCCCATAAAGGTCGAGGGTCTCCTGCGTCTCCTTCGAGAGATCGAAGATCGCCGGGGCCTCCATCTGCATCTTGAAGGCGAGGTCGTACGAGCTGACGCGGGCCGAGAGTTCGGTGTCCTCCGCACTAAGGTCGATCTGGTTGAGTCGCTTGATCAGGCCCAGCGTCTGCCGACGCTCTTCGAGTTGGACCCCTGCCGGCAGATCGAGGTTGAGCACCGGCTGGTTCCCCGCCCGGAAGGCGGTCGGCTGGTAGACCGCCGGAAGGAAGCCATTGGCATACATCGGGGTCCCTCCTTCGAGGGCTCCCTTGGGATCGGGCAGCACCACATAGGCGGGCAGGGAGTCGGACTCGGTTCCAAGGCCATAGATGACCCACGAGCCCATGCTCGGGAAGCCCGGAATGACCCGCCCGGTGAAGAGCTGGTACTGGGCGGCGGAGTGGACGACCAT
Source organism: Blastocatellia bacterium (assembly GCA_049317725.1). GTDB lineage: Bacteria > Acidobacteriota > Blastocatellia > RBC074 > RBC074 > CAIOZW01. The sequence goes on from JBMOHS010000110.1 coordinate 10,164, forward strand.
GTCGGCTTGGCACGATCGGATGATCGCCAGATCATCGGCGCGCTCGCCCAGATGTGGAAAGAGGTCGGAGACCTCGAGACCGCTCTTCCCGTACCGTCGGAAGCTGCGCTTCGTGCCGAGCAGGCGCGCGTCCGGCTTGATGAACTGGTACTTGGCCTCACCAAAGGACTCCGGCCGCTTCTCCCCGTGCAGCTTGTTGAGAAGGGGCTTGGGATCGAAGGTCTCCATCTGGCTCGGCCCGCCACTCAGGTAGAGAAAGATGACCGACTTCGCCTTGGCCGGGTGGTGCGGGGGCTTCGGTGCCAGCGGATTGTACGTCTTCTCGCGTTCCAGCAGGGAACCAAGCGCCAGCATCCCAAAGCCGCCGAAAGAGTCGCGGAGAAATTCGCGACGATTGCGGGTGATTCGATAGTGTTCGGTCATCACTCTCTTCTCCGACCGTTCAGTTGATGTACAGAAAAGCGTTGAGGTTGAGCAAGGCCAGCGCGAACTCACGCCGCGGCTGGGTCTGGAGAAACTCGAGCGCTACTGCCATCTCCGCTGCCCGCGGTGGACGTCCAGCCACCAGTTTGTATCCCAGCTCGACTTGGCGACGGAGGTTCGATCCCGCCTGCCGCTCCAATCGTCGCGCAAGCGCCTCTGCTTGTGCATTGGCGAAGGCCCCATTGAGAAGCTCAAGCGCCTGCGGCGCGTGCGTGCTCGATTCGCGCCGGGCACAACTTGCCTGAAAGTCGGGCGCATCGAACGCTTCCATGAAGGGCAGTCGCAGGTTGCGCTTCGCGAAGAGGTAGACACTTCGCCGCTGGTACTCGGCTGGATCCTTGGCGGCGACCCATTGCGCGGGATTGTAGAGGAGCTGGGTCAGGCCCGCGTCGATCGGCACCATGACGCTGGGGCCGCCCGTGCGGAGGTTGAGCGTGCCGGAGACGGCCAAGATCGCGTCTCGCAGCTGCTCCGCTTCAAGTCGCTGGCGACTGAAGTGGGAGTAGAACTTGTTCTCTGGATCCTTCTTCCGCAGCAGCTCGCGCGCCAACGGGTCGGCCGGCGGGGCCGAGGACTGCCGCCAACTGTTGCTGGTCAGAATCAGCCGGTGGAGTGGCTTCATCCGGAATTCGTTGGTGACATACTGATTCGCCAGCCAATCGAGCAGTTCTGGATGGCTCGGCCGGCTCCCCATCCGGCCAAAATCGTTCGGCGTCGCGACGATCCCCCGTCCAAAATGGTGGAGCCAGATCCGGTTGACCATGACCCGCGCGGTCAACGGGTTGTCGGGATCGACAATCCACTTCGCCAACTCCGCGCGAGGCGTCGCTGTCTCCGCAGGGATCTCTGGGGTCCCCTCCGGGAGCAGCACCCCGAGTGCCCGCATCCCAATTCGTGGCCCCTTCTTCTCGTACTCCCCCCGCACCAGCAGGTGCATCGGAGACCGCTTCTCGGGCAGGTTGCTGACCGTGTGGATCACTGGCAAGGGGGCCGGCAGGCGGCCCTTCAGCTCGGTCAATTGCCGCATCAGATCGCCCCGCTTGAAGTTGCTCTCCGCGTCCATCTTGTCGGCGAAGGGCTTGAGGGCGTCGTTGACCTGCTTGATCTCCTTCTCCAACGGCTCGACCTGCGCCTTCCACGCGGCCTGTTCAGCAGCCGTCGAGAGCGGATGCTCCCGTTCGAAGGCCGGGGCAAAGTAGGCCTGCATCCGGTAGTAGTCGCTCTGCCGGATCGGGTCGAACTTGTGGTTGTGACAGCGTGCGCAGCCCAGGGTCACGCCCAGAAACGCCGCCCCGACGACATTGGTCATCTCTGTCAGCACCTCGTTGCGACTGCTCGCCACATCCTGGTTGCCGGCGTTCTTGCGCAGGGGCCCAAGTCGATTGAAGCCGGCCGCGACCAGCGCCTCCTCATCGGTCGGCCAGAGCTCGTCACCAGCCAACTGCTCGGTGATGAAGCGGTCGTAGGGTCGATCTTCATTGAAGACGCGGATGAGATAGTCGCGATAACGCCATGCGTCGTTGCGGTGGGTGTCGTACTCAAACCCGTCCGATTCCGCGTAACGAACGACATCCATCCAGTGCTGCGCCCATCGTTCGCCGTAACGTGGGCTCTCCAGCAGGCGGTCGACCAGCCGTGCCCAAGCGTCAGGGGACCGGTCACGCCGGTAGGCCTCCAGCTCCTCTGGCGTCGGGGGCAGGCCGTGCAGATCGAAGTAGAGACGTCGGACCAGCGTCATCTCGTCGGCCGCCGGTGCCGGTCGCAACCCCTCCCGCTCCATCCGCGCGAGGACGAAGGCGTCGATCGGATTTCGGACCCAGCCACGATCCGCTGACGCACTCAACTCCGGCACCGCCGGAGCCCCGCGTTTGACATAGGCCCAGTGGCTCCGCTCCCGTGGCGTGTAACTCTCCAGCGGCGCCATGTCCGTGGTTACCCCCAGTGTCAGCAGCACCACTCCAATCACTGTCATCTTCATGAGCATCGCGACCATCTCCGTCCGCGTCTCCTGACGCCACTTGTCTGCCCCGCTGCTACTTCGGCGTGATCATGATGTGCGCCCCAGGAGTGCCCGCATCCATCAACCAGGGCTCCCCGCGCTTCGGCTTCGAGGAGAGACCGAGCGACTCCGTCGTCGCGCCTGGAACATAGATCACCCAGCGAACGACCCCGTCGACGACCGACCCGCTGGTCTCATCGTACGATTTCCCAGAGAGCACGTAGAGCATTCGCGGCGCCGCTGGCATCTTTAATCGCCCCTCGCGAATCTCTTTCCAACGATAACCCTCGTTGCGATCTGGGCCCTTGATTCCCTGGGCTTCCAGCTCGCGGCCCCGTGCCATGTAGGGCTCGAGCTCCCGATGGTAGCAGGCGGCGCTGAAAGCCCGGTCCCCGGGGCGATCCGCAAGGCAGATCATCTCGTTCTGGCCGGCCCGCAACTCCACTACCCGCCCCTTCTCGTCATAGCCCAGCACGCCTGCCCCTTCCCGGTACTCCGCCGGAAGGGCCAGCACCGCCGAGGCGATCTGCATCTCTCGGGACACTGGTACCTCCTGGGCCCAGGCTCCCCCTGCCACCAGCACGATCCAACACCATCCCATTCCCCATCGTCTCCCCATCTTTCCGTCCCTCCTTTGCGTTCACTCGACGCGGCTCCGACCCCTCAGGACCCCATCGAGCCCCTCTTCCCAAGATGGTCGGTGAGTTTTTGTAAATAATTGCGATCGTACAGGTTATCGCTTGTTTCGCCAGATTTCTGCTGTGAAAACTTGGACCGAACCAGTGCGCGGGGATGACTATACCAGAGAACTGCTGCCAAGGGTGAGGGGCGATGGGAGAGGGGCGAGGGGCGATGGGTGAGGGACGAGGGGTGAGGGGTGAGGGGCGAGGGGTGAGGGGCGAGGGACGAGGGGCGAGAGA
>JBMOHS010000111.1:0-13233 GCA_049317725.1 Blastocatellia bacterium
GAGCAGATGCCGCTCGGCGTCGAGGTAGCGTTCTTCCGCCAAGGCGACCTCGGCCGCCGCGATTCGCGCCCAGGCATAGCGCGGCTCGATTGCCAGCGCGGCATCGGCGGCCTCGCGTGCCTCCTGCAACCGGTTCCGGTTGGATTGTGTTTGGAGCAGGTAGTGGAAGGCGAGCTGGGTCTGGAAAGAGACATCCCGGGTTGCCTCCTCCGGCGTCGGGGCCCCCTGCCGCAGCCGGGCGAGCGCAGCGGCGCCCTGCTGCCCCGGATCGCCCAGCGCGAGATAGGCAATCACCAACCCCTTGAGGCTCGGCTCGTGCCGAGGCTCCCGTTCGAGGCGTTGCTGGTAGAGGGCGATCGCCTCCTCGTAGGCCCCGTGGGCGCGGTAGAGATTGGCCAGCTCGTAGAGGGCCCGTCCATCAGTCGGGGCTTGGCCAAGGATTCGCTGGTACTCCGCGACGGCTTCGTCGAGTTGCAGCCCCATGCGGTAGGCACTCGCCAGCAGACGACGCAACTCGATCTCTGTCGGGACGATCCGTACCGCCGCCTCGAGCGTCCGGATCGCGTCCGCCGAGGCCTCGATCGTCAGGTAGTACTCCCCGATCGCGCCCAGCTTGCGCGAGTCATCGGCGACACTCGCCCGCTTTTCGATCGATCGTGCAAGGAGGACCGCCTCGGTCCGGTAACCGCGCATTGAGGTCGCCTGGGGAATTCGGATCACCGTCGAGACAAAGAAGGGGTCCGGAATGGTCTCTGGCAATCGCTCGATCGCGTCGCGGAAGTGGCGCACCGCCCGCTCGATGTTGTTCTCCCGCAGGTGCCGTTCTGCCAATTGGGCGTGGCTCGCGACGATCGCTTCGCGCGCCGTTTGGCGATCTGCCGCTGAGGTCCGCGGTCCGAGAAAGGATTCGAGCGCGACAATCCGCGCCGCCGGATCTTCGATCGCCAGCAGCGCCGAGATGGCAGTGGCTCCCTGGCCGAGCGCCAGTACAGCGCTCAGGACCAGCCAAGCCCCCGTGCTCCAGATTGACCTTCTCCATTCTCTCATCGCGCGAAAATCGTAGTCCGTGGCTCGGGCAAAGTAAACTGGAGAAGGGCTCGCCGCCCCCTTGGCGATCCTTTCCCCTCTTCCCCTCGGCTACATGAGGCTGATCGGATCCATGTCGATGGTGATGAGGCGAGGGTCACCTCCGCCTTCCCCCCCCTCTTTGAGCCCGGCGAGGGCGGCGTCGAGGGCCTCGCGCGCCGCGCGACGGTGCCGCGTCTTGATCAGAATCTGGAGGCGATGCTCGCCCTTGAGCCGGGCGAGTGGCGCGCTGGCCGGCCCGAGAACCCGCAGGACCCGCTCCCGATCTGCCGCCTTGATCCGGGTAGCCAGCTCGGAGGCGGTCGCCGCCGCCCGCGCCAACTCCTCGTGCCGGATCAGGATGTTGATGAGGATGGCGAACGGCGGGTAGCGCATCTCCTCCCGGTAGTGGATCTCGTGTTGGTAGAACCGGGCATAGTCCTGATCCGCACCATACTGCAGGGCATAATGGTCTGGAAAGTAGCTCTGCAGGAGGACCCGGCCAGCCTTCTCCCCACGGCCGGCCCGTCCCGCAACTTGGGTCACCAACTGGAACGTTCGTTCCGCCGCGCGGAAATCGGGCATGCCCAGGCCGGCATCGACCGAGATCACTCCGACGAGGGTGACGTTGGGAAAGTCGTGTCCCTTGGCGATCATCTGGGTCCCGACGAGCAGGTCGATCTCGCCGGTCGCGAACTCTCCGAGGATCTTCTCGAAGGCCCCGCGCCGGCGTGTTGTGTCCCGGTCGAGTCGCCCGATCCGCAACTCCGGGTAGAGCGAGCGCAACTGCGCCTCGATCTGCTCCGTCCCCTCCCCGACATAGTGCAGAAAGCCGCCCTGACAGTCAGGGCACGCTTGTGGGATCCGCTCGGCGTAGTTGCAGTAATGGCAGACTAGCCGCGCCTGCTGGCGGTGATACGTCAGGGTCACCGCGCAGTTCCGGCATCGCGAGGTGTGGCCGCAGCTCCGGCAGAGCAGAAACGACGAGAATCCCCGGCGGTTCAAGAGCACGATCGACTGCTCTCCCCGCGCCGCCGTTTCGCGAATAGCCTCCTTCAACTCGTCGGAGAAGACCTGCTGGCGCCCGTGTCGCGTGAAGACCGTCCGCATGTCGATCGTCTCGACCCGGGCCATTGCCCGCGCCCCGATCCGCTCCGCCAGTGGAAGATAGCTGTACTTGCCCGTCTGTGCGTTGTGAAACGACTCCATCGACGGGGTCGCGCTCCCGAGGACCACCACCGCCCCCAGCCGACTGGCCCGCATGATCGCCGTATCGCGACCGTGATAGCGAGGGGACTCATCCTGCTTGTAGGACGTCTCGTGCTCCTCGTCGATGACGATCAGCCCGAGGTTCTGCAGAGGGGCAAAGACGGCCGAACGGGCACCGATGCAGATGCGGGCCTCCCCTCGTCGCAGCCGCTCCCATTCGTCGAGCCGCTCCCCCTCGGAGAGCGAGGAGTGGAGGATCGCCACGAGGTCTCCGAAATGGCTGCGCAGCCGCCGTGCCACCATCGGCGTCAGGGAGATCTCCGGCACCAGCAGGAGTGCCGAGCGTCCCCGCTCGAGGGCCCACTGCATGGCGCGCAGGTAGACCTCCGTCTTCCCGCTGCCCGTCACGCCGTGCAGCAGAAAGGCCCGGTAGGCCTCCCCGTCGATCGCCTCGCTGATCGCCCGCAGCGCCTCCGTCTGCGCCTCGGTCAAGATGAGGCGCTCTGGCCCCGCGCCCCGTTCGCCCTGGGCGAGGTGGGCCAGCGGGTCCCGCCGCACTACTTGGCTGAAGACCTCGACATAGCCACGCTTCTCAAGCGTTCGCACGACCGAGGGGCTCACCCCAGCGATCGACAACGCCTCACTCAACGGCAGGACTCCCGCCACCGCGGGAGGGACCCGCAGCGTCCCGAGCAGCCGCTGCTGGGACTCCCCGAGCGGCTTCCCCGTCTCTCCCTCTCCCGACCGGTCGAGCAGGCGGACCGCCTGCTGCCGCCGTGTCTGGACTGTCGGCCGCTGGCGACGCCGCTCCATTCGCACCAGCCCCGCCTCCTCGAGCGCCCGGAGGGCCGTGGTCACGGGCCCTTTTCCAAAGGTCCGCGCCAAGTCCGCGACGCGCAGCTCGCTCGCGGCAAGGATCGCCTCGAGGATCTTGCGGCGCATTGTCCGTCGGCGGTCGTCGCCCGCTTCTCTCCCGGTCGAGGAGGTCGATATGCTCTCTCGGCCCTCCTCGGTGGCGGAGACAATCCACTCCGTGTCGATGTTGATCCCTGCCGGAAGGGTCGCCTTGAGGACCTCTCCCCAGGGCGCATAGTAGTAGTCGGCGACCCACTTGGTCAGGCCGATCATCTCCTCGGAGATCAGCGGGACGACCTCGAGCAGCTCCTCGACCTCTTTCAGTTCCTCTGCCGACTGGCCTGTCTGCTCGATCGTCTCCATCACTTCGACGACATAGCCCGTCAACATCCGCTTGCCAAAGGGGACGATCACCCGGCACCCGCGCTGGATTCCCGTCCCGCTCTCTGCCGACTGGGCGGCCTCGGCCATTCCTGCCGGGACTCGGTAGGTGAAGGTCTGATGCACGGGCAACGGAATCGCGACTTCGACGAAGTGGGAAGCTGAAGCTGAATTCATGGTCGATGACGAATGTGGAAGAGGCGCGTACCCGCCACTTCAAAGACAACCGGATAGCGGGCCGAAAAGCAGGAGAGGCACGCCGGTGGGGAGAGCGCCATCTCCGCTGGCCCGATCAGGACATACTCGATCCGATACTTGGCAAGAAGATCGGTGGCCTCCTCTCTGCCTCTCAAGATCTGCTGGAGGTCCTCCTCCCGCGCCTGATAGTCAATGCCGTGGCTCCACAAATGGCCCGCATAGCCCATCAACGAGCGCCGCCCAGAGAGGGCGACCGGGCCGTTGTGGATCGGGGCGTGGAGGATCCGTGCGGCCGGCGGCGTCGTCTCGCGGATCCGCTGCGCGACCTCCTGATCGGCCGCGCTGAAGAGCGGGACCCGCTCCGCTGGCGAGAGCCCGCGCGCGACATCGAGCCCTCCTGCCAGGGTCAAGAGGATCACCAGACCCAGGCCCAGCACCTGGCCCCACGGGCGGCCCAGTGGCGTCTCTCCTCCAAGCAGCCACGCAATCCCCATCGCCACCACGCAACTCGACGCCAGGGCCCAGTAGGCCAGCACCTTGATATTGTCCCACGCCCACGGGGCCAGCAAGACCAGGTTCGGCACCAGAAACCAAGTGGCGAAGGGCCAGTAGAACCGGCTGGCATGATTGCACCACCCCTGCCACCCCTGCCACCCCTGCCACCCCTGCCACCCCTGCCGTCTTGAAAAGAGGGCGAGCGTGGCGAGCAGGACGAGGAGAAAGCCTCCATTATTGACCAGCCAGAAGAGCACCGGGTGGGTCGATCCCGCCTCCCAACCGGGCTGGAATTGAAAGAGGGTCTGGCGAATCCGGGACTGTCCGAGCCAGAGCGCCTGCGGCAGGGCGAGCAGCCCCGCGGGGACGAGAAAGGCGATCCAGGTGCGGCCTCGGTAGAGGACCATCATCGGCAGGCTCGCGAGGATGACGGCGAGGAAGCCATGGGCATGCAGCAGCGGTAGCAGGCCGGTCAGCGCACCGGCCAGTCCCATCACCCGCCAGCTCCCCCGCCCGCCGGCGGGAGACTCGACCAAGGCTGTCCGCCAGAGGAGGAGCACCAAGGCCACCATCGGCAGTCCGAAGAGGAACGACCGCTGCGGGACCAGCAGGGTCGTCAAGAGGTTTCCGTACTGCAAGGCGACCGGGTGACCGGCGATCGACAGCTCATTCCCGATGGTGTAGGTCGCCGGTAGGTGGGTCAAAAACCAGACGATTCCCTCCCGGCCCAGGCCCCCGTTCCGCCACCACGCGGCGAGATCCTCCCCAAAACGCCACCACCCCAGGCCACCGCTCAAGACGAACAGAAGGGGCGCGAGGCGTCCGGCAACTCGGTTGCCTCCGCTCCACCTCCTTGTCAACTGCTCGACCAGTCCGATCAGTGCCAGCGCCAACGGGAGATTCCCGATGAGGAATGCCTCCCGCCACTCCACACCGCAACGCAAAAAGAGCGCTGTCAAAAAGTCGATCAGAAAGGGATAGGTCAACGGGAGGCCGAAATAGATCGGATTCTCGGGCGGCAGGTTCTCCCCCCAGGCCAGGGAGGTGATGAGGCTGGCGTGAAACGCCAGGTCTCCATAGTTGGTCGCGGGCGCGGTCTCGATCGCTCCAGACTCTCCGATCTGCCAGACCCGTCCGAAGAGCCAGCCGAAGAAGAGCGTCCAGCCCGCCCACCACGTCGCTTCCGACCAGGATCCAGCCAACCTCAGACGAGTCAGGCCTTGTCCCCTCCAACCCTGCCGCCACTTCCAGACGATCCATCCCAGCAACAGCAGCCCCTGCGTGGCCACGGTCCAACCGATCGACGTGGCGTTCAATCCAACCATCCACGCGAAGAGAAAGCCCGTCCAGGCGAGCCCTGCCAGCCCCGTGACAACCCCGCCCGCCACCCATTCTGCTCGGGTCAGCCCCGGTGCCAGCCATCTGACGATCCAGATGCCGTTGGCGATCGCCAGCCCGACCATGCCCCATCCATATCTCATCGTCTCTTCCCCGGCCAATCCCGCCCTTGTGATAACTTCGCCATCCCCTCGTGATCATCCTACCATCCCCCTCCCCTATTGTTCGCCTTGTCTTTCAAAGGGTAGAGACGTTTCACGCTTGTGACATTGTTCTTTTGGCGGGATCTTGACCGACTTTCGGTCCTCTCCTATAGTCATCGAGTAGTCTTTAAGGGAAGGATGGAATGAGGCCAAGGCAGAGAAAGAACGATGGTGACGAGACAATAAATAATCCAATGCAACATCGAGGAGACGAGGCCGCGACGTCGGGCTTCGTGCGACGAGTGGTAGAGGAATCGCGAGGAGGAATCGTGGAGAATGGAAGGGTGATGATCGAAGATCTAGCGAATCTCGACCGAGCAACAATTGGATCGAAGAACATGTTAATGCGCAACCGGGTCGCCGCGACGACCATTTCCCGGGAGGCCGAGGCCAACCTCCCGACCGAGTTTGGACCATTCCGGATCATTGGATTCCGGGATACCGCGAATGGGGAGGAGTTTGTCGCGCTCGTCAAGGGCGAGATTGAGGCGATGGAACCGACGCTGGTTCGCATTCATTCCCAGTGTTTGACGGGAGATGTCTTCCATTCGCTCAAATGCGACTGCGGACCGCAGCTCCAACGGGCGATGGAGATGGTGCAGGAAGAGGGCAAAGGCGTCATCGTCTACCAGCATCAGGAAGGGCGGGGCATCGGCATCATCAACAAGATCCGTGCCTACGCCTTGCAGGACGAGGGTGCCGATACGATCGAGGCCAACCTGCTCCTCGGCTTTGACATCGACCAGCGCGAGTATTCGCAATGTGCCGAAGTGATTCGTCAGCTCGGCGCCCACCGGATCCGCCTTATGTCGAACAATCCGGAGAAGCTGCAGGCCCTTCGCGAGGCAGGCCTTGAGGTCGTCGAACGGGTTCCGCTCGAGATCAATGCCGAGGAGCCAGCCCACCGCTACCTTCTGACAAAGAAGGAGAAGATGGGACACATCCTCCAATTGAATGGAATCTTTTGATCATTGGTATCGACACCGCGAGTGGTGAGAGCAGTCAGTGCGGGGGAGGAGGTGATCCTCTCCCGCTCTTTTATTGGTGGGTCTCGGGAAGCACTTCCCTCAGCAACCGGTAGACCCGATGGACCGGCAGTCCGACGACATTGGCGTAGCTCCCCTCAATCCGCTCAATGAAGCGGGAAGCATATCCTTGAATGCCATAGGCGCCGGCCTTGTCCATCGGCTCGCCAGTGGCCACGTACCAATCGATCTCGGCGGGGGTCAGGGGAGCAAACTCGACGCGGGTCGTCTCGACCTCGGTTCGCTCTTCGTCTCCGTCGACGAGAGCGATCCCGGTCAGGACTTCGTGCCACTGACCGCTGAGCTGTTGCAGCATCCGTCTGGCGTCTTCGGCATCGATCGGCTTGGCGATGATCTGGTTCTGGATGACGACCGTGGTGTCGGCTCCGAGGACGCGATGCCCCGGCCCACGCCGCTGGGCGATCACCGTGGCCTTGGCCAGTGCCAATCGGGCGACATAGGCCGCCGGGGCCTCCCCTTCAAGCGGGGTCTCATCGACATCGGCGATCTCGATGGTGAAGTCGATTCCCGCGGCGCGCAGCAGCTCTGCCCGCCGTGGGGAGCCTGACGCTAGAACCAGCTTGGCCCCTTCCTGCATCTTTGTTTCTCCTGTCTCCAGCCCTTCACGGCGGGGCCATCCCCGGCCCGCGTCTTGTTCCAGCCCGTCTTTTCCTCTACACTGACCCCCATTCCGGAAGGGAAAGATTTGACCATGCCCGCTCCCGGAAGTCGAGCGGGGTGTTGGCCGGAGAGTCAGGTGAGGCGGAAACGCCGGAGAAGAAGATGCAGAGCCTCTTACAAGCAATCCCGGGCCTGTTGCGTCAGTCTGGGGACGACGCTGTCGTCCGGGAGCAGCTGGTCTTTGCGGTCTGGCGCCAAGTGGCGGGGCCGGGAGTGGTCTCGGCGACGGCTCCACTGGCACTCGAAGGGCAGCACCTGCGGATTGCCGTGCTCGATCGTACCTGGAAGACGCAGCTCGAGCAGCTCGCTGCTGAGTATCTTGCCCGGATCGGGAGGTTGCTCGGCTCTCCCCTTGTCACCCGGGTGGTCTTCGAGATCGATCCGGGGCGAATTGAGGCGGCCCAGTCGGTCGTCGCACCAGCTCCCTTCCCCTTCCATCGGACCGAAGCCTTGATGGAGAGCTTGGAGGAGGATGCTGCGGCGATTCGGGATCCGGAGCTGCGGGCCATCTTCCTCCACGCGGCGGCCCGGTCGATCGAGCGCGTTGAGGAGCGCCATTCCCAATCCAGTGGGTCTTGACGACGATGGATGGTGCCCTCTCCGGATTCCTGTGACAATTCACCGTGCAGAGAGAATGACGAATGCCGATCACCTTGGACGAGATTGAAAAGATTGCCCGGCTGGCCAATCTGGAATTGACGGAGGAGGAGAAGCTCTCCTTCCCCTCCCAACTGGCCGAGATTGTCGATTACATCGACTGCCTCAACGAAGTGGACACCGCCGCCGTCGAGCCCTGGGGGGCACGCAGCGCCGGCGAGGTCGGCACCTCGCCCGCGACACGGGAGGATGGCCCTCTTCCAGGGTGGCCGCCAAGTCTCGGCACCGAGGCCGCGGTCGACGCGGCACCCGATGCCGAAGAGGGCCATTTCACGGTTCCCCGCGTGATCGGGGGATGACGAGGCCCCGGACAAGTTCGGGATCCCCAGATTGGAGAGGGAGACGTGACAGACGCACGCACCATTGACGACATTCACCGCCGCTACGCGACGGGAGAGGCCACTCCGTCGCAGATCTGCCAAGCCGCGCTCGACCGAGTCGAGCAGCAGAATGGCCGACTCAACGCCCTCTTGACCGTCACCCGCGACGAGGCGCTCGCCGCCGCGGCTGCGATGGATTCGACCATCCAGGAGTTGCTCGACCGACAGCCGCTCGCCGGGATCCCGATCGTCATCAAAGACAACCTCTGCACGGCGGGGATCAGGACGACGTGTGGCTCGCGCATGCTCGCCGACTATGCCCCACCGTACAGTGCGACGGTCGTTCGTCAGCTCGAGGCCGCCGGGGCGATCCTCATCGGCAAGGCCAACCTTGACGAGTACGCCATGGGAGGATCGACGGAGAACTCTGCCTATGGCCCATCGCGCAACCCCTGGAATGATGATTGCGTTCCGGGCGGCAGCTCAGGAGGGTCGGCGGTCGCCGTTGCGAGTGGGATGGTCCCTGTCTCCCTCGGCTCGGACACCGGCGGTTCGATCCGTCAGCCGGCCTCGTTCTGCGGGCTGGTCGGGCTCAAGCCGACCTACGGGCGCGTCTCGCGCTATGGCTTGGTGGCCTTCGCCTCTTCGCTCGACCAGATCGGCCCGTTCGCCTGGACGGTGCGCGACGCCGCGCGCCTGCTCGGCGTGATTGCGGGCCACGATCCCCACGACGCCACTTCTGCTCACGTCCCCGTTCCTGATTACCTTGCTTCGCTGACCGGGGACCTGACCGGGATCCGCATCGGGGTTCCTCCAGAATGTTTCGGTGAGGGGCTCGATCCGGAGGTCCGTGCCCACGTCGAGGCCGGCATCGAGCGGCTCGCCGCGCGGGGTGCCTCGATCGTCGAGGTCCACCTCCCGCACATGCGCCACGTCATCGCCGTCTACTACATCATCGCGACGGCGGAAGCCTCGTCCAACCTCGCGCGCTTTGATGGGGTGCGCTACGGCTACCGAACCTCCGACGCCCGTTCCCTCTCCGAGATGTACCGGCGGACCCGCGACGAGGGGTTTGGTGCCGAGGTCAAGCGGCGCATCATGCTCGGCACCTTCGTCCTCTCCTCTGGCTACTACGACGCCTACTATGAGAAGGCGCAGCGCGTGCGGGCGATGCTTGGGGATGATTTCAGGCAAGCCTTTGCCTCTTGCGACGCGATTGTCACGCCGACCGCACCGACTCCCCCCTTCCGCATCGGAGAGAAGAGTGCGGGGCCTCTGGAGATGTATCTCGGCGATATCTACACGGTGACGGTCAACCTCGCCGGACTCCCGGCGATCAATGTCCCGTGTGGGCTGAGCCGGGCCGGCTTGCCGATCGGGATGCAGCTGATCGGGTCTTCGTTCGACGAGGCCCGCCTGCTCAACATCGCCTCGGTGGCCGAGCCGGACGTGCCGCTCGTTCCCCCGTCGCTCACCTCTTCTCCAACCGCATGATTGCGCCCTCGATTCTTGGCTTGTGCCAGGCCGTGGCGGAGGCCGGCGGACGCGCCCTCCTCGTCGGAGGTTGGGTCCGCGACTACCTGCTCGGCCGCGAGCGCTCCGATTACGATCTGGAGGTCTACCGCTTGGAGGCGGTGCCCCTCCGCGCGCTGCTCGCGCGTCTCGGCCCGGTCAACAGCGTCGGAGAGGCCTATACCGTCTACAAAGTCCGCCTCCCGGCCGGTGGGGGATCCCCATCGCTGGTCGTCGACGTCAGCCTGCCGCGCCGCGAATCGAAGATCGGGCGCGGCCACCGCGCGTTTCTGGTGACGGGCGATCCGTCGATGTCCTTCGAAGAGGCGGCGCGACGGCGCGATCTGACGATCAATGCCATGATGCTCGACCCGCTGACGGGCGAGCTGCTCGATCCCTACCACGGACAGGAGGACCTCGCTGCGCGACGGCTGCGGGTCGTCGATCCCGCCACCTTTGTCGAGGATAGCCTGCGTGTCCTGCGCTTGGTGCAGTTTGCTGCCCGTCTCTCCTTCACGATTGAACCGGCAACGGTCGCCCTCTGCCGCACGATCGACCTTTCGGATCTCCCGGCGGAGCGCATCTGGGGCGAGGTCGAGAAATGGCTCCTCCAGGCACAGACCCCCTCGATCGGGCTGCACGCCGCTTCCGACCTCGGCGTCCTCGATCGGCTCTGGCCAGAGCTGCTGCCGCAGTGCAACGTCGACGACCTGACCCGCCTCGGAACGGCTCTCGATGCGGGCCGGGCCGAGATCGACGACCTGCCCTACCCGAAGCGAGTGGCCGTCATGCTCGCGCTCCTCTGCTGGTCGATGTCCGATCCGGGAGCTTTTCTCGAGAGCCTCCGGCTGCAGCGTCTCGGGCAGTATGATGTCCGGCGGCAGATCCTCGCCCTCCACGCCCACCACGGACTCCCTGCCCGCTGGCACCACGAGGAAGAGGCGGGAAGGCCGATCTCCAACGGCCAGTTCCGCCGCCTCGCCCTCGCGGTCGAACCGGGGCTCCTCGCGCGCGTCGAGTCGGCCATCCTCGCTCCGACCAGCGCCCTCGCCTGGTTTCGCGCGCGTGTCGAAGATCTCCACCTCGAAGTCGCCGCACCCGCCCCACTCCTCCTCGGTCGCCACCTCCTCGCCCTCGGCCTCGAGCCCGGCCCTCAGGTCGGCCAACTCACGCGACTCGTCTACGAGATGCAGCTCGATGATCAGGTGACCTCCCTCGACGAGGCGATTGACGCTGCCCGAAAGCTGCTCTCCTCCTCCTGACTCTGCAGGTCATTAGTTGACCTTGGGGCGAGAAGCGGGTTGATCAAGTCGCCATTGACACTCCCGCTGAGGAGACTGTCGCTGGCCAGGGAATGCCTCTATGCCTGCTCTTGACCCGACGGCTATCACAAGGGCGCAAGGACTACGTGATCGTCACGTCAAATTGGCAAGGCAAGACGATGAGCCGCCACTCCGACCCGTCCTTGTTGGTCACGATCGGGCGCTCTCGACTGGAACACCATCAATCTGCTCAGTAATGATTGAAGGATGAGTCTTTGGGGCGGCAGAGCATATGCGTCGCTGATTGTTCGAGCGTCAGGCACAATTGGCGCATTGTCTGCGTATCATTCTCATGGCCTAATAGCGATGTTCAGATCAAACAAGAAAAAATGATAAACGTGTAAGAAGAGATTACAAGCCTTTCAGCTTGGTGGATGGAGAGGATGACGAATGAAGGCAAACGACATTCTTGAGGCTGTTCAGGCTGGAGAAAGTGCGGACTGGGAATTCAAATCTGCCAAAGGGGGTTTTCCAGCAAACGTTTGGGAGACCTACTCAGCGATGGCCAACACTGATGGCGGGACCATCGTTTTGGGAATCAGTGAAGCATTGGAAGGGTTCCTCGTTGAAGGATTGAAGAATCCAGCTCAGATGTTGAAGACCTGTTGGGACACGGTCAACAATCGAGGCAGAGTCAACGTCAACGTGCTGGTGGAACGATCGGTACGTTTGACCGGGATTGGCGATAAGCAAGTCTTGGTCATCCAAGTACCACGTGCCAGTCGGCGGCAGCGACCGGTTTATACTGGACAAAATCCGATCGGAGGCACATACCGCCGAAACTACGAAGGAGATTATAAGTGTCAGCCTGATGAAGTTGGACGAATGCTGGCGGATCAATCTCCTGAGGCGGCAGATAGCCAAATCCTTGCGAACTTCACTCTCGCCGATCTTGATGCGGAGACGATCCGACAGTACCGCAACCGGTTCTCGGCCCGGCATCCGAACCATGTGTGGTTGAATGAAGACACTGAAGGCTTTTTACAGAAACTCGGAGGCTGGTCGAAAAATCGGGCGTCAGGTGATCAGGGTTTGACGGTCGCCGGATTGCTGATGTTCGGAAACGAAGACGCCTTGACAGATGCGTCATCCGGACTGAAATACCATGTGGATTACCGGGAACGCCCGACCAATTCCATCGCAGATCGCTGGACGGATCGGGTCACTCTTGACGGCACTTGGATTCCGAATCTGTTCCAATTTTTCCAGAAAGTGTACCCCAAACTGACAGCCAATCTGAAGCTGCCGTTTGGCTATCTTCTGAATTCCTCTGAGTTGTTTTCTGATCCTGTTCGTTCTGGTCAATCACCTGTCCACGAAGCGATTCAGGAAGCCCTCGTCAATGCGCTAATCCATGCCGACTACCGTGGAATGGGTGGCGTAGTGATAGAGTTGTTCCTCGACAGGATTGAATTGTCGAACCCGGGGACGCTGCTGGTTTCGGTCGAGCAGCTTCGGCAGGGAGCCATTAGCGAATGCCGGAATCCAAGTCTCCAGCGGATGTTTCAAATGATTGGAGCTGGTGACAAGGCTGGTTCAGGTATCGACAAGATTCGCCGTGGCTGGGAATCCCAGCAATGGAGATCCCCGGCCATCAGGGAAACGACCCAACCTGATAGAGTAAAATTTGTGCTGCCAATGGTCAGTTTGATGCCCCCAGCGTCGGAAATTCGGTTGCGGCAGTTGTTCGGGTTGGATTTCGACTTATTGACTCCAATCGAAGTGCAGACACTAGTGATGGCTGACCTCGAAGGTGGGGTGACCAATGCGCGGCTCCAGTTACTCCGCTCAGAACATCCCGTCGAGATCTCGAGAATGTTACAGGGACTTGCTGCCCGTGGTTTTCTTGAGCAGCTTGGGCAAAAGAGGGGCTGCCTCTACAAGCTTCCAGCATGGGCTACGGCCCTTGCGCCGGGAGCTACGGCCCTTGCGCCGGGAGCTACGGCCCTTGCGCCGGGAGCTACGGCCCTTG